>DASWGV010000024.1:0-59712 GCA_036393515.1 Gemmatimonadales bacterium | reverse complement strand
CTCGTCGTTCGCCAGGCGCTGCCGCTTCTGGTCCAGCCAGGAGGAATAGTTTCCCTTCCACGGGATCCCTTCCCCGCGCTCCAGCTCCAGGATCCACTGCGCCACGTTGTCCAGGAAATAACGGTCGTGCGTGACGGCCACGACGGTGCCGGGGAACGCCGCCAGGTGCTGCTCCAGCCAGGCCACGGACTCGGCGTCCAGATGATTGGTGGGCTCGTCCAACAGCAGCAGGTCGGGTTGCTGGAGCAACACCTGGCAGAGCGCCACGCGGCGCTTCTCGCCACCCGAGAGCGTTGCCACATCGGCTTCGCCGGGCGGCAACCGGAGCGCGTCCATCGCGATGTCGAGCCGGCGGTCCAGCTCCCAGGCGCCCGCGGCTTCAATTCGGTTCTGGAGGTTGCCCTGCTTCTCCAGCAACGCATTCATCTCATCGTCGGACAAGGGCGTAGCAAACCGGGCCGAGACGGCTTCGAACTCCTGGAGCAGCGCGCGGGTTGATGCTACCGCTTCCTCTACGTTGCCGCGCACGTCCTTGGCGGGATCGAGCACCGGTTCCTGCGGCAGGTAGCCAACGGAGATGCCGTCGGCCGGTCGGGCCTCGCCCTGAAAATCGTGATCCACGCCTGCCATGATCCTGAGCAATGAGCTCTTGCCCGACCCGTTGGCGCCGATCACCCCGATCTTGGCCCCGGGAAAGAAAGCCAGGTTGATGCCCTTCAGAATCTCTCGGCTGGGCGGTACGACCTTCCGGAGGTCGTACATGGTGTAGATGTACTGGAGGGCCATGGCGGAGGCGGGCCGGGACGGACAAGAGTAGCCGGTCACAACAGAGGCGGCCAGTCAGTTATCAGACGTCAGTCGTCAGGTTTCAGACGGATTGTTCCGAAGGGTGGAGTGGATCGTGGTCCCCGGAGGCGGTGGTGGCTTCATCGTGAAAGACCTTCTGCTGCTGGGCGCGGACCTGTGGACCCTGGGAGAGGTCCTAGCGGCGCGATCAGCTGGTAGAACCTGACCTGGTCGGGCAGAGGGCATTGGATCTCTGGGCCGAGAGATCGGCGCGGCAGTCCTGGCAGGCAGCGGCGCTCCGGCGACCACCGATCCAGGTTCTCCGCTAGGAGCGTGAGACTGTAGCCGGGCGCCTCGCGCCGCAGTTCGAACCGAATGGCGAGGCCCGCCCACAGCAGCCAATGGAGTTCGCGGAGGGTGACGGTGCCTCCGGGCAGTTCACAAACCTCCAGTCGGTTGCCCGCATCGATGAGCCACGCCAGAGAGTCCCGAGCCTGCGCCGCCGGCACGCTGTCCGCGAAGGTCCGGCGCCAGGCCAACCGCTGCACCGTCATAAGGCCCACATCAATTCCCGCGACCCGCGCGGCCCCCACGTTTTCGGCGCAGGTGCCGCCCAGGCGGGTTCCCTCCCGTAGGCATTCGTCCAGTTTGGTCATCCCGATCACTCGAGCCAGCTGCCGCAGCCGTAGGGTGTGGAACGCGATGGGCGGCGGCACCGGCGGGAGTCCCAGTTCCGGCCCACGGTTCCCGCGATCGCGCCAGGCATCGCTGACCGCACGGAAGAGAGGCGGGGCATGCATGCGGGGGGCGAATGCTACCACCCCCGTGTCCATCGCGAGCAGCACTGCCACTACAAGGCTGGGTCGCATGAGGCGCCTCCGTCCGTCCGCTCGTCCATTATGCACCCGCGACCTGATGACGGCGTGACGGTGGGATTGCGGGATGATGACAAGGCGGTGACGTGTCTCTTGCGCGAGGCGGCGGCTTCGGACTCGCGGGCGGGACTCGCCCGCCGGCGTCTATCGCCCGCGCTCGGCGACGATGGCTCGCCACCGATCGGCCCGTTGCTGGACGGTCAGCGCCAACGCCTGATCGCAGGCGCGGACGTAGCGATCGCCCCCGACGACGAGGCTTTCGCTCTCAGCCCAAACGCGTCGGTACTCGTCCGCAGGCGCGGAGTCCGCTGCCGTCTCGGCCACGAAGGCGATCCGCACCCGAGCCTGCTGCGCCATTGCCTCGCCAAGACCGCAGGCCAACGCTGCGGTGACGAGTAGCGCGTGGACGGTCGCTGCGCGGGATGATGACATGACAAGGCGCGGTCGGGGTATTTCCGCTGTCCGTATGGAGCAGTACTGACCGGATGGCGTTTTGGCACGGGCCGCTTCGAGGTCCCGCTACCAGCGCAGCAAGAAAACCGGCACCAGGGCCGCCAGGGCAGCGCCGAGTTGCAGCGCCAGGACAGGCACGGCCCGTCGTGGCGCCCGCGGAACCCACCTGATCGCGAAGAACAATACCAAAGGCGCCTGGGCCGCCATGAGGAGCTGCCAGATGTGGGCGGCGGTGCCCTCATCGGCCTGCGGCGCGGTACCGTTCAGGGCAACGAAGACCAACACCGTGCCGAGGGCGGTGAGGGACATTGCCACCGGTAGGAAGGCGCTCGGATGCTTCAGCATGGTTGACCGGTTCATCTAGCTGGTCTTGGTTGCGGGTGGACCACAACGATAAAGCACTTTGCATTGCAAAGCAACCTACGGGCGTGCTTGTGTCGCCTGGGTCCACGGCACAACGTTGCGCCGTCCCCCGCCGGAGACGCTTCATGCCACGCGCCTGCTTACCACGTTTGAGCTCCAGCCATTGGCGGCTGGTCCCCATCCTGGCGGTCCTGGCCGCCCCTCCGTTGACCCTCACCGCCCAGGCGCCGGCCGCCCGCTACGACGTCATCATCCGCGGGGGCCGCGTCCTGGATGGCGGCGGCAACCCGTTTTTCCGCGCCGACGTCGGCATCCGCGGGGATACTGTGGTCGCGGTGGGCCAGTTGGGTCCGGCCGCCGCGAGCCGAGTGATTGATGCGCGCGGCCGCTACGTGACGCCCGGCTTCATCGCGCTGCACGAGCACATCGAGTCCGCCATCCTGCGGGGATACGGCACGCTGCCCAACTTCACCACGCAAGGCTTCACCACCGCCGTGATTGACGCGGACGGCCGCACCGGGACCTGGCCCATCACCAAGCATCGGGAGGAATTGCAGAGCGCCGGCACCGCGCTCAACCTGGTGATGATGGTGGGGCACGCCACGGTGCGGCGTATGGTGATGGGAGAGGATTTCGAGCGGCCCGCCACCGCGGCGGAGGTCGCCCGCATGAAGGACCTGGTGCGCCAGGGCATGGAGGAGGGTGCCTTCGGGTTGAGCACCGGGCTGGAGTACGTCCCCATGCGGTACAGCACAGAGGAGGAAGTCCTGGAGCTGGCCAAAGCGGTGGCGCCGTTCGGCGGACATTACCAAGCGCATCTCCGGAGCCAGGGCCAGCATCCCAAGTGGCAGCTCCCCAGCTACGACTCCAAGCCCGTCACCAACATTGACGCGGTCACCGAAACCATCAACATCGCCCGGCTGGCGGGGATCCCGGCGATGATGGACCACCTGCACCCCAAGGGACCCCGGGAGTGGGGCTCGGGCAAGATCATCACCCAGCTGGTAGACCGCGCCCGGCGGGACGGGCACGAGGTCTACATCAACATGCATTCCTACGAGGCGTACGACGAGAACATCGTGCTGGTCCCGCGTTGGGCCTTGATCGCCACGCCGGTGAAGAACCTGGGGCAGTTCGATTCCAATGTCCCGGGCGCTGACTACACCAACATGCGCGCCAACCTCCAGCGCCGGTTGGCGCATCCGGACACCGCCCGCATCATTCGCCGGGACATTGAATACGAGATTGACCGCGGCGGCGGCCCCGACGGCCTCTTGATCATGGACTTCAACGACAAGGCCCTGGTGGGGAAGACGCTGAGGCAAGTGGCGCGGGCCCGGAACGAGGACCCGGTGGAGACCGCTATCTGGATGCACCTGAACGGGCTCGACCGCCCGGGCGGGGTGGAGTGGCGCTCCTTCGCCGTTTCCCTGCTCGACCTGGAAGAGTTCATGCGGCAGGACTACACCGGCGTCTGCACCGACCGCTCCGGCGATACGCCCAACATGCGGCGGAATCCCTTCGTCCATCCGGGGACCTTTGGCACGGCCACGCGGCTGATCCGGGTGTTCGCCCTGGACAAGCGGGTGATCACCTTGCCGCACGCCATTCGATCCCTCACCGGGCTCCCGGCCCAGGTCCTCGGCCTTACCGACCGCGGGCGGCTGGCTCCGGGCATGCGGGCCGATGTCGTGGTGTTCGATCCTGAAACCATCCGGGACAAAGGCACCTACTTCGAGCCGTTCCAGTACAGCGAGGGCATCGAGTACGTCATGGTGAACGGCCAGTTCGTGGTGGACGGCGGGAAACCCGCCGAGGCCAAGCCGGGGCGGGTGCTGTCACGCCAACGGTCACGGGTCCCGTAGCGATCCTCACCCGTCCGCCGGTGCAAATCGCGACGCCGGCCTGGAACCGCGGCCCGGCGTTGCGCTAGTTTGGAGGCATGATTCGGCGCTCCAGTCGCTTGCCAGGCACAGTCGCCCTGTGCGGCGTCTTGTGTTGGGCGTGCGGCCCTGGCGGTCCCTCCCTCCGGTTCGCCGTGAGCACTCCGCGGGAAGACTACGAAGCGCAACTGCGTTACGTCGGCTTGCAATCCACCGCGTTGGGGCGGGAGTGGACAGCGGCGGCCCAGCGGGTGCTTGCCGCGCCATTGGCGGTCGGGGTCCCGCACCGCGAAGCCCGTTACCTGGATCCCGCCCGGGCCGCTGCCGTGGGCTACCGGCTCACGCTCGAGCGCGGACAACGGCTGGCGGTGGAGCTGGACGTGCTCGACGCGGAGCGAACCGACCTCCGGCTGTTCGTGGACTTGTTCTTTGCGCCCGACAGCCTCTCGCCGCCGCTGCTGGTCGCCAGCGCGGACTCGTCCGGATGGGAGCTGGAATACGTGGTGCCGCGGCCGGGGACGTACCTGCTGCGGGTCCAGCCAGAACTGCTGCGTGGCGGTCGCATCAGCGTCACCATGAGCGCGCACGCCTCGCTGGAGTTTCCGGTGGCGGGCCGGACGCTGGGCGCCGTGCGCTCGGGCTTTGGGGCGCCCCGGGATGCCGGCCGGCGGGAGCATCACGGCGTGGACATCTTCGCGCCGCGGGGCACCCCGGTGATCGCCGCGGTCGCGGGACGAGTCACGCGGGTCGGCAGCCGAGGGATCGGGGGGAACGTGGTGTGGCTGCGCGAGACGCGGTGGGGCCGGCGCCTATACTACGCCCACCTCGACCGCGCCGTGGTGGATGAGGATGCCTGGGTGGAGCCCGGTGATACCATCGGCTTCGTTGGCAACACCGGCAACGCCCGCACCACGCCGCCCCACCTGCATTTCGGGATCTATGTCCGGGGTGAGGGTCCGGTGAATCCCCACTACCATCTGCACGAGCCCACGGTGGGGCCCCTCGCGTTCGCCGGCGACCCGGACCTCGTGGGGCGTTGGGCCAGGGTGGCTCCCGTGGGGGCGCCGGTCCGCCCCAGCCCGGCGGCGGATGCCGTCACGCTGGTGCGGCTGTCCGGGGACGTTCCGGTCCAGGTGCTCGCCGGCGTGGGCCCCTGGTACCTGGTGCGCTTCCCCGACGGGACGGAGGGCTACACCGCTCTCGCTGACCTGCGGCCGCTCGAGGCGGTGCGGCATATCGCCGTGGCGATGCCGTCGGAGTTACGCACCGCGCCCACCGCGGTGGGCGTGCCGATGGATCTGCTCGAAGTGGGAACGGTCGTGCCGGTCCTGGGCTGGTTCGGGGGTGACGTGCTGGTCCGGCTGCCGGACGGGGGGCAGGGGTGGATCCGGAGGGATGCCCTCGCGCCGCCTGGACCCCCAGTAGCTGCCGCCAACTAATCGCCGCCGATTCACCGCGGATAACGCAGAGGACGCAGAGAGTTAGCTCCCGCCTGGGAACTTCCCGTGTGGGTCCCGGCTATTACCTTCTGTCAGCGACTCCCACATCTGATTTGGGGAGCCTGCCTCCACGGTCGGCATGATGACCCACTCGGTTTCGCTCTCCCGGCGCCTGGTCGCGCTTTTCGCGGTCGCATTTCAGCTGGCCGGCCCCGCGGCCGTACCGGTGGCGGAGGCGTTCGCGCAGGGCGGTAGGACCGCGTCCCACATCGAATCCGAGAGCGCCCAGCCCTGTCCGCTGGGGCACAACGACCGCTACTGCCAGCTGTGTCGCGCGGTCACGCTGCCGGCGTCGCCCGCGGCAGCGTCGACCATCCGCCTGGCCCCGGAACCCAGCATTCGTCGGGCCAGCGCACCGGAGCGCCAGGCGCGGGTCACTCAAGCCTCTTTCTCTCCCCTCGGCGCACGCGCTCCCCCCAGCGCCTGATCGGCTCCTTCTAAAACCGTAAGGCTTGTCAAAGCCGTGCCCGCCTCATAGGCGGGACGCGGCGGGTTGGCACACTCGTAGGGCCGCATGGAGCCTTTTCACGGTGCCGGCGCCATGCCGGCATCGTGGTGAAGCGCGGGCGGCTGGAGGCGCAATAACCATGAGCTTGCCTCGACCCGGTCGGCTCCCGGGCGTCATGTGCGTGCCGTTACTGATGGTGATCACCGTGGCGGCCTCCGCCCAGCAGGGTGGGACTATCGCGGGCGTGGTCGTGGATACGGCGAGCGGCGCACCGCTGGCCGGCGCCCGCGTTCGCTTGTTGGAACAGCACCGTACCTGGCAGACGCACGGGGATGGCGGGTTCAATTTCGCGGCGCTGCCCGCCGGCAGCCACACCATTGCCGTCGAGGTGATTGGGTACCGGCCCTTCAGTCGCACGCTGACGCTGCGCAGCGCCGACACGGTGCGCCTGCGCGTGGCGCTGTCGGAGCTTCGTTTCGAGCTGCCGCCGCTGGTCGTGACCGGAACGCTGGGTCGGCGGCCGGGCGAAGACGTGTTGAGCCCCACCGCTGTCGTCGTGGGGGCCGAGCTGGACCGCCGCCTTTCCGAGACCATCGCGGCCACGCTTAAGGATCAGCCCGGCGTATCGGTCACGTCGTTGAGCCCGGCGACCGCCAGGCCGGTCATTCGCGGGCTGGGCGGCGACCGCATCCTGGTGCTGGAAGATGGCCTCAGGCCGGGCGACCTGTCCTCCATGTCCTCGGATCACGCGGTGGCGATCGAGGCGGTGACCGCCCATCAGTTCGAAGTGGTCCGCGGTCCCATGTCGCTCATGTACGGCAGCAGCGCGCTGGGCGGCGTGGTGAACGTGATTCGGGAAGAGGTGCCCACGTCCAGACCGGAGGACCTGCACGGGGCGCTGAGCATGCAGGGTGCCTCGGTGAACACCGGGCTCACCACGGCGGCCACGCTTTCAGGGGGCCTTGCCGGTCTGGCCTGGCGGGGTGAAGCCAGCGGCCGCTGGGCGGGCAACACGCGGACACCGGTGGGTGAGCTGGTGAACACGGGCGTCACCACGTACAGCGGGGCGCTGGGGGCGGCCGGCGTGGGTGCGTTCGGCCACGCTGGCGGGTCCTATCGGTTCTACAGCAACCAATACGGCATTCCCGGTGGGTTCGTGGGCGGGCACCCGCAGGGCGTGGATATCGAGATGTTTCGTCATGCCGTGCGCGGCGAGGCCGAGCGGCATCAGTTGGATGGCCTCTTTTCCACGGCAAAGGCCTCGGCCCAATACACCCACTACCGGCACACCGAGTTCGAGCCCAGTGGGAGCGTGGGGACCCGGTTCAAGCAGCAGTTGGCCGCCACCGAATTCTCCCTGCGGCACCGTCCGTCCGGCGTGCTGGCGCAGGGGGCCGTGGGCGTCCGCGCCCAGTACCGGGACATCCAAACCGGGGGGTCGCTGCGGACGCCGTCCACCTACGATCTGAGCCTGGCGGGGTTCGCCATCGAGGAGCTGGGCCAGGGCGCCGCGCGCCTCCAGGTGGGAGCGCGCTACGATTGGGCGCGTTTCGTTCCCCGAGACACCACGGCGTTTGTCAGCGCGGGCGGCGAGCGGATTCCGGT
This sequence comes from Gemmatimonadales bacterium, assembly GCA_036393515.1. Taxonomy (GTDB): domain Bacteria; phylum Gemmatimonadota; class Gemmatimonadetes; order Gemmatimonadales; family GWC2-71-9; genus JACQHC01. The sequence continues at coordinate 51,800 of DASWGV010000024.1, read as the reverse complement.
GCGCCCGCGGACCTTCGGGTCCCTGTCGGGGTCGGCCGCGCTCTTGTATGTCCTCGGCCCGGCGTTCCGGGTGGGCGCCAGCGTGGCACGAGCGTTCCGCACGCCGGATTTCAACGAGCTGTACTCCAACGGTCCCCATCTCGCGGACAACTCGTTCAATGTGGGAAGTCCGTCCCTGGGTCCGGAAGCCGGCTTTGGCACCGATGTGTTCGTGCGGCTCTCGGCATCACGTCTGCGCGGCGAGATCGCCGCGTTCAGGAACGTATTGAGCGATTACATCTTCCCGTCCAGCCGCGGCCGGGCCGAGCTGGGGGCGCAGGGTGGCCGGCCGCGGTTCCAGTACACCAATGAGGACGCTCGTTTCCTCGGTATCGAAGGTGATATCGAGTGGAATGTGGCGGGTCCCCTGGTGCTCGAAGCGACGGCCTCCTACGTGGAGGCGGTGTTCACCTCCACGCGCGACTCCATCCCGGTTATCACACTGGTGGACACGTCGTTCGTGGCGCCCTCTCCCTATCCGCCTTTCATCGCGCCGCTTCATGGCCACGTGGGACTGCGGTTCGAGCCGCGTCCCTGGTTTGTGGGCGTGACCGCACGAGGCGCCGCGCGGCAGGACCGGCTGGGAGATTTCGAGGAGCCGACGGCCGGTCATGTCGTAGGGGACTTCACGGCCGGCGTCCGGGTGCTGGTGGGCGGGCGGTTTCATGCGGCGACGCTGAACGTTGCCAACGCGTTCGATACCGAATACCGCGACCACCTGTCGCGCATCAAGGCCATCATGCCGGAGCCCGGCAGGAGCATCAGCCTGCTTTACCGGCTCGAGTTTTGACTTCGTGACCCCTCACCCTTCCAGGAGGAATTCGATGTTTATCGCACGCGCACGTGTCAATCGTCTGTTGTGGGCCGCGCCCTTGGCGCTCAGCGTTGCCTTGATTGGCGGGAGCTGCCCTGACGAACCGTTGGAAGAGGAGCCCGAGGTCGCGACATTGCGCCTCTCGGTGGGAGGGCAGACCGTGGACGTGAGCGACAATGGGACGGTCACGCCCACCGGCGGCATCACCATCAGCGCCAATGCCACCTTAAGCGCCAGCTTTCTGAAGGCGGACGGATCCGCGGAGACGCTGGTGACGGCCGACGAATTCGAGTTGCGGGTAACATCGCAAAGCACCGGTGTGGTCACCTACACGAGTACCGGAGCTTTTGCGGGGACGTTGAACAAGCTCTCGACCGGCGGTACGCAGCTCTCCATCGAGCTGTTCCATCTGGTTGAGCAGCATGCTGACTTCGGCCCGTTCCCGGTGCCGATTACGGTGAACTAGCGAAAACCGGGCCGAGATTCGGTCACAGGCGCTTGATCAGTGGAGCACGCGGCCCACGGTGACGGAGTGGAAATCGCCGGGGGCTTCGTTAGCGGACATCGCCAGCAGCTCATCGGCGGAACCGCACCAGCCGGGGGCTGGCCGGCTGAACCGTGACCACGGCGGTGGCGGTGTCCAGGCTCCCGCTGTGCGCCCGTATCCCGAACACGCTGGCTACCGTGATGCTCACGTTGAAGGCCGCCACCCCGCCGACGGCGGCGACCGCCGTGTCGCCCAGGAGCTGGGCGGGTTCGCCAAAGGGCACAAGCTCCAGGCGCACTGTGTCGGTGTACCCGATCGCCGTGTTGTGCGCAGGGCCGCGACGCCGGCGGTCGCGTTAGCAGTATATTCGAGGCCGTGTCAACCAGACCGACAACCGAGGCATCCTCCGCGGACAAGTCGCAGCTCCAGCGCTGGGTAGCGACCTGGTGGGAGGCCGGGCCCGCCCTCGCGGAACAGCGGCGGGCTGAGCTCGAGCGGCTTACCACGCCCCGAGCCCTGGCGGACCTCGCGTCCGCCTTTGAGCACGCCCGGCTCCGAGCGCCCCGCTCCGATAAGTCCGGCCTGGTGGAACAACAACGGTATTTCCAGCAGCTCGCGCGGTGATGGAGCTGTTTCGTGAGGCCCAGGCCCTCCAGCCGTTCCTGACGGACAGGCGGTGGCGGTTCTGCTTCATCGGCGGCGTCGCGTTGCAGCACTGGGGGGAACCACGCGCCGCGCGCGATCTCGACCTGACGCTGTACACCGGGTTCGGCGGTGAGGCCCCGGTGGTCGATAGCCTGCCGGCGCAATACCCCGGTCGCCGGCCGGATGCCCGCGAGTTCGCGCTGCGCCATCGCGTACTGTTGTCGGCCACGCCCGCCGGCGTCTCCGTGGATGTGGCGCTCGGTGCCCTCCCCCTCGAGGCCGAGACGGCCGGGCCAATGCGGCACGGGCACCGCCCACATCGAGGTGTCGCTCTTCCACCCGATTGAGCAGCACGAGGAATTCGGCCGTTTCATGTTTTCTGGCGACCAGATCGCATCCCTCCTTCGCGGGCTCGGCATCACCCACGTCGTCACCGTCCCGGACAGCACCATCGGCCAGTGGGAGCCGGCGATCGAACGCTCCGGCGTGCGCCTGGTGCGGGTCTGCCGAGAGGGCGAGGCGTGGGCCCTTGCCGCCGGGCTCTATCTCGGTGGAGCGCAGCCCCTGGTCATGATCCAATGCACCGGGCTGTTCGAGTCGGGCGACGCGCTGCGCAACGTCCTGCATGACTGGAAACTCCCCATACCGAGCGTCATCGGGTATCGAAGTTACTTGAACCAGGACACCCTTCCGGGGGACACCTGCCTGGAGTTCACCGAGCCCATCCTCAAGACCTGGAAGATCGACTACCGACTGATCACCGAGCAGGTCCAGCTGGACGTGATGGAGCGGCATCTGCGTTCCTGCCGCGCCGCCGGCAAGCCGGGCGCTGTGCTGATCGCCGAGGGCAAGGCATGAAACCGCATCAGCCACGCATCCCATTGCGGGAGGCCCTGGCCGCGTTGCGCGATGCGCGAGGCGACGACGACGTCGTCGTGGCCGCGATGGGCGCCGCCCGCGAGTGGATGACGCTGAGCTCTCACCCGCTGGACTGGATCTTTGTGCCCTCGAGCATGGGGCAGGCGACGTCCCTCGGCCTGGGTCTGGCCCTGGCCCGCCCGGATCGCCGCATCATCGTCTTGAATGGGGACGGCTCCATGCTGATGAACCTTGGCTCGCTGGTCACCATCACGTCCCAACGGCCCCGGAATCTCGTGGTGATCGTCTTGGACAACGGGGTGTACGAGGTGACCGGAGCGCAGCCCACCCCGGGATCGCCCGCTGGCCGGACCGGCGGGGACGGCGTGGATTTCCTGGGGTTTGCGCGGGCATCGGGGTTCGACTCGGCGGTGCGGTTCACCGACCTGGCGGCCTGGCGGAACGAGCTGGCGAATCTGCTCGTCCGGGCCGGGCCGACCCTGGTCACGCTCGACGTCGCCCCGGTGCCGGGCGCGAGAGGGCCCCGTTCGCCCGGTCCGGCGCCGGAGCGCGCACGGGCGTTCATGGAGGCGCTGGAGAAGGTCGAATAAGGGTCATCCTCCCTCAGAACGCCAACAATTTGGTGAGCTTGGCCGTCACCACCCGCTCCAGCACAACGTCCGCCAGCACGTCCCGCCGCTCGGTGAATACCAGGAAGAAATCGCTGAGCGGCGCATGGATGACGTTGAGCCGTACGTTGGTCACTACCTGATCCGCGTCGGCATTGTACTGGACGAACGCGCTCAGGTACAGCCGGGTCGAGTAGGCGTAGCGGACCCGCCCGGTGTAGAGGTTGGCGGTGAATTCCGTCCGCGGGCCAAAGGGGGGATCCAGGGTGACTCGGTTGCGCGCCACCGACGCGTCGAGCGTCAAGTGATAATCCGGTTGCCAGCTCAGGGTGCCGTTGGTGCTGAAGCGGCTGCCCTCAAAGTATCCGCCGCCTGACACGCCGATGCTCCCTGAGATCATGCGGCCGTCACTGGCGGTGTAGCTGGCGGACGCCTCGCGGAAATGATAGTCCCCGGGAGGGATGCTGGCGCCGGGTTGCACTTGAAATGGCTGCTCCAACAGCTCATGAATGTCGTCCAGCCGCAGAGAGAGACTCCCGCCGTCCCGGAACGTAGTGCCGAAGCCCAGCGTCCCGTCCCAGGTGAGCCTGCGGCCGCTCAGGTCGGTGAGATAGTCGGCCTCGACGAACGGGTTGATCTCCAGCACGCCGGGGATACCGACCCGCGGGTGGGCCCCAACCGTGGCATACCACTGCCGGAGGCCCTTGCGGCGAATGAATCCCATCCCGGGCGTAAAGGCGTCACCCACGTGGCGCACCATGGCCGTGGCGTCCCACACCCGGTCCCGCCAGCCAATGGAGAGTCGCGCGGCCTCATCGCTCCCCGTGGGAGCGCGGGTGTGGGCCACGTAGGAGTTGACGAACAGGAACTGCGCCAGTCGGAGGTTGAGGTCCGCGCCGACGCTCCGGTGGTTGACGCCGCCCGAAGCGCTGCCCGTCGCCTGGCGGTTCATCAAGAGAAGGCCCACGTCCGCGTTGCCCAGGAAGTTCCGCCGCACCCGCGCCACGCTGAAGTTCTCCGGTGGCGCGCCCTCGAAGGCCTCGGAGTGCACATTGAGAAATCCGAACTCGTACGCGCCGGCGCGTCCCGTGAGCCGTCCGCCGCCGAACAGCGGGACCCGCCGGCCGCCGCGGAGTCCGATGCTACGCGTGTGAAAGAAGGTAAAGTCGCGCAGCGAGGCGCCGGAGCGTGGCGCCCCCGGCGCCGTGACGTCGCCGAAGGTGAAGGTCCCGGAGTTTTCCAGAAAGAACTCGCGCTGCTCGGGAAAGAAGGTGGGGAAGCGGGTCAGGTTGATCTGCTCCTGGTCCACGTCCGCGTCGGAAAAGTCGGTCCGCCAGGTGAGGTCCAGGGTGGTCCGAGGCGTGATCCCAAGCTTGACGTCCAGCCCGCCATCGCCGTGGTTGCCCGTGTCCGCGGGCGTGAAACTGCTGCCCGTGGCGCGGCGAGCCAGGGCGAACGGCTTCACCCAGAGATTGCGGCCCGCCGGTACCCGTGGCAGGTCGAGCAAGGTCCCGGCCTGCGACATGAGGAAGATCCGGTCGCGCCTCGCCAGGGGCGCCCAGTACGCTACTTCGTTCTTGCGGCGCACCCGACGCAGAAAGTTGACGCCCCACGACTGCGGGTCCCGCGTCGGGTCGAACCGCAGCGTGTTCCACGGAATCGCCATTTCCACGGTCCAGCCCGAGTCGTGCACCGTGGTCCGCACATCCATGATGGCGTCCCAGCCATAGTCCCGTGAGGTGCCGTCGTTGAAGGTTTGGCCGTCCTTGACCCCGCCCCGCGGATTGACGAAGAACAAGAAGGACGATCGGCGGTCCAGAAACGTGTCGAACGAGACGCCGAAGGAATCCATGTCTTCCGATAGGACGTTGGGATAGTCCCGCTCGATGGTCTTGATGACGAGGCCGTTGCGGTCGGAGTCGTAACAGATGGCGCTCAGGTACAGGCGGCCGTCGTCGAAGAGCACGCGGGCCACCGTGCGCTCCGTGGCGGGGGCTCCGGTGTGGGGCTGCGCCTGAATGAATTCGGTGATCGGAGTGGCCGCCGCCCAAGCAGGCTCGTCCAGGCGGCCGTCCACGGTGATGGGGGAAGGCGCCCGCACCGCCCGGGTCTCGGGGCGGGGCATGCGCTCGGGATTGACCGCCTCGCCGGTTTGACCCTGACCGCGGGCCAACGCCGGAAGCACTGCGATCGCCAAAAGGGCGCAGGAGGGACGGGGTCTCATGGGGCGTTAAAATAGCGCGGAGCCGGCGCAGCGGCCCGACCCTGACCTTCCGCGGTCCGCCTGACCGCCGGTCCGCCCGGTCTACCCTTGCATCAGGCCCTCACACTCTTGACGCAGCAGAACACGCCGAGCGCGGATGATGGGCGGGTCGGAATGGGTTTCACCAGGGCACCGCGACCGGCGGACCGGCGGACCGGACCCGGGGACGGAACCTTCGGTTCCCCAACCATCGAAGAAACCTCGGGATCCCCTCGGCCAACGGCGTCGTGGGTCGGTAGCCCAGGAGTGCGTCGGCCCGGGTGAGGTCGGCCCAGGTGCGGACCACGTCTCCCGGTTGGGGCGGCAGGCGCTGAACCACGGGCTGCACGCCGAGTCCCCGCGCGATGGTCTCGATCAAGCACGCGAGCGAGGTGGTGTGATTGCCGCCCAGGTTCACCACGGAGAACTCGTCCGGGCGGGTCGCCGTGCGATCGATCGCCGCCAGCGTGCCGGACACGATGTCATCGATCCAGGTGTAGTCCCGCTCGGTGGAGCCGTCGCCGTACATCGGCACGGGCTCTCCCGCCATCATCAAGGTCGCGAAACGGCGGATGGCGAGGTCGGGTCGTTGCCGCGGCCCGTACACCGTGAAGAACCGCAGCGCAATGAGGGCGCCGCCGTAGATCTCGTGGTGCGCGCGGCACAGCAGCTCCCCGGCGCGCTTGGTGGCGGCATACGGGGACACGGGCTCGACGGCCGGATCGTCCTCCGAGAACGGGACGCGCGGCGCGTTGCCGTACACCGACGAGGACGACGCGAACACGAAGCGCCGCGCGCCCCGGTGCCGGGCCAGCTCGAGCATGCTCTGCGTCGCCAGCACGTTGGCCCGCGCAAAGCCCAACGGATCCATGAGTGACGCGCGCACGCCCGCCTTGGCGGCGAGATGCACGCACAGGTCGAAGGTGTCGGTGGCGAGTGCGCGATCCAGCGACGCCAGGTCCGCGCAGTCGGCGGTGATCAAGCGAAAACGCGGATGTCCCAGCGCGCGGCGCAGGTTGGCGCGCTTTTCCACCTCGGCGTAGTACGGGTCGAAGTTGTCCACGCCCGTGACGACGTCCCCGCGGGCCAACAAACGCTCCACGACGTGGCTGCCGATGAAGCCGGCAGCGCCAGTTAGAAGAACGTGCAGCTGAGACACGGCTGGGTCAAAAGGCACGAAGCATGCCGTATACGGGAGGGGCGGGCCAATCGCGCGACTCGCTCATGCGTCGCCGCATCCTGATGCACGCGCCGTCCGCGTCGCACCACAATAGAGCAGAGGAGGACCAAGGCCCATGACGATCAGTCCGTGGCGCCGGTTGTTCCGGCTGGAGCGATCATCGGGTCCCTGGCATTCGCCCGCTGAACGACGGCACTCCCCCGAACGGCGGCGCGACTCCGGTCGCCGCATGATCATAGACCGCCGGCACGATCCCGCGACCCCCTTGGTCGAGCGGCGCAACGGCACGGATCGGCGCGACGACGACCGGCGTGCCGGCACCGACCGGCGCACGTCGTGACTGTCGGTTGGCATCACAAGGCGATGGTGACGGCGCGCACCATGCACCATTGTAGTGCAGCGCCTTGGTTGCAAGGAGTGGCATCTGTATTCACTGGTAGTTATGTAAGTCATTGTGATATAGCATGATATGATAGCATTATGCGTCGTGCACACCGCTGGCTCTACCATTGCCAAAGGAAGTGCATCACATTCTTGGGGGGAAAGGGGCACCGGGCCCCCATACACACCCCCAACGCACTCCCTGAGGAGGCCACGGTTCCAATGACGCCACGCACCCAGGAGCCGCGAGTGGAGCGGTCCGCCGACGTTCTGAGCGAACTGGTCGCCCACCTGCGGCGCGGCCGTACCCAATTGCGCGAAGAGTGGGTACGCCGGATTACCGAGTCCCGTCTCCTCACCTCGATGACGAAAGAGGAGATCTTCGCCGAAGCCACGTCGGTCTTCGATAACTACGTCGAAGTGTTGGAGACCGGCAGCGTCGAAGCCCTTCAGGCGTATGCCCGCAACCTGTCGGAACGCATCATTCCGCGCGGCGTGGACACGCCGGAAGTGTTGGGCATCGTGCTGCTGCTGCGCGACGTGTTGGCCCGCTCGCTGTTCGAAAAGTATCAAGGGGATTTCGGCCTGCTGAACCGGGTGCTGGACGCTTACGAGCCCGCGGCCAACCGGATCGCGACGACGGTGGGCGTGGGGTTCGTGCAGGAACGCGAGCGGGTGATCCGGCAGCAACAGGAAGCGATCCGCGAGCTGTCCACGCCGGTGCTCCAGGTGCGCGAGCGGCTGCTGATTCTCCCCATCATCGGCATCGTGGACGCCGAGCGCGCCCGGCAGCTCACCGAGCAGCTCTTGCGGGGCGTTCGGTCCAATCGCGCCAAGGTGGTGGTGATGGATATCACCGGTGTGCCGTCGGTGGACGCCACCGTGGCGAACCACCTGGTGCAGACCGTGGAAGCCTCGCGGCTGCTGGGTGCCACGGTCATCGTGACGGGTCTGTCGCCCGAGATCGCCCAGACGCTGGTGACCATCGGGGTGGACCTCACCAAGATGAACACGGTGGGTGACTTGCAGGGAGGCATCGAGGAGGCGGAGCGGGTGTTGGGTTACACCGTGTCGAGTGTGCGAGAAACGCCCCCCGCGGCCGAGAAAGCGTAGCGCGCCGGCCATGCTGGTTCCGATCCTGAAGCAGGGCAGCTACCTGATCGCCTCTATTCAGTCGTCCTTGACCGACGCGGATCTGCTCCGGTTGCGCGACGATCTGGTGGACAAGGTGGGGCGGTTCCGGTCCCGCGGGGTGATCGTGGACGTCACCGTGCTGGACGTGATGGACTCGTTCGCGGTCCGCACCTTGAGCACGCTGGCGCAGATGATCACGCTGCGCGGTGCTGAGACGGTGATCGTGGGGATCCAGCCGGAGGTGGCGTTCGCCATGGTGCAGCTGGGCCTGACGCTGGGCAGCGTCACCACGGCGCTGGACCTCGAGGAAGGGCTGGCGTACCTGAACGCGCGTGCCAGCCGGACCGATCATGGACACTGAGCTGCGGATTCCGATCGCGGCCGACACGGACATCATCAAGGCCCGGCAGGAAGGACGCCGCCTGGCTTCAGGCTTGAGCTTTTCTCCCAGCGACCTGACGGTGATCGCGGCTGCGATCTCGGAGGTGGCTCGGAACATCGTGGCGTACGCGGGCCGGGGAGAGATCGCGCTGACCCTGGTGGAGAAGAACGGCCGGCGCGGGGTGGTGGTGATAGCGCGGGACGAGGGGCCCGGCATCATGGACGTGACCCTGGCGTTGCAGGACGGGTTTTCGACCTCGGGCAGCCTGGGGTTGGGTCTGCCAGGGGCGCGGCGCCTGGTGGACGAGTTCGAGATCGATTCGCGGGTGGGTCGCGGCACGGTGGTCACCATGCGCAAGTGGGCACGCTGACGTGGTGGCGCTGCGCGTGCCGCAACCGGACCCGTTCCTGGACTGGGGAGTGGCCGTGGCTCCGCGCCAGGGAGAGCGGGAATGCGGTGACGTGCACCTGGTTTGCGATGTTGGCGACGGCGTGCTGGCGGCCGTCATTGACGGGCTGGGCCACGGCGAGGAGGCCGCGGCGGCGGCCCGGCGGGCCCGGGACACGCTGGTCAGATACCGGGAGCAATCGGCCATCTCGCTGGTGCGACAGTGTCACCAGGCGCTGGCGGAGACCAGGGGGGTCGTCATGGGTGTTGCGGCATTCAGCGCCGCGGACAACACGATGACCTGGGTTGGCATCGGCAACGTGGAGGGATTCCTGCTGCGCGCGGACCGCCGGGTGGCCCCGCGTCGTGAGGACATGCTGGTGCGCAGTGGCGTGGTGGGCTTGCAGCTGCCCCACCTCCATGCGTCGGTGATCACCCTCGACCACGGAGATCTCGTGGTATTTACCACGGACGGCGTGCGGCCTGAATTCAAGCAGCGGATCGGGCTCCTGACGGCGCTCCCACCGCAGCGATTGGCTGACGATATCCTCCGGGAGTATCACAAGCCGGTGGATGACGCCCTGGTGCTGGTGGGACGGCTGTCGGTGTCTCGGCGCGAAGGGGGGGCCGCGGGATGACGGTCAGCCCCGGTGTGATCCTGCCCGGTCCCGACCACGGCGTGCACGGGCTCCGCTTGCTGGGCGTGGGGGAGGATTCCGCGGTGTTCCGCGAGTTGGAGCGGTGCGCCGAGTCGGAGGGCGCGGCGCTGGAACGGGTGCGCGACGCTGCCGCCGCGCTCCGGGCCATCGCTCGGGAGTCCTGGAACGCGGTCATGGTGCTGCTGGCACAGGATCCCGACGAACAATTGGGCTGGTGGGCTGACGTGCTGCGCAACATGCCCAGACGCCCGCGCCTCATCGTGATGGCCCCGGGGCCGTCGATTGGATTCGCCCTGCGTGCCGCGCAGCTTGGCGTTTTCGAGGTGCTGCCGGTGCCGGTGGGACGGGAGCGTGGCCGGGACCTGCTCCGGCGCCTCCGCACCCAGGAAGAGGAGGTCGTCCTCCCCCTGCCGGGTGTACGTCCGGTCCAGATGGGCCCGCACGAAATGGTGTCGGAGTGTCCCGCCATGCTCCCGATCTTTCGGACCATCGCGCAGGTGGCGCCCAGCACGGCCGCCGTCCTGATTACGGGCGAATCCGGAACGGGCAAGGAGTTGGTGGCCCGGGCGGTGCATCAACACGGGCCGCGCCGCGACGGTCCGTTCGTGGCGGTGAACTGCGCGGCCATCCCGGAGAACCTCCTGGAGAGCGAGCTGTTCGGCCACGAGAAAGGGGCGTTCACCGGCGCGGTGGCGCGCAAGGTGGGCCGATTTGAGCGCGCCCACTTGGGCACCCTGTTCCTGGACGAGATCGGGGACATGAGCCTTGCCCTCCAGAGCAAGATCCTGCGCGTGCTCCAGGAGCGGGAGATCGAGCGGGTCGGTGGCGGTGAGCCCATCCCGGTGGACGTGCGCTTGATCGCTGCCACCAACCGTGATCTGAAGCGAATGATGGGCGAGGCCCGGTTCCGCGAGGATCTCTATTTCCGGCTGGCGGTGGTGACCATCGCCTTGCCGCGCCTGGCGGACCGGGGGGAGGATCTGATCGCGCTGACCGCCTACTTCCTCGGGGAATTCGGCAAGCGGGCGGGCAAGGCCTTCGCGGGGATCACGGATCGGGCAGCGGACCTGCTGCGGGGTCACGAGTGGGTGGGGAACGTGCGCGAGTTGCGCAACGTGATTGAACGGGCGGTCCTGGTGGCGGAGGGAGACGTCTTGCGGGCGGAGCATCTGCCGGAAGAGTGGCGCACGGACTCGGACCTGATCCCGGAGACGGCGGCGCGCCCGGTGATCACGCTCAAGGAAATCGAGGCCCGCCACATTCAGCGCGCGCTGGACCATACCCAGGGACAGATTGGGGACGCGGCGCAGCTGCTGGGCGTGCACCGCAACACCCTGGCCCGGAAGATCCGGGAGTACGGGTTGTGAGCGCGGCACAGCGCCCGCCGCTGCGGGTCGAGCAGGCGTTGCGGCTGTTGCCGGACGTGGATGCGCTGGCACCGCTCCGCGCGTTCTTGATCTCCACGTCCCGCGCGCGCGCGCCGGCCGAACCCTACCGCACGGTTGGGAAGCGCTTCGTTCAGCCCGGCCATCTCCGTGAGGCGGTGCCCCTCGCGGTCAGCCGGATCACGGACCACCTGGCGGGCCTGTTCGACTCGGCGGTGCAGGCGCTGGAATGCGAGCAGCGCGGCGACCTGAGCGGGGCGGTCTACGCGCTGCTCGCCGCGGGCGAGCGGGAGGAACGAGTCGGACGCCTGGCCCAGGCGTTCACCTGGTGCGACCACGCACTGCGCCTGGCCGCGGAGCTCAACGATCGTCGCGCGGAAATTGATACGTTGTTGCGTCTGGGCCACCTGGAACGGATACGGCTCCGGCAGGAGGACGCGGCGCGGTTCTACCAGCGGGCCCTGGCCCTGGCGGACGCCGAGATGGACGCCCGCGCCGCGGCGGTGGCGTGCCGTGGGCTGGGCGAGGCGGCGCTGGGACAGGCGCGCTGGCAGGGCGCCGAGTCCTGGTTCACCCGCGGCCTCCAGTACACCGGAGAGGAGGGATTGGCTGGGCGGCTGCAACTGGGTCTGGGAGAGGTGTCGCGCAACCGCGGGCGGCTCGACGAGGCCGAGGCGCGATTGCGCCGGGCGCGCGAGCTGCTGGAAGCGCTGCAGGATGTCGGCGGCCTGGTTCGCCTGCTCAATGCGTGGGGGCAGCTCGAGGCCGCCAGGGAGCGCCAGGCCGAGGCGCTGGCCGCCTATCGGGAGGCGCTGGCCAAGCTCCCCAGTCTGGGGCGCCACCCACGACTTGAAATGGCCGTTCGGCTCAATATCTCCGAGCTGTACATCGAGTGGGGCCGGCTGCCCGAGGCGGAGGACGAACTCCGGCGCGCGGAAGAGGAAGCCATTCTGCACAATGTGCCGCGTTTCCTGGCGCGCATCTATGTCATGCTGGGTCAGGCGCGGGCCCGGCAGCGGGACGACGCCGGTTTTGTCTTCTTCGAGAAGGCGATTGAGCTGTGCCGCGGGTCCGACCCGCTGCCGCATCTGGAAGCCGAAGCCTACTTGGAATACGCGCTATTCCGTCGCGAGCTGGGTGATACCGACGAGGCCCGTGCCTACCTGGAACGTGCGCGCGAGATCCTGGAGAGCGTGGGAGACGGGAACACGCTAGCCCGGGTAGATGCGGCCCTGGCTTTGGTAGAACGCCACTAACGCCTACTGTGCCGCCCCAAATCAGGGCCCACCGCGCCGCGAGATAGGTCGCAGTACCTATCCGGCGCTGGCGATGTCCCCTCCTAATCCATTCAGATACAATGACATACGGCTTGCACCAGAGCGGCATGTCCCGTGCTGCCACCCATGTGCGTCTCGAGCGAAAACGGCTTAGCGGCCCTCACCATGAAACGGCAGCGAGGCGACTTCAAGCGACCGGGCTCGCCGCCGGAGTCCATGTCCGGCGGGGAGGCAGACTCGGCACCCGGCCCCGAGGCATCGGGGCTGCCCCTGGTCAGAGCTCACCGTGAAGATCGGTTCTACGCCGCCCGCCTGAAACAGCTCGCGCGGCTCGAGCTGGAGGAAGCGGAGGCGGAGTTCTTGTGGCGTCAGGCGTCGGAACACCGCCAGGTGCTGGAAGCCCGCCTGGGACGCGACGTGGGCCAGCAGGTGGCGCTGCTGGATTTCGTCGTCAACATCCGGCCGCGCTTGGAGGAACCTCGGATCATCGAGAAGCGGGCCCTGGAAGCCATCGAGCTCCAGGCGGTGGTGGATGCCCTGACCGGCCTGCACAATCGCCGCTATTTCGACGCGGCGCTGAAACGGGAAGTGGAGCGCTGCCGGCGCTACGGCTTGCGTTCGTCGCTGTTACTCTTGGATCTCGATCGTTTCAAGGAGATCAACGATCAGGGAGGGCACCTGATGGGCGACGCCGTGTTACGCCGGGTGGGCGGGCTGATCCAGGGATATATGCGGGGCGCGGACGTGGCGTGCCGCATCGGCGGCGATGAGTTCGCGGTGATCCTGAGCGATACGCCGTTGAGTGAAGCGTTGGTCGCCGCCCGGCGTATTTCGGAGGGCATTGGGTCATCGTTCCGCCGCGAGCCGGCTCCGTTTCGGCTCGACGTCTCCGCCAGCGCAGGCGTCGCCGTGATGGCGCCGGACGTGGCGAGTCCTGAAGCCGTTCTGCGCGAGGCCGATCGGGCGCTTTACGCGGCCAAACGGCTCCGCGGGACGCGGGTGGACTCCACGGATTCTCCTTCGCAGTAGACTTCGTCTCAGGCCACCCGTTTTCTTACACTCAGCTCAACAAGTCCCCGTCGGCCATGCACCATCAGCGTTCCACCGGAGTGCACCCGTGATCTATCTCACAGTGCACTGATTCTGTGCATTCTTGGCAAACGAGTGCATCGGGACAGGGCAAGGGGTCTTGCAAAGTGGTCCGCGCTTTATTATGGTGCGTCGCCGCGTCGGTAGTACCTCCTGAGAGTGGTCTCTACGACCTAGGGCAGTAAGCTAGCCGACCGCAAGCTTGATTCACGCTGCTCAGAGCAAACTCGCCTAAAGGCGAGGACGCAGAGCTACGGGGCTACGACGGTCACAGCGTGACCGTCATGCTCGCCGGGCCGCCAGCGAATGAAGCATCCATCGCCGGCGGCCTTTTTGTGCCCGCTCGTTGCGCGGGCCGGCCGCCGGGCCTGCGCGGGAGCGAACGTGGGACGTGTTCTGAGATTGGCAAAACTTGCACGGCGCCTGGCGCGCCTGAAACTCACCCTTGCCGGCGTTGCCGTGCTGGTGGCATGCGCCGTTGTGGAATCCTCGCCGACCGGCCCGACCGGGCCGGATACGTCGTCCACCGTTCTGCCGTCCGTTGCCAAGGTCATCGTAACCCCGCCCGCCGATAGCGGCCCGCTGGGGCGCGCCGTGCAATTCACTGCCGTGGCCAGTGACTCGGCCGGGCGCGCGGTCGCGGGCCGCCCGGTGACGTGGTTGGTCGGAGACACGCTCGTGGCCCGGGTAGATACCAGCGGACTGGCGACCTACGTGGCGGAAGGCAGCACGAGTGTGTCGGCGACGGTAGGCGGCGCCCGGGGTGAGGCGTGGGTGAAGGTCAAGAAGGCACCGGTGTCGTCCGTTGCCGTCTCCCCGGCGACCGCGACGATCGTGACCAGCGGCACCGTGCAGCTGGCTGTCACGCTGACGGGTGCGACCGGCGACACGCTCACTGGCCGCGCCGTTAGTTGGTCTTCAAGCGCCGCTGGTGTGGCGACGGTGGGCGTCAACGGGCTGGTGAGCGGCGACTCCGCGGGCACGGCGCTCATCACGGCAACCAGCGAGGGGAACACTGGTAGCGCGACCGTCACGGTCACCGCCACCAGTGGCAGTCCGCGGGCGGGCTACTACGCGGCGCCCACCGGCTCCGGTACCGGCACCGGCACCTATGCCCAACCGTGGAATCTGTCCACGGCATTGGCCGGCGGGAACGGCCGGGTCCAGGCCGGGGACACCATCTGGCTCCGGGGTGGCACGTACCGCGGCGCCTTCCGCAGCACGCTCACCGGCACGGCCGGTGCGCCCATCGTGATACGACAATACCCGGGCGAACGGGCGGTGATTGACGTGGCGGGGGCCACGTCGTCCTCCAGCCGGGGCGACGCCTTCGTGGTAAGCGGGCCGTGGACCGTGTGGTGGGGCTTCGAGCTGATGAGCTCAGATCCCAACCGCTACACGGCCACACGGCCCAACATGGTGGTCAATAACGCCTCGCATACCAAGTACGTCCATCTGGTGGTGCATGACGGCGGCATTGGGTTCTACAACTATCCATCGGCGTTCGACGTGGAAGTGACCGGCTGCGTGTTCTACAACAATGGATGGCAGGGCACCAGCCAAGGGGGCGGACACGGGGTCTACGCCAAGAGCAACATCGGACCGGTGCTGATCCGCGACAACGTGATGTTCAACCAGTTCGGCTACGGGATCCAGGTCTACAGCGACTATGGCGGGGGGCGCTTGTACGGCATCACGCTCGAGGGGAACACCGCGTTCAACAACGCTTCCATCTCGGCCCAATACGCGACCACGGGCAACGCAAACCTGCTTGTGGGAGGTCAAGAGCCCGCGGAGCAAAGCAGGGTCTTGAACAACATGACGTACTTCTCGCCCGGCGGCGGCGTCTACAACGTCGTCATGGGATCCGGGACGTACGCCAATGTGGACATGGAGTTCCGCAACAACTACGCGGCGGGCGGGAGCAACGTCCTCTCCGTCGGGTCCTGGAATGCGGTGACCGTCTCCGGCAACACGCTGGTTGGCGCCGCCGTCATGGCGCGGTTGAAGGAAACGGCGGTTTCGGGCTATGCCTGGTCCGGCAACACGTACCGGCGTGATCCCCTGGCGCCTGGGTGGCACCACGCCGGAACGACCTCTGCGTTCCTGGTGTGGCAGCTGGCCACGGGCTTGGGCCTCACCGACCTCGCGATCCCCGATCTCCTGAGCGTGCCGCAGGTATTTGTGCGGCCCAGCCCGTATGAGGCGGGTCGGGCCACGATCGTGGTGTACAACTGGGGTCGCGCGGCCTCGGTACCGGTGGACCTCAGCGCCGTGCTCCAGGCGGGGGATGGCTACGAAGTGCGCAACGTTCAGGCGCTGTTCGACGCGCCGGTGGCGACCGGCACGGGCGGGTCGCTGCTGTTGCCCCTGACCGGCGTAGCGCCACCCACCGTGGTCGGCGGATCTCCGGCCACTGCTCCTCGCACAGGCCCGGACTTCGACGTCTTCGTAGTCACCAAGCGGTAAGCCGTGTTCCCGCGACTCCTCCGTCCCCATTGGGGGGACGGGAGGCGGCGTGTATGCGAAGGACGGTCTTTCACCCATCGGGAGGGAAGTAGAGATGACGTTCAAATACAAGATTTCCAAGAGGCTGGCGCTGCTCAAAGGAGCCCTGATTGGGGTCGTCGTCGGAGGCGTGGCCTGCCTTGACCACCCGACGGCGCCCGGCTACGATGGTCCTCCACTCTCCGCCGGCCCTTCTTTCGCACTCACCACCGCCATCCCGGGTTCCCGCGTCCGGGTCGTCAACGGAACGGTCAACGTCCGGAGCGCCCCCAAACTGTCGAGCACGCTGCTTGGATCGCAGAACGTCGGGGCGTTCGGCACCGTGGTCGGCGGCCCCGTGACTGATTCAACCGGCGACAAGCTGGTACGCTGGAACGTGAACTTCGACCAGGGAGCCGACGGCTGGGCGGCCGGGTACTACTTGACCGCCGCTCCATCGTCCAGATTCGTGTACGGCAGCCGCGTGCAGGTCCAGAACGGATCAGTCAATGTGCGGGCTACAGCCGCGATCTCGGGTACCATGCTGGGATGGCAACCCGTCGGCGCCACTGGGACCGTGGTCAGCGGCTCGGTGCTCGATTCGGTCGGCGATCAACTGATCCGATGGAAAGTTGACTTCGACCAGGGAGCGGACGGCTGGGCGGCGGAGTACTATCTGGCGGAGGCCGCTGCGCCGGCCCTCACGCCGATCGCGGTCGCATCGGTCGTGGTGACGCCGACCAGCGCAAGTCTCACGCTTGGAAACACAGTCCAGCTTACGGCGGTCGCGATGGATGCCGCCGGGAGCGTACTGACGGACAGGACGGTGACCTGGATGACTCGCGACACGCTGCTCGCGACAGTCACGACGTCGGGGCTGGTGACGGCCATCGCCTCGGGCGTCGCCCTGATCACCGCGTCCAGCGAGGGCAAAAGCGACACAACCACCGTTACGGTGGCGTCGCCCACACGGGCGGGCTACTACGTCGCGCCCAATGGGTCCAATGGCGGCGACGGATCGCTTAGCCGTCCGTGGAGCCTGAGCCACGCCCTGAGCGGCGGGGCCGGCCGAGTCCAGCCGGGCGACACGGTGTGGCTGCGGGGTGGGACCTACCGGGGTGCATTCCGAAGCACGCTCGCCGGCACCGCCACCAGGCCGATCGTCGTGCGCCAGTACCCGGGCGAGCGGGCCATCATTGACGTCGCCGGCTACACCTCCTCCTCCAGCCGGGGCGACGCCTTTATCGTGAGCGGGCCGTGGACGTATTGGTGGGGGTTCGAGATGATGAGCTCGGATCCCAATCGTTACACCAGCACGCGGCCGAACATGATCGTCAACAATGCTTCCAACACCAAGTACATCCACGTGGTGGTGCACGACGGCGGGATCGGGTTCTACAACTACCCCGGCCAGTCGAACGTGGAGATTACGGGCGGAGTCTTTTACAACAACGGCTGGCAGGGGTCGTCGCAGGGCGGCGGGCACGCGCTGTACTTGAAGAGCAACACCGGCCCGGTGTTGGCGCGGGACAACGTGATGTTCAACCAGTTTGGTTACGGCGTTCAGGTGTATTCTGACTACGGCGACGGCAAGCTGAGAGGCATTACCCTGGACGGCAACACCACATTCAATAACAGTTCCGTGACGCTTCAGTATTCGACGGGGGGCAACGCCAACCTGCTGGTCGGCGGGCAGGAGCCCGCCGAGAACAGCACCGTCACCAACAACATGACGTACTTCTCGCCGGGGGTGGGGACGTACAACGTGGTCATGGGGTCGAGCAGCTATGCAAACCAGGACATGCAGTATCGCGACAACTATGCGGTGGGCGGAAGCTACGTGCTGAACGTCGGTTTCTGGAACCAGGCTTCGGTGTCGGGCAACACGGTCATTGGGCCGAGCGTGGTAGCGCGGCTCAAAGACACGTCACTGGGGGGGTATGGCTGGTCGGCCAATCTCTACTGGCGGACGCCGACCGCCAGCGGGTGGCAGTACAACGGGAAGAACTACACGTTCCTGAATTGGAGGACCCAGACCGGGTTGGGCCTGACGGATCAGGCGTTGGCCGGTGCGCCGCTGGTCCCACAGGTGTTTGTCCGGCCCAGCCCATATGAGCCGGGACGGGCCACCATCACGGTCTACAATTGGGGCCGGGCGGGTTCGGTTCCGGTTGCGCTGGCCGGGGTCCTGGGCGCGGGTGACCGCTACGAGGTCCGCAACGTTCAGGCGCTGTTCGACGCGCCGGTAGCCAGCGGGCTGTACAGCGGCACGATCACTCTTCCCATGGGTGGCGTGACGCCGACCGCCGTGGTCGGCGGGGCGCCGCATGCGCCACCGCGCACCGGCCCCGACTTCGATGTATTTGTGGTGACGCGAGTGCCATGACGACATAGCCGCACGGTGCGTGGTTTCCAGAAGGGGGTCGTCTACGGCGTGCCGTGGGCGGCCCTTTCTGGGTTCAGGCCGCCTTGCGCGCCACACCTTGATGGTACGCCGCCTTGGCTCGCTCCAGCGCCCAGGGAAACACAAAGGGGAACAGGGGCTGGTGTCCGGACCACAACGCGAGACGCCGGGCCGCGGCGCGGGGTAGGTCGGCAACAATGTGCGGGGCGATGACTGCGACCGCGTGGGCCAGGCTGGCGGCGGCGCGCAACGCCGGCCGCCACGCCGCGCCTCCACCGCCGGATGGCGGCGTGCGACCCCGGCCCCGCCAAAGGCTGGCATGCGCCTCCAGCCATTCGTTGTAGTCGATGAGTGACCGCGGCGACAAGAAGCTCTCTTGCCGAAAGAAGAGCACCGACGACGCGCGTTTCTCCACCCCGAAGTACGACCGCGGTACGCCGGCCCCCTCCACGATGCGACGGCAAATGGGCCGGCTGTAGTCGCCGGGTACATCCCAGGGCTTGAGTTCGGGCGAGCGACTGATGGCGTTCACGTCCCGGATCTGGCGCACGCCCGCGAAAGCCAGGGGGCAGTGAATGAAGCCCGCGCGGAGGCGAAACTCCGTGAGCGACAGACCGGACTGGTCACCGCGTACGATGTCCGGGCCCAGAGCCCTGGTGTCCCGGTCCCACATCTTGTCGCCGTGGAAGCCGGTCAGCAGCACCGCCCCCGCGAGCTGGCCCTCCGCGCCGGCGAAGTATACGTCTTCCCCCTTGGCGTCCGAGCTGAGGAACGACACCTCCGGGAATAGACGTTCTCGCCACGCGTCCCGGGAAACCGTCCATGCGCTCACTCCCAGGACGGGGCCGATCTCCTCGCCGGCGTCCGGGGCCGAGTCCTGGGGCGCGCGGAACGACAGGACCTCCCGCAGCCCGTGGGGCCGCGCCAGGGCCGTGATGGTGGGGGAGTCGTATCCCGAGGAGAGCGTGCCCAGGAGCCGGTAGGGAAAGCGGCGATCTGGTGCCTGGAGGTTTGCCGTCAACAACTCCAGCGTGCGATCGAGAAACGCGCGGTACCGGGCAAAGGCGCTGAAGTCCCGGACGGTGAGCGGTTTCGGCTCTCTTCGAAGGGCGCGTCCCGTCCACCGGAGGTTGTGATAGTACTGGAGGGTGACCGGACCAGCCGAAGACAGCAGCGGACGATCCTTTCGGCCAAGGCCACGCGTGATGGCACCGAAGTCCCGGAAGAAATGCGGGTAGACGGGATCCACTCGCGCGTCGGCCACCGCCAGCAGGCAGGGCAGCGAATTTGAAACCAGGACGGCGTCCGGCCGCTCCAGGGACTGCAACCGATCTACCGTGGAGCCCGCAGGGACGAAAACCACATCGCCCCCGCGGACCCGCCCCCCCGAACCGAATACCAGATCGGTGCGGTCGAAGTCGCCACGCTCATAGGGTCCCGCCCACGTGGCTTCGGCAAACCATTCCGCCGTCGTTTCCACCTTGGGGCCGTGGTAGACCTCGATACAGGTGTCGCCGCGACCGCACCGGGCCAACCAGGCCAGCGGCGGCCAGTGGTCGAGTTGGACGTACCGCAGACGGGGCGGTGTCATGTGCTCCAGACCGGGTGCGTTGCGGGTGGAGCGGAGTGGAGGGTGCTGGCGCGCGACGGCGTGGTGCGGAGCACTTCGGCCAGCCGCGCGCCGTTGCGCCACATGTCGAACTTGTCTTCCGTGTGACGTCGCGCCCGCTCGGCCAGCTCGCCGCGGCGCTGCTGGTCCCAGCGGAGTGCGTCGATGGCCTCCGCCAACGCCGCAACATTCCGCGGTGGCACCAGGACGCCACAGCGCCCGTCGTCCAGGGCTTCGGGAATTCCCGCGACGCGGGATGCAATGACCGGCGTGCCCAGGGCCATTGCCTCGCGGATCACATTTGGCAGGCCGTCCCCGAGGCCGGTGGACGGGTGGACCAGAATGGTGGCGTCCCGCATGGCCGCTTGCACCTCCCGAAAGGGGAGCCACCCGCGAAAACGGACCTGGCTTGCCAGGCCCAGCTCCGCCACCAGAGCGCGAAGCGGCCGCTCCTCTGGGCCATCCCCCACCAGTTCCAGCTGAGTGACCACCCCGCGTTGTGTCAGCAGGTGCACGGCGCGCACGAGATCATCGAATCCCTTGTCGTGCGCCAGCCGTCCCACTGCGATCAGCCGGTTGCCCAGTCGGCCCTCCGGCGTGAAGGGGAACGCTGCCAGGTCCAGCCCGTGGTAGCAGACGTGCAGCTTGCGCGCGAGCTCCACCGCCAACTCGGGGAACGCGCGCCCCAGGTAGGCCCGATTGAAATCACAACAGGTGATGATCCGGTCCGCGTACCGGGCTTTTTGGCGCAAGAACACCGGTCGGAAGTAGAGGTCGGTGCCGGCGTGCAGCCACATGGAGAACGGCGTCGTGGAGTTGCTGAGGCGATGAAACAGGTAGGCGCACGTGGCGGCGTAGTTCCCCCAATATGCCAGCACGTGATCAAACCGGTCCCGGAACTGACGGGCCCAGGTCCAGGCCTTGGGGAGCAAGTACGCGGTCTTGGCCACCGGGACCGGCCCGAAGCGCGCCGCGGACGCCAGGATTCTCACGGCGTCCGCCAGAAACCTGCGGGCGTTCGCGATGGGCCAGGGACGCAGCTGCCGCAGCGCCGCGGACTGGTTCAGGTGGTGGACCCGGTCCCGTGGTAGGACGTCCGGCCCCAGAAGGTCCAGCGTGTAACGCCATTGTCCGGCGTCCAGCGGATGGATGGCAAAGATGTGGACCTCGATGCCGGCGGCGACCAGCGAGCGGATATCGCGCTCGAAGAAGGTCGTTACCCGAGCGGGATACATGTTGGTGAAGACCGCGAGTCTCATGACCGACCACCATGTGCACGGACCGGACCAACGGGCGGCATTGAAAACCAATCTTACCTGGGGCTTGGTGCACCGGATTCGGGCATGGCGATGACGTCGCGCACCGACCTGAGGCATCGGCGCGTCCTCGGCGGGCGACTCGGCCCCAAAGGTCGGTCCCTTCGTGGAGGCCCGAGAGTTGCGCGGGGAACACCCGGCTCCCTCCGAGCATGAGCAACGCACGCATGACGTTCGTACGCGCGGCGAACCGAACCGGCACGCCACGATGGATCACCCCTGCGTTGGTCCTCGGGGCTCTGGCCACGGCGCTTGCCTGCCCCGAAGCGACCGCCCCGGCTTCACCCCCGGGCGGCGCCAACTATTTCGTGGCTGCGACCGGATCCCCTGCGGGAACCGGGAGCCTCGACAGCCCCTGGGATCTGGGGACGGCGTTGGGCGGTGCCGGAGGGAAGGTGCGGCCTGGCGATACCTTGTGGTTGGCGGGGGGGACGTACCACGGAACCTTCCGTAGCACGATTGCGGGGGCCCCGCGGGCGCCCGTCGTGGTGCGCGGCATTCCGCGGCAGCGTGTGGTGATAGACGTTGCCGCCGGCAAGGCAGAAGGCAGCCGAGGGGACGCTTTTGTGGTGAGCGGTGACTGGACCGAGTGGTGGGACCTGGAACTGATGAGCTCCGATCTCAACCGCTCCACCAACACACGGCCGAACATGGTGGTGAACGACGCGTCCCATACCAGGTACATCCACCTGATCGTGCACGACGGCGGAATCGGCTTCTATACCTATGGATCGCGGTGGGACGTGGAAGTCACGGGGTGCATCTTCTACAACAACGGCTGGGAACGGCTGATTCAGGGCAGCGGCGGCCACGCGATTTACGTCAGGAGCAATACCGGCCCGGTGCTGATCCGCAACAACGTGATCTTCAATCAATTCGACTACGGCATTCACATCTACACCGACAGAGGGCAGGACGCGTTGCGGAACATCCGGCTCGAGGGCAACGTCTCGTTCAACAACGGTACCGTGGCATCGAGGACCGCCGCCGCGAACATCCTGGTCGGCGGCGGCGAACCGGCCGACGCCGTGACGCTGGTTGGGAACCGGACGTATTTCTCACCGGGGGTGGACCGGCCGAACGTTCAACTGGGCTACCAGGGTCTGATGAATGGAACCCTGGAAGCCGATTCGAACATGGTGGTGGGCGGTTCGCCGGCTCTGGATATTGGATTCTGGGCCGGCGCCCGGGTACGCGCCAACGCGCTGGCCGGGGGCGACGTTCTGGTTCGGCTGCGGAACCTTATGCCGCGCAATCACACCTGGGACGGCAACCGTTACTATCGCGACCCGGATGTGGCAGCCTGGTCGTTTGGCAACCAGGAGCTTTCCCTGCCGGGCTGGCGGCTGCTCACCGGACTCGGAGTATCGGACCACGCCGCGGCGGCGGCTCCGCTCCGGCCCAATGCGTTCGTGATGCCCGATCCGTACGAGCGCGGCCGCGCAACCATCGCCGTATACAACTGGGGCAGGCACGCTCTGGTGCCGGTGGACCTGTCACGGGTGCTGGCGGCCGGGGATTATTACGAGGTGCGGAACGTCCAGACCCTGTTCGGCGAGCCCGTGGCCAAGGGGATCTACGACGGGGGTCTGGTGGAGCTCTCCATGGGCGGCGTGGCGGCCCCCGCGCCGGTCGGTATGGCGGTCTCACCGGCGCCGGTGACCGGACCGGATTTCAATGCGTTTGTCGTGACCAAGGGTCGCTAGGGCGTTACCAGGAGAGTCCGTGGTCGCGGAGCCAGAGCTCCAGCGACACGATCATGAACACCCGTTGGTAAAGTCCCTCTCGGCTGACGGCCCCGCTGCGCCCTCCATTCCGGGCGTCCGTAAACGACCGGAGCCATGCCCGCGTTAACGTGCCGTCCAGGATCGGCCTGGTACGTGCGCCCGGGCCAGCCACCAGGTCCGCCACAGCTTCGTGAAATGCAGGAGGAACCATCACGTCGAGCGGAATGCTGAACCCGTGCTTGGGGTGTCGGGCCACGCTGGGCGGAAGCCATTTTCCAGCCACCTCACGCAGGACCAGCTTTCCCACCCGGCCATCGGTTTTGAGCCGGTGCGGCAACGTCACACCGAACGCCACCAGGTCCTCATCCAGCATCGGGACGCGGACCTCGATGCCCGCCCGCATGCTCATCATGTCCACCTTGCGCAGCATGTCGGATGGCAGGCTCACGGCGTACAGGCAGTCGGTCATGCTCCGCGAAAGCTCCTCGAGGTCTTCGGTGGGCCGTGGCCCGTGGCCGTTGAAATGCCGCGCGGTCGGGAGCAATGCCTCCCGGGCCTCCCGCACCACCAGCGCCGCTTTCTGCTCCTCGCTGAGGTAGCTCGACATCCCCGTGAGGACTTGAGCCATGTCATGGCGTCCCGCTTCGGCGAGCGCCGCCGCCTTGGCCACCTGTCGCCCCCAGTCTCGAGTCCAGCCCGCCAGCGCACCGCCCGCGCCGGCTGCGGCGCGGCGCAGCCAGCCCGGACTCCGCATCAGGCGCATCAATCGGTTGGCCCGCCAGAAACGGGCATAGCCGCCGAACGCTTCGTCGCCGCCGTCGCCCGAGAGTGCGCAGATGATGCCGCGTTCCCGCACGGCGGCCGCCACCCACGCCATAGGAATCAAGCTGGTATCGGCGAACGGCTGATCGAAATGGCGCATCAAGTCCAGGATGGCCGCGGGTGTCAAGGCGCGCTCGTCGGCGTCAATGGTGTAGTGCCGGGTGTCGCAGTGGCCCGCGACGGCCGTCGCGAGAGCGGTCTCGTCATACCGGGCGTCGGGGAACCGAACGTTGAACGTGGTGGTCGGTCGTCCTACCGCGTGGCGATGCGCGGCCACCACCAGCGCAGAGTCAATGCCGCCCGAGAGCAGTGCCGCCACGGGCACGTCGGCCACGGCTTGCCGCCCCACGGCGGTGAGGAGCAACTCGGAGGCCCGGTCCACCGCGGTGGCGAGCGAGGTGTCGGGCGCTGGCTGCGGGGCGATGCGATCGTACATGAGGATCCGGTGTCCAGCCGGAGTGACGCTGACCACGGTGCCCTTGGACACGGCAAACACCTCGGTGAATCCCGTGGCGGGCTCCGGGATGTAGCCCAGGCTGAGGAAGTCATAGCACGCCTGCCGGTCGAGCGTGGGGCGGAAGTCCGGGAGGGCGAGGATGGCCTTGATCTCGCTGGCGAAGACCCACTGGCCATCGATCACGGCGCAGAAGAGCGGCTTCACGCCAAAGCGGTCGCGGGCCAGGAGAAGGGTCCGGTGCCGCTGATCGTACAGGGCGAACGCAAAGATGCCGCGCAGCCGGTCCACCAGCCGTTCCTGGAGGTCCTCGTAGAGATGCACGATAACCTCGGTGTCCGACGTGCCGCGGAACGTGTGGCCCGCCTTCCGAAGGTCGGCGCGCAGCGCCGCGTGGTTGTAGATCTCTCCGTTGAAGACCACCAGGACGCTGCCGTCTTCGTTGCTCAGGGGCTGGTGCCCGGTGGGCGACAGGTCGATGAGTGCCAGGCGGCGGTGCACCAGCTCGCATTGCGCGTCCCGGAAGTGACCAGCGCCATCGGGCCCCCGGTGAGCCAGGAGTCTGTCCGCGCGCGCGGACCAACCCGGTGCATTGGGCAGGGAGCCGGCGTGGAACCGTCCGGCCAAACCACACACGGCTAGCGGTTCCGGGGAATGGAAGGTGGTGTGCCCAACCCACGCCCCGCCGTATCCTCACCCACGCAACGCGTCCTCCAGGACCAACCCAAGCCGGGCGGCATGGTCGACCGGCAGAGCGCCGTCGGTCCGGAGTCCCAGCACTTTCACGCGGCCTGCCGCCTTCAACTCGGCCACCACGCGGTCCAACGCGGTGCGGAACCTGGCCGTGAACCGATGGACCTCGTCATCCGGCTGGTCCTTCACCATGTGTGGTTTGGAGCGGGTTCGGATCCGTTCCGCCAGGACAGGGTCGGCGGCGTCAACCCGCACCACGACGTCGAGCCAGCCGGCCCACTCGCGGACGGTTCGCCGCCGCCAGCGCGCCCGGCCCGCGTCTCCGTTCCGCGGGAAGAACACGTCGAGCCAGCCCAGGCCGAACACGGGCCCTTCGTCCAAGAGGATCAACGGATCATCGCGACCCGCCATCCGCTGGACGGCGCGTCGAAGCGCCCCGAGTCGTACCATCTGCGTCAGCTCGCCCCACCGCAGCGGCCGGCCGCCCAGCGCGGCGAGCCCCGCGGTCGGCAGCAGCGCCAGGGCGCTGGCCAGAAGGAGGAGGCGCGGGAGGCCCCACAGGGTAAGCCCGGCCCGTACGCGTGGATTCCGTTCGGGGAGGACGCGCGCGAGGGTGCTTTTCCCGGCGCCTGCGGGACCAGCAAGCTCCACCAGGCGCGTCCGGCGGTGGCCGGCGAAGGATTTCAGTGGCATGTCCCCGATCCCGAGTCGGTGAAGGGGTCGCCCGCGATGGACAAGAACTCCCAGGCATAGCTGTCGGCCCGGAGCGTGAGCTTGAGTACGCCATACGATGACGCGCGGATCTCGCTATTGGGATGAATGGCGACTGTCGGGAGCGCCTTACTCTCGCCCCCCGTGCCGGCGTTGAACTGGCGGATGCCGGTGGCATCATCCCGCGCGCCGGCCGGCGTCATGGGCGCCATCCGCTCGTAATGGTGTTGATTGCCGTTCACCGCCACGTCTGCGCCGGCGGCATACAGGCGGTCCCACAGCGTCTTGCGTGAAGGGTTGGTAGTGTAGCCGCCGGTGTTGGAAGACAGGAACAACGGGGTGTGCCACAACGCGATGGTGCAGCGCCTGGAGTTTGCCGCGAGATCGGCCTGAAACCATGCGTCCTGGGCAGAGCCGGCGCCGTAGGCGACATGGCTCGCATTGTCGTTCAGGACGATTACGTGCCAGTCACCGCGGTCAAAGCTGTAGTAGCCCTGGCCTCGCGGACCGGCCCGGTTCCCGAAGTAGTCGAAGGTGCCGTCGGCGTTGCCGGCGTCGTACTCGTGATTGCCCAGGATCACGGCTGCCGTACGCGTCTTGTGGCGGCCCCACGTGGGGTGGTAGCAATCCGCGTAGTTTGCCGATGTGCCGTTGGGGAAGGCCATGTCCCCCAACACAAAGACGAAGCCTGGCAGGCCATCGAGCAGCGTCGCCGTCGCGTCGTCACGGTTGGTGCCGCAGGTGGCGATGTTGCCAGCGCCCGCGAAGACTACGTCGGAAGTGGCCCGCGTCACGGTCACGGTAGTGGTGGCGGGCGCGCTCCTGGCGCCTTTGGCATCCACCACGGTGAGCGTGATGGTGTACTGCCCGTTGACCAGATAGGTATGGCTCGGGCGGGTCGCTTCGTTCGTGTTGCCGTCGCCGAAATCCCATTGGTAGGTGAGCGGCAGGGTCTCGTCTGGGTCGTTGGAGGCGCCGCCATCGAACTGCACCGTGCCATCAGACGAGTTGTAGGGTCCCCCGGCATTGGCGACAGGTGGCTGATTCACCGGAACGCCGTGGCACTGGCTGGACCCGGAATCGGTGAAGCTTTCACCGGCCACGGGCACGAACTCCCAGTCGTAGGCGTTGGCTCGCAGGGTCAGCTTGAGGACGCCATAGACCGCTGCCCGCATTTCGCTCTGGGGATGAACGGCCAGCGTCGGCAAGGCCAGACTCTCCCCGCCGGTACCAACGTTGAACTGACGCAGGCCGTAGAGATCGTCCCGAGAGCCATTGGGTCGCATCGGCGCGAATCGCTCGTAATGGTGCTGGTTACCGCTGAGCACTACGTCCGCGCCCGCTTGGTAGAGAGGTTCCCACAGCGTGCGTCGGCTGCCATTCGCGATGTAGTTCGGGAAGTTGGAGGAAAGGAACAGGGGTGCGTGCCACACGGCGAGCACGCACGCCTTTTGGTTGGCGGCGAGGTCCGCCACGAGCCACCGATCCTGCTCGGATCCTTGGGCGAAGGGCACGTAGGACCCGTTGTCGTTCAGCACAATCACGTGCCAGTCCCGGAGATCGAAGCTGTAATAGCCTTTCCCCCGAGGGCCCGCCCTCTCGCCGAAGTAGTCAAACGCCGCGTCGGCGTTGCCGGCGTCGTAGTCGTGGTTGCCCAGGGCCGGGAAGGTACGGCTCTTGTGGCGTCCCCAGGTGGGCTCGTAGCAGTTGGCGTAGTCCTGCGCCGCCCCGTGAGGGAACGCGTTATCGCCGGTCGTCAGTACCCACCCGTCGGTCGCGTCGAGCACCCTGGCTGTGGCTTCGCCCCGCTGACGGCTGCATCGCGCGATATTCCCGGCGACCGTGAGCAGGACTGGAGCGACGGCGCTGTTGCCGATGACCACCAGGCCGACGCTTGGTGTGCTGGCCACGCCGCGGGCGTCCCGCACGGTGAGCGTGACCTGGTAGACGCCGTCGCGGCTGTACGTGTGGGTGGGAGTGGCTTGGCTCCCGGTCTGCCCGTCCCCGAAGTCCCATACGTAGGTGAGCGGCAGGTCCCCATCGGGGTCGCGCGATTGCCCCCCATTGAAGCGGATCGTCCCCGCGCCGGTGTACGGGCCGCCGACGGCTGCGACCGGCGGCAGACCGGCCGGCGGCGGGCCGTGGCATTCACCCGTGCCTTGGTCTCGCAACGTCTGGCCGGGACCGGGAACAAACTCCCAGCGATACCGCTGGGACTCGAGGGTGAGTTTGAGCACGCCGTAGCTGCTGTTGTCACGGATCTCGCTGTTGGGGTGGGGAGGGCCAAACGGCTCGCCGAGATCGCCGCCTGTCCCAACGACGAATTGGCGAATCCCGTACATGGGATCCCGCGTGCCACCCGGTTTTTGCGGCAGGAAGCGCTCGTAGTGGTGCTGGTGGGCGCTGATGACCACGTCCGCTCCGGCTTCCCACAGCACCTCCCAGGCGGCCCGCGGCAGCGTGGTGTCGTCGCTCCGGGTGGTGGAGGTGAAGCGGGGGTGGTGCCAGTACGCGGCGGTGCAGCGGGCGCCGGAAGCGGCCAGGTCCTCGCGGAGCCACCGGATCTGCGGGGACGCGGCGCTCATGTCTGTGCTGCTGTTGAGGACCACAATGTGCCAGGCGCCGAGCTGGTAACTGTAGTAACCCTTGTCGGGATCACCGGCCGCGGCGCCGAAGTAGGCGAAGTAGCCCGCCGCGCCGGGCGTGTGGTAGTCGTGGTTGCCCGTGGCGGGACGGATGCGCGCCTTGTGGCGACCCCAGTTGGGCTCGAAGCAGTTCTGGAAGTCGGTGGTGGAACCGTCGGGGTAGGCGTTGTCGCCGACCGTCATCACGGTGCCGGGAATGTTGTCCAGCAGCGCCGCGGTGACCTCGTCACCATCCGTTGTGCACTCGCCGATGTCGCCCGCGCCGACCAGCACCACGGGTTCTCCTTCCATCAACGCCCTGAGGGGATCCGCCGAGTCCGTCACGCCGGGCGCGGGTTCCTCCCGGCATGCGCCGGCCAGTGCGGCGATCAGCACGACGCACGCGAAGCGTTTCATACACCCTTCCTCTCGGTAAGCGCCTGCGGATGCGCGCCGCTGCCTCCCGCTCCGGCAGGGGGAGCATCGTGGCAGGAACCGGATCCCGAATCCACGAAGGTCTGCCCCGCGACGGGCACGAACCGCCACTGGTAGCTGTCTTCCAGGAGCGAGAGCACCAGAACGCCGGGCGTACCGGTGGCACGGACCTCGCTGTTGACCAGCAGCGGACCAAAGGGATAGTCGCTGCGGCCGCCGGTCCCGACCACGAACTGGCGAATACCATGGTCGGGATCGAAGACGCCGATGGGATCCTGCGGGGCGAACCGCTCGTATTGGTGTTCGTCGCCGTTGAGGACGACGTCGGCGCCGAACTCGTACAACACATCCCACAACAGTTGCATCCGGGTGGAGCTTCCATGGTTCGTGCCCGAGCTGAACCGCGGAGAGTGCCAGTAGGCCAGCGTGCAGCGGTGTTGGTGCGTGGTGAGATCGGCCCGAAGCCAGAGACCCTGCGGGGAATCCGGGCCCACGCTCAGATAACTGTTCAGCGCGATGACATGCCAGGTGCCGATGTCGTACGAGTAGTAGCCCCGGCCCCGCCCTCCCGCCGCGTCGCCGAAATAGTCGAAGTAGGAGGCCGCGTCCGGGGTGTTATAGTCGTGGCCGCCCGGAATGGGGCGGGTCCGCGCCCGGTGGCGGCCCCAGGTGGGCCCATAACACAT
Source organism: Gemmatimonadales bacterium (assembly GCA_036393515.1). Lineage (GTDB taxonomy): Bacteria > Gemmatimonadota > Gemmatimonadetes > Gemmatimonadales > GWC2-71-9 > JACQHC01. Next base: position 22,244 of record DASWGV010000024.1, on the reverse strand, counting down.
GGCGTAGTCCTGTGCGGTCCCGTCGGGATAGGCATTGTCGCCAAGCGTGAATACCGTGCCGGGAATGTTGTCCAGCAGCGCCGCCGTCGCCGAGTCCTGCGCGTGGGAACAACTTGCGATGTCCCCCGCACCCACCAGGGTGAAGGCGGAGGTGCTGGGCGCCTGGGTATCGTCCGGACCACCAGTGGCGTCCGGGCACGAGCCCAGCAGCATCGCGCCGGCCAGAAGGCCGAACGCGGCGCGATGCTGCGGTGATGGATGAAGCACGATCATGCCTGATGCCTGGTTGAGGTTCGACCTGTCCAAGCCGATAGTGCAGGGACCGGACCAGCGCAGCCGTTGAAAACAGCGTCCCAATCGTTGCCCGGTGCACCGGTTTCGGGCATTGTGGGGGGCAGGCGCACCGACGTTGGGCAGGATCTGAACGACGAGGATGGGGCTCGGCGGTGACTACTTTCGCGCCACACCGACCATTATGTAGCGCCATCGCGCTGGTACCAGGCGGTCCAGGAGCAGGCGGTCGGCCGCGCCGAAAACGGCGCGCTGACGCACGGTCCGGCCGAACGCGCCGGCGAACCCGAGGGTGCAGTAGCGTACCTCGGTGAATGGCCTCAGGAACGCCAACATTTCGTCCACCGACGGGTATCTCCAGCGCTCCCCCCAACGCACGAACCTCCTGCGAAAGAACCGGTGGGCCGGTGACGCCACCAGATTCTCGGCGAAGAACAGCTCTCCACCGGCCTTCAGCGCCTGGTGGATCTCTTTCACCGCGGCCGCCTGTCCCTCGGGTCCGTATCGGTCCCCCACGGCCCCCAGGACCGACTTGAACACCACAATGTCGAACGCCGCTCTATATGGAATACGGGTTGCGTCAAGCCGCTGGTAGGAGATACGGCCCGAAACGCCCGAGTCGCTGTGCGTGCCAAGGGCCCGACGGCTGGGCCCGACGACGTCGGAATGAACCACCCGCGCGCCCTGGAGCGCGAGCCACAAGGACAGGCCTCCGTGCCGCGCTCCGAGCTCGAGGGCCGTGCACGTCGCCACGTCCTTGCTGGTGTATCGTCCCCAGAAATCCAGGGCGGTCGACCAGTTGCGGACGTCCCACTCGACGAAGTCCTCCACGCCCGCCGATTCGGAAGGTCCCGACGTCCGGGTGCCGGCGCGCGGGGGCGATTCTGCCTGGAGGGTTCGGAGACTCACGACCAAGCCCTCGTGGTGCGCCGCACGTACGCGCGATAGGCGGCCCCCATCCCGCGCCGGGCCAGCTCTTTGAGCCACCGTTCGACCCTGGCCCGCTTCCAGCCCTGGAAGTGGACCAGGGCTCGCAGGCGGTGCAGAGAGGTGTTGGCCTTCACGCACATGCGGCCGAAAACCCAGCAGCCGCGGACCCACCGGGGACGGAGCCACGGCTCCGACGTGAAGAGATCCCGCAGGCCCGCGTCGGCAGCGGCCTGGAGCGCGGCGCCGGAGATGTCGCCGCCGGGAACGGACCCGACCCGGCAGGGCTCGCCCAGGATCTGCTCCAGCAGGTCTACGCTGGTGCGCCACTCCACGAGCATCTGAGCCCGGCTGAGGTCGCGGAAGACGTCGGGGTGGGTATGCGAGTGGGTTCCGACCAGGTGGCCGCACTGGTGCAGGTGCCGGATGCCCGCCCGGTCCAGGAACGTGCGGCTGCCGATGCGCGACGTCACGACGAAGAAATGCGCCTTCCACCCGCGGTGGGCCAACGCCTCGGCTACGTGCAGCGCACTGCGGCCGCCGTCATCGAAAGTGAGCACCAGGTGGCGGAAGGGGAGCGTGGGATCGAGGTCCGACACCAGCTGGGGCACCGAGGGACCACGCGCGATCTCCTCCAACTGGTCGGCAAATGCGCGGACCGAGAGGCCATAGTCCCGGGCCGCCGGCCGCTGAAATCCGGAGTTGCTGGGCTGGTCCGTCACCTCGTGGTACATGAGGCCCGCGATCTCCGCCAAGGCGATCACGTCGCCGTCACCGTGACATCGGGACGGCGGTGACATCGAAGCGCCGCCGGGGGACCAGCACGCTCCACACACCGCGCAGGAACCCGACACCGTAGCTGGCGTGCAGCACGGGGAATGCGGCAGCGAGGGCGAGTGCTACTCGGGAGCCATGCGACGCCACCGCGCCCAGGGCCGCTCCAAGGGCGCAGGCGGTGTAACTCCCCGCGAGGCCGAGCGTCAGCAGTGCGGCGGGCGTCCAGAACAGAGCGACCAGCGCGCCGCCGGCCAGCGCCAGCAACAGGGCGGCGGGCGCGAGTTGCCGCAGCGTCATGATCCGGCCGAGCTTCCGGGCCACGAGCGGCTTGTAGTACCCGTACTGGTAGTACATGCGCGCGGTCTGCCGGAACGTCCCGCGGGCGTAGTAGCGGGCCGCCACGCTCGGCACCAAGAGCACCCTTCCCCCCTGGCGCAGGAGCCGGTGATTGAATTCGTCGTCCTGGTTGCGCACCAGCTCCTCATCGAAAAGACCGACACGCTGAAACACCTCGCGGCGGTAACAGCCGAACGGGACGGTGTCCACCCACCGCGGTTTGGACGTGCCGATGCGGAAGCGGGAGTTACCGACGCCCAGGGGGTGCGCCTGCGCGATCGCCAGGGCCCGCGCCGTGGAACTCGGGTCCGGCGGCAGGGTGGCGACACAGCCGCCGACATTGTCGGCGCCGGTCTCCATCAGGGCGGTGACCAGCCGCAACAGATATGTCGGTGGGTATTCACAATGCGCGTCCATACGCGCAATTACCTCGCCGGTCGCGGCTCGAATGCCCAGGTTGAGCGCGGCGGGCACGATGCCGCGTGGATTGTCGAGCAGGCGAACCTGGGGATGCTGGGCGGCGCAGCGTTGTACGGCGTCGCGCGTCCCATCCGTGCTCCGGCCGTCCACCACCAGGATTTCCAGCCTGTCTCGAGGGTAGGTGGTTGCGAGGATGGACTCGAGACAAGGCCCGACGTACCGGACCTCGTTCCGGCAGGGGACCAGCACGGTGACCCGCGGGAGGGCCGGTGACGCGGTCGAGATCATGCAGTGGCCTGGGGCGCGCGGTGCAGGGCGGCGGCGCGCTCACCGCCATTCAGCGCGCACACCACCGCGCGCACCTTGCCCCCCGCCGTCCGGGGAACGGCCTCCACATACTCCAGGGTCACGGTCACCGGGCCCATGCGGTCCCTGAGCCGCTCCACGATCCGGCGGGCGTCGTGCGCCGTGAACCGCGGCGCCGGCGCAACCAGCACCCGGACCCGATCCAGGGTTTCTTGAACGATCTGGGCTTCGCGAACCGGGAGGCCATAGAACACCGGGTTCAGCCAGAAGACCTGCCGGCCGTCCCGGGTGACGAGGACGTCGCTGGTCCGGCCGGCCACCTCGGAGAGTTGGGGGAGCGTTCGCCCGCAGGGGCAGGCGGAGTCTTCGGGGGCCAACCGTCCGCGGTCGCCCACCCGGTAACGGATCAGTGGCATGTCGACGTTCAGCAGGCCGGTGCATACCAGCTCTCCCAATGTCCCAGGGGCCACGGGCCCGTCCGCGCCGTGGACTTCCACCAGGCCCATTTCGGGCCATAGGTGGAGCCGGCCGTGGGCACATTCGCTGCCCATGGCGACCGCCTCGGCCATGCCGTAGCTGTCGCGCACGGGACAGTGGAAGGCGGCTGAGATAGTCGCGCGTTGATCCGGCGACAGCGGCTCGGCGTTGGTGAAGGCGGCTATCATGCGCAGATCCCGGTGTCCCAGGCGCAGGGCTTCCAGGGCGAGCGCGTGGAGTGAGGACGTGTAGCCCGCGAGGTACTCGATCCGGTATTCCGCGAGGGCGTCCAGGTAGTGTGGGATCAGCGCCGGCGAGAGATGGTACACGGACATGTAGAGCTGGCGCATGGCCGCGTTCCACACCCAGAACGGGGGGCTGGGCTGCTTCGGGGGCACTACCAGCTGGCCCCCCAGGCGGGCGAAGCGCGCGCCGCGCGGGATGCCGTCCCACGCACGGGTGCGCGCGTCCACAATGGCGTACAGCGTCCGCACCATGGCCAGCGATCGCCAGGTTTCGAGCGGCTTGCCGGTGGTGCCGCTGGTGCGCTCGTGGTACATGCGGCGGATATCGCAGTCGTCCGCGACGAAGGCGCGCGGGGTGGCTCGCACCGCGTCTTTCTCCAGGACGGTCCAGTGTTCCAGGCGGTCCCAGGAGGATCGGTCGCCGCGCTGGCGCCGCGCGGCCCATTGCTCCCGGTAGTACGGCACGCGGGTGGCCGCCCGGTGCAGCAGGACGGCGAGTCGCTCCTCCCTCCACGCTCGCCATTGCTCCGTGGTCCAGGTGTCGCGGTTGCGGGCCTCTTCCTCCAGTCGTGCTCGCTCACCTCCTTCTCGCCAGTAGCGCAGGTACAGGCCCCGCAGCGTGGCGGCGGCCGAACGGGCCGGCAAGGGCAATCGCTGATAGAGCGCTACGAGCGTGTCCACAGTCACTCCTCCCGTCGAAAGCGGACGAGGTGTCGAAGCCGCGTGGCAAACGCGAGGATGGGCAACAAACAGAGCCGTCCAGCCGCCTTCCAATCCCCCGCGGCGATTCTGGAGCGGAGCTGGGGCATGTACACCGGGCCGCTGATGCGCCGGCCGGACTGCCGGTAGCCAGTTTCCCGGAACTCCAGCGGCCCCCAGCTCCGATCCTCGATGCGTTGGCGGAGATCCTCGGGGAGCAGTGTGCCACCCGCGATCTCCCGGTAGATCTGCTCGACGTAGGCGAGGTGGCAGCTGAGACCGGCGAGCAGTCCGGTGGCCTCGGCGGCGGCGAGCACGGCGGACCAGCGCAGCGCCGCGCCGCGGACCGTGGCGATGGTCCAGTACAGGTCGGACAGGCGCAGCGAGTTCTGGCCGTAGGTCCAGCGCGTCGCCTGGAGCAGTAGCTGGTCCTCCCGCGCCGGGGCGCTGGCGGTGAAGAAGCCGACGCGGGTGTGGCGGCGCCCGCGCAACACCATGTCGGCCAGGCCGGTGTGCTCTCCCAGGCGCCCCAGGCGCCCGCGGTGCATGATGACGGTGGTGTCAAAGGCCGGAACCAGATAGGTCGAGCTACCGGTCAGGCGGCTCCGCACCAGGTCTGGCGCGGGTAGCGCGGGCACGTGGTCCAGGATCGCTTGCTCCGGTGCGACCGCGGAGGCGGCCACCAACAGGCCGACGTTGGGTCCCGCGTCGGGATAGTGCTCGGCCACCTTGAGGAACGCGTGCGGAATGCCTCGGCGCTCGCATGCCTGGCCGATCTGGGAGGTCAGGCCGAAGATGCGATCCGCGCGCAGGCGCGCGCGTTCGGCCAGGCCCGCCAGGCGCGCGGGAATGGTCCAACCTCGCCGCTTCAGCGCCGCGGCGACCCGCAACAGGATTCCGTTGCGTACCACCATGCCCGTGGCGACGTCCCAGTCAATGTCGCGTGGGTGCGTCTGCGGGTCGTCGAGCAGCAGGCGAATCATCCGGCCGGCCACGCCGGACCGAGGCGCATCGGCGGGGCGTATCGCGGCAGGCCGCCGCGCCCTTTCGCCTTCACCGCCGGGTTCAGGGCCGGCCATGCGGGACGTCATCCGGCCGCTTCGCTTTCCGGTAGCGGGACGGTGCTCGGCCCGTGTGCACCCGCCGCCAGCGCGAACGCTAGCGTGAGCCAGAGGATCTTTGACGCGATCCAGGTACCGCTCACCGTGCCGGTGAATACAGCCACTAGCATGGCGAGCGGCATCACGCTCAGCGGTCCCGCGCGCGCGACCCAGGCTCTCCGCACGCACAGGAAGACCCCCGCCAGGAACGGAACCGCGCCGATGACACCGGTCGCGGTCAGCAGCTCCAGCAGGAGATTGTGCGCATCCCGGCGCCCGCGTTTCGCCTCGTCGATGCGTCGCGCCACTTCGAGTTGGTTGTCCACCGGACCCCAGCCGAACCAGGGACGTTCGGCGAACATCTCCATCGCCGCCGGATAAATCCGCTCCCTGCCCGCGAGTTGACCCTCCTCCGCCTGCGTGATCCGCGGGCCCATGACCGCAGAGTGGAGGGCGCCCCAGGCCAGCAGCGCCAGTCCCCCGACCGTCACGATCCCGTTTCGTACTCGTTGCCAGGCGGTCTGACCGCGAAAGGCGAATATGGCGAGCCCTGCGAGTGCACACAGCAACCCGCCGCGCGAGCCGGTCTGAATGATCGCAACGCCAATCACCAGCGCGATCGGCCAGGTGAGTAGACCGAGCCGTGGGAACGGCCGCGCAGTGGCACGGAGTCCCACAACCGCCGCCAGACCGGCGGCCAGGATCATGGCGCTGAGGTTGGCGTTCTGTCCGAAGGCCGTGATGCGCGCGCCTCCGGTATAAACCGCGTGCGCCGTGGTCCCGATGCCGAGGACCTGGATGCCGGCCCGCAACGCGACCGCGGCCACGAACGCGATGAGCGCCCCCGCCATCGCCCCCCTGTCCGCTAGGAGGTTGTGAATGACCCAGAACAGCAACGCGAGCTGCAAGAGCGCCAGGAACAGCTCGACGGCCAGGACCTCGAACTGCACCCGGTGCATCGCCATGCCGACCAGGAACGTCCAGAGGTAAATGCCGAAGCACCAGATCGCGGCCGGGATCCGCCGGAAACACGCGCTGGGATTGAGAACCGTGCTGAATAGCAGGATGAACCCGGTCAGCGTGGGCACTTCGATCGGAATGGTCCGGTCCGGCATCTCGAACGGAATGGAGAACACGAACAGATACAGGGCCGCCCGCACGACGGGGTTCACGGCCGAGGGGTTGGATGCGTGGACCCATACGGGCCCGGCGCCGGTGGGGGCGAGCACCTGGGAGGGCCAGGTCATGGCCGCCGGATGCCGCGCGCGGCGGTCGTGAGGCGCCGCACCAGGCTTGCGCGAGTAGCAGCAGCGGGTCCGGTGGCGAGCGCGACGGCGCCGCACGCCGGCAGGGTCACCGCGACTCCGGCCATCCAGCCGGCCCACGTCTCAATCGGCAGGTGGTCGCTCAGCACGGTGGCGAGGATGAACAGGCCGGCGGTGACCGCCGTGAGGCGGACCATCTCGATACCAGCAACCGGAAGCCTGCGCGCCTCGCCCAAGCTGCCCCGCACCAGCAGGGGGTACGCCACCGATTGTGTCGCCCGACCGATCAGCAGGGCCGTGCACAGGCCGGCCACCCCGAACGCGCGGGTGAGCGGAATGCCCAGGCCGATCGTAAGCACCGCCGCGCCGGCGCTGACCATGACGCGCTGCCGGGGCCGGAGGGCCGCGTCCAGTAGAAACGCGTCCACCCGAATGAACGCCGTCTGGGCCGCGATCACCACGATGAGCAGGTTGATCACGCCGCCCACGTAGTTCTCCGGGCCGACCCAGAGCGTGAGGAAGGCCCGGTTCCACAGCAGGATGGTGGTTCCGGCGGCAGTGCCGAAGAGCCATGTCAGCGTGAGCAGCTCGCGGCGGGCCTGCGCGGCGCGAGTCAGCTGCCCGGTGCCGAGCATGCCGCCCACACCGGGTATGGCCGCGCCGGCGGTAAACACGTGGATCCCGACGGCCAGGCGCGCCGCGTAAGTGCTCAGGACGTATGTGGTGACATGATCCGGAGCCAGAACCGCGCCCAGGATGATGACGTCGCTCGCGAGAACGGCTTTGGCGATGAGGTCCCCGGCCGCCAGCCAGACGCTCATGCGAAACAGCGCCTTCACCTCGGCGAGCGCCGGTCGGGCGATCCGGAACCACTGCACGTGGGCCCGCACCAGCAACCAGAAGAGCACCCCGGCGGCGCCCGCCCGGATTACCTGCGCGCCGCCCAATCCGGACAGACCCAGGCCGGCCACCACCGCGCCCGCGGCAAGCCCGCCGCCGAGCAGGTTCAAGGTTGCCTGGAGTCCCATGCGTTTGTAGCCCAGGTTCGAGCCGCGCAGGACCGCCTCGGGTACGGAGGCCAGGGCGGTCGCGAGCGACGTCGCGATCAACAGGCCTGCGCACAGCCGCACGTCGGTCCGGAATTCGGCGGGGACCTTGGTGATCGCCGGGGCCAGGGCGACCAGGATCGTGCCACCGATCAACACCAGCGGGAGGACCAGCACCCACACGGCGAGGGCCGCCCCGACCAGGCGCCGTTTTGCGGCGCCGTCATCCGACGCCTGCCGTTGCGCGATGACCAGCCGCACGGCCTCCGTGGGCCGTCCGTCCGTGGCGGACACGTAGCCCGCCAGACGGGTCAACATTTCCCAGGCGCCGAAGAGTGTGCGGCCCAGCGTACTCACCAGGAGTGGCGTGAGCAGCAGGCCAACGGCGATTTTCGCGGCGTAGTCCACCAGGGCCGCGGCGGCGTTGAGCGACGCGCGGCGGGTGAGCGCGGTGAGCGCCGCCGGTCCGCGGGCTGGCGCCGGTCGTGGCGCCGCCGAGGCGGCGGACGCGGTGGCGACGGCGTCAGCGCTCATACTCACAGGGCCTGCCAGATGTGACGGCGGAGCCGCGCCAACACGTCCCGGAGCGGCAAACCCGCGTCCACCAGGATCGCGCCCCGGCGCGACCAGTCGACGTCCCACAACAGGCGCGCGCGCCCGCGCACGTACTCCGCCGGCTCGGAGGTCTTCCGAGCCACCGCAATGTCCGGAGGTACCCGCAGGACCAGCACCAGATCAGGCGCCGTCATCCGAGTGTAGTACGCCGACTCCCAGCGCCGGAGCGCGCCGGCCAGGGGACCGCGAATAGTGAGTGCCACGCCCTGAGCGGCCGAAGGGCCGACCAGAGCCTGGTTCTCCGGCATCGGGTACCGTTCACAGAGTGCGATCCCCCCCGCCGAGGCCATCCGCCGCGCGCGGTGGTAGAGCGTGTAGCGGTCGCGCGCCGTCGCGAGGCAGCGAAGCAGCGTGGCGTGCTCCCGAATGGAGGGGCTGGCCACGCCGGCGGCTAGCCGTAGAAGGCCACCCGCCAGGATGGTCGTCAGGGAGCGCGGAGGCCGGCCCAAATGGAATGTCTTTACCAAGAGTTCCCGGGACAGCCACGTCGCCAGCGCGGCGGTGCAGGTGGATTTTCCCGAGCCGTCCGCGCCCACCAGCGCAATGACGGTTCCGCCGCCCGCCAGGGGTTTTCCCCTCGGTGCGAGCAACGGCATCCCGGGTAAACGGGCCGCCGCCCGCCAGGCGAGCAGGCCTGGCAGCGTACTGAGTGGCGGGCGCCGCGCGTGCGGGCGCAGGCAGCGCACCAACTCGTACCGGGCCAGCAGGCGGCGCCACGGTGGACGCCGGAGGTGCAACGAGTCGAGGCAGCGACGGAAGCACGCCAGGCTCACCTCCGGCAGGTGCTCTCGAAGCAGGGGTCCAATGCGCTCGGGCGCGGTGGCCGCCTCGTAGTACTCCAGCCGGGTTCGCGCCTCGCGGAGCCAGCGTGGGGGCTGTCTGCTCCACCCCTCCCACGGCCGTTGCTTGAGCGTGGAGGCCAGGACGAACAGCAACCCTTCCCACGCCCGCGGCGGCGTGGGGAACGCGGAGCCATCATCCGTCGCCGCGTCCAGGAGGGCGCGCTCCACCGGGATGCGAACGTGCCTGGCCCACGGGGCCCCCAGCACGATCCGGAAATGCGCGTGGACGTGGATCAATCGGTCCACCGCCCCGTCCATGCCGATGTAGCTCACCACACCCGGAACCGGCGGGGTGACGGCTGGGAGCGCGCGCTTGAATCCCAATCCGGCGAGCACGGCGTCGAAGCCGAGTGCGTCACGGCGGTCCACCAGGAGATCGATGTCGCCGTAGCCGGCGGACCACCGGCCGGGGCGGTCCGATCCCTTCCACTGGCAATGGCGGACCCCGGAGGCGCGGAGCGCGACCGCCAGGGCCGCGGGCAATTCCGCCGTCAGTGCCCGCTCTGCACTCGAGTGCGGGAAAGCTGCCGCCTCCCGGCCGGTCGGTGTAACGGTCAGGGACACGATCCGGCGGCGTTGGAGGACAGGTTGGGGCCCGCTGCGCGCGCGACCAGCGCGTGACCGGGGCGAGCGCGCCACCGCCAGGCTGCCGCCCGGAGCAGCGGGAGCGGATCGTCCCAGGCAATGGCGCTCTTGGCTTGGCAGCGGAGCGCCCACGGCAGCCACCGGACGAACGACAGTCCTTCCGCCCGCGCGGCCGGCCAATCCGACCAGACCTTGCACCACCGCACTCCGGTGCGGGCGGACAGCGGGGCCGGGCGCGGTCGTGACGTCAGATCGCCGTAGACCAGGGCGGGGATGTTGACGCCCGCCAGCGCACCCAGGTGATGCCAGAGCGTGAAGCGCGCGTTGATCTCCAGCAGCCAGAGCCGCCCGTCCGGCGCGCGCTTGAAGTCGAGCTTGGCGACCCCGCGCAGGCCGATGCGCCGCAGCACGTCGCGGCCCAGGGCCGCGACATCCGGGGCGTCGCTGATCTCCAGCGCGGTGCTGTCGCCGAACTGAGTCGGGTAGGTGCGGACCTTGCGGCCGGTGAACTCAGCCACCACCGCGCCGCGGTGGTCCACGTAGCCGTGATAACTCTCGATCCTGGTTTCCGGGCCGGGCACCAGGGACTGCGCCAGCACCGGAGCACGGGCGTCCGCCAGGCGCGGCCAACAACCCCGGAGCGCAGCCGGCGAGTCGACCTTCACCGCCTTGCCGCCGCCCCCAACGGGCGCCCACAAATCCGGGCGGCGGGTGAACGGTTTGACCACGATGGGATAGTCCATCCCGAGGTCGGCAGGCGGCGCCCCCTCCGCCGGGAGCAGTACGCGCGCGGGCGGCACCGGGAGCTTCAGCTCCGCGGCCAGCTCCTGGAACCGGGCCTTGTCCACCAGCCGCTCCACCAGGGTGGCGTCCGGCACGACGAACCGGAACGCCTGGCTCAGCCGGTCCCGATGCCGTGACACCGCCAGCAATGCCCGGTCGCTGTCATAGAACAGGATGGGCGGCTCAGGCTCTGTGATGGCGTAATCAATGAGAATGTCCACCAGGCGGTCGGACGCGTCCCAGGAGTCCACCCAGCGGAGCGCGCCGCGGGTAAACCGGGAAAACCGGGCGGTGGACCCCGGTGGCGCCATCACCACGGACGGCAGGCCGGCGATGGCCAGCGCCCGCACCAGGTCAATGTCGCCCATGACGCATGCGGCCGCGGCGCGATCCGCCGGGGCCGCGGATCCTCGCGCGGCGGCAACCCGCGCGGCGCGCTTCCACCGACCCCTCGCTGCCTGCTGGCCGCGGTACGCCACCTGGGCCACCTTTCGCGCCACGGCGAGCCACCGAGGTCTGCTCCGGGTCCAGCGCCACCGGGTCAGGTCCAGCTCGGCTCCGAACTTGGTCTTGAAGTCGCCGCGACCCGTGAGGTCCAAGGTCTCGCAGCCGGCGACCATGGCCCGGCGCATCACGGTCCAGGTCATCAACTCCGTGGGCCGGTACCAGCGATAGTGCTCGCGGTGCGCCCAGGACCACAGCAAGAGTTCCCGTCCCTGGATCAGGAACATGCCGGTGGCGATACTGACGCGGCTGCCGGGTAGGTAGACTGAGAGGGCGAGCAGCTTTCCGGCGGGCTGCATGTGACGAAAGCATTCCAGCATGCGCTCTTTGGGGAACGACACGGTGGTCCCCCGGCGGATGCAGACGTCGCGCAGCTGGTCGTAATGCTCGTCCACGAAGCGCTCATGGGTCTCGAACTGGACGACCAGACCCAGCCGTTCCGCGCGCCGGACGTTGCGCCGGGCGGAATCTTTCAGCGCCCGGAACCCTTTGGCCTCGTTGCCCGGGAACAGCGGGGCCCGGTAGGTCGGGACCGCTTCGCCGGTGAAGCCGAGCTCACGCATGGCTGCCGGGTCCAGACCCTCGTGCATCACCTCGATGTGGACCACGCCGTGCTCCCGCTCGAGAAACGCCAGCGCCGCGCTCATGAGGGTCGCCGTGGAGACACGGGCCGGGTCGAACGCCGGCCCCAGTCCCTCGGATTGCCATCCCGCCATGGGTGATCCGAACAGCCGCCAGCCCGCCATCGAGACCAGCAGACCCGGCAGGCACCCCGCGACCTCGCCGTCCCGCTCGCACAGCAGGTAGAGCGGGCGTCCTAAGCCCGCGGCCCGCAGCGACTCGATCCAGGCGCGGGTGTGCACCACCCGCTGATTGGGGAACTGGCCCACCAACCCGTCCCACTGCGCGACCTCCGCCGGGCTGGCGTGGCGGACGCGAACCGGGGCGCTTACATCGCTCATGGGGTTTGCTCCGCTAGCTCAGGTGGCTCGGCAAAACGGCGGCGGCCCGCGAGCGTCGCGGCGATGACCGCCACCGCGCGCCCCACCAGCCGCAGGTCGTACCAGAAGGAAGCGCGACGGAGATAGGCGAGGTCGAGGGCGAGCTTCACCGGCAGGAGATGCTCCACGTACGCGCGGTGAGCATCATCGCCGATGAGCGTGCGCTCACCGTGCGTGTAGTAGTACAGCGTGCCGGGACTCACCAGTCCCGGCCGGACGCGCAACGTGTCGAGGTGGACCGTGCCGTAATGCTCGCACACGTACGCCGGCGCCTCCGGCCGGGGGCCCACAATGGACATCTCGCCCCGGATCACGTTGATCAGCTGGGGGAGCTCGTCAATCTTGGTGCGGCGCAAGAGCCGGCCCAGCGGGAACACGCGGGGATCATCCGCGGCGGTGAGGGGGCGCGCGGATTCCTGGGGCGCGTGCCGCATGGTCCGCAGTTTGTACATGGTGAAGACCCGGCCCCACACGCCCACCCGGCGCGCGCGATACAACACCGGACCGGGACTGACGCACCGGATGGCCAGGGCCGCGGCGGCCAGCACCGGTGCGGTGATCATCAGGCCGGCCGAGGCGCACACCACGTCGAACCACCGCTTGACCCGGCCCGCCATTGCGGGCGCCACAGGCGGCGCAGCCGGCCGGCCGTCGAGCGGGAGCGTCACCGGTGGTCGCCTACGCATCGGTCCACCGCTTCCCGCTCCACGATTGATCGCTCAGCGCGCGGCCGCGCAACACCGTGGCATCCTCGGCCTCGAGCTCCAGCACAATGACCCCGCCCTCGCCACAGGCGATCAGTTGGCCGCAGGCTTCCGGGACGGGACTGACCACCGGCCCCAGCACGGTGCCGGGCTCGCCCGAGGTCAGGGCGGCGGCGGGAGGTAGGGCGGCTTGCCAGATGAACCAGCGCCGGCCCTCCAGCGCGCTGAACGCGCCGGGATATGGCCGGGCCAGAGCGCGGATGAAGTCGTACACCGCGCAGCTTGGCCGGGACCAGGGGATCTTGCCGTCCGCGGGACGGCGGCGCGGCAGGACCGGGTCGGTGCTGCGGGGCCGCGATCGGCCCGGCCGCTCGCCCGCCAGGAGGCGCGGCACCAGACGCACCAGCATATCCCGGTTGCTGGCCGCCACCTTGTCGTACAGCGTGGCGCAGGTGTCGTACGGCGTGATGGGAAACGCGACTTGATCGATGATGTCCCCGGCGTCCAGCTCGTCGGCCAGCCAGATCAGGGTGTTGCCGGTTTCCCGCTCGCCGCGGATGAGCGCCCAATTGATCGGGGCGCTCCCGCGATTCGCCGGGAGCAGCGATGCATGCGCCCCGATCATCCCCAGCCGAGCCAGACGCAGGGTCGCGGGCCGCACGATCTGGTGCCAGCCGATCACGAACACCACGTCCGGGCTCAGGGCCTCCAGCACCTTGTGGGCCTCCGGGTGGTTGAGGTTGGTCACGAAGTGCAGGGGTACGCCGTGCCGCTGACACGTGGTCGCGTAGTCGCCGTTCGCGCTCTTTCCAGCGGCCAGCTCGGGCCGGAGTGTCAGGACGCCGTGGATCGGCGTCTCCATGCGGAGCAGCGCCTCCAGCGCCGGCAGGCCCTCGGCGTGCACCCCGACCCACGCAAGCCGCATGGGGGCTAGCGACGATAGGTGTGCGCCACATCGAGCACCGCCTCGATCACGTCCGCCACGTCACGGTTCGTGAGGCGCGGGTGCAGCGGGAGGCTCAGCATGCGCTCGAAGGACGCCAGGGCCACCGGGAACTGCTCCGCCCGGTATCCGTAGCGGTTTCGGTAGTAGGGGTGCAGGTGCACCGGGATGAAATGGACCGACACGCCGATGTTCCGAGCCACCAGTTCGTCGATGAAGCGGTCCCGACCAATTCGCAGCGCCTCCGGCAGCAGCCGGAGGACATACAGATGCCACGCGTGCTCGACGCCGGCGCGGGTCACCGGCACCTCGAGCGCGTCTTCGGTGGAGAACGCCTCGGTGTACTGGGCGGCGACTTCCGAGCGGCGATGATGGAACCGCGGCAGCTTGCGCAGCTGCTGGAGGCCCAGCGCCGCCTGGACGTCGGTCATGTTGTACTTGAAGCCCGGCAACAGGACCTCGTAGCGCCAGGTGCCCCCGTTGGCGTAGCGCTTCCAGGCGTCGCGGCTCATGCCGTGCAGACTCACCACGCGCGCGCGGTCGATCAGCTCGGGATCGCCGGTCAGCATGCCGCCTTCGGCCGTGGTCATGTTCTTGGTGGCGTAGAAGCTGAACGCCGCCATGGTGCCGGCGGCGCCGACGCGCTGGCCTCCGTACGCGGCCGGGAGTGCGTGGGCGGCATCCTCCACCACCACCAGATCGTGGGCCCGGGCCAGGACGCGCAGGGGATGGAGGTCCACCGGGTGTCCCGCGTAGTGCACCGGAATGATCGCGCGGGTGCGCGGCGTGATGGCCGCGGCCACGGCGTGCGGGTTGAGGTTCAGCGTGTCGGGGGTCACGTCCACCAACACCGGGCGCGCTCCCACGTGCTCGATCACGTTCACCGTCGCCACAAAGGTCATGGTAGACGTGATGACCTCGTCGCCGGGGCCAATGCCCAGGCTGGTCAGCGCGGTGTGGAGCGCGGCGGTGCACGAGTTCACCGCCAGGGCCGCTTGCGCGCCAACGTAGGTCGCGAACTCCTGCTCGAACCGTTGCGTCTTGGGCCCGGTCGTGATCCACGGCGAGCGCAGCGTATCCAGCACCTCGGCGATCTCCTCCTCGCCCAGGAACGGAGGTGCAAAGGGCAGATACGAGGCGCGGCGCGCCCGGAGGATCTCGGCGGGCGCCGCCGGCGCCGCCGGCGCGTCGGGACGGATGGTGGTCATGCGGCGTGCCCCGGCCGGCCGTTGGCCCCGTTGGTTCGGAGGGTCGCGAATGGTGGCGCCAAGACGGCTCGGCCCACCTCGTCACGCCACAGCGCAGGCCGTACCGCATGGCGCCCGTTGCGCGCCCGGCCGTTTCCCAAGCCCGGTGGCTCATAGCCCGGCGCCAGCGCGGCGAGCGCACGAACCCCCTCCAACCCATCCTGAGTGGCGGCCAGCCGAATCAAGCCGCGCAACTGCTTGGCCAGCCCATCTGCCTGCGCGGTGCCGTTGCGCTCCACGATGCGGATCTTGTCCACGCTGGTGGGCACGGCGTGTTCGCCGGCCGCGAGCAGCTCCTCGTGCAACTTCTCGCCCGGCCGGAGGCCGGTAAACGTGATCTCGACGTCCTTGTGCGGCACCAACCCGGCCAGACGAATGAGCTGTTCCGCCAGGTCCACAATGCGTACCTGGGTCCCCATTTCCAGGAGCGCGATCCCGCCTTTGGCTTCCGGCAGTACGGTGGCCTGGAGGACCAGTTGGACGGCCTCCGGGATGGTCATGAAGTAGCGTCGGACCTCGGGGTGGGTGACCGTCAGCGGGCCGCCCGCCGCGAGCTGGCGCTGGAAGAGCGGCACCACACTCCCGTCCGATCCCAGCACGTTGCCGAAACGCACCACCCGGAAGTCCGTGCCCGACGCCCGGAGCGATGGCAGATCGAGCACGATGCGCTCGGCGACCAGCTTGGTGGCGCCGAGCACACTGGTGGGGTGGACCGCCTTGTCGGTGGAAATCAGCACGAACTTGCCCGCGCCGCTGCGCACGGCCGTCCGGGCCAGGCGCAACGTCCCGATCACGTTGTTCCACAGCCCTTCCGTGGGGTTCCACTCGAGCAGGGGGACGTGCTTGTAGGCCGCCGCGTGGAACACGCAGTCCGGGCGATAGGTCTCGAAGATCTGGGTGAGACGGTCCAGGTTGGTCACGCTTGCCAACGCGGGCACAACCTGGATCTCCGGATGGGCCTGGCTGAGTTCGTGATGAATGAAGTACAGCGCGCTTTCAGCCCGCTCCAGAAGCACCAGCGTGAGGGGATGGTAGCTCGCGATCTGGCGCGCCAGCTCGGATCCGATGGAGCCGCCGGCCCCCGTGATCAACACCACCCGGCCCGCGATGTCCTGTTGTACCGCGGTGAGGTCCAGTTTGACGGGATCTCGCGGCAGGAGGTCCTCGATCCGCACCTCGCGGATCTGGCCCATCTGCACGTCACCGGTGACCAAATCTTTGAGCGGCGGCAACAGCTTCACGTCGAGGCCGGCCGCGGTGCATTGGTCCACCAAGCGGCGCAACTGGTCCGGTGACGCTGAGGGCACCGCGATCAGGGCCAGACTGGCGTGATGGAGCGCGGCGAGCCGGCGCAGGTCCGCCGACGGTCCCACCACCTGAACACCATGGAGGGAGCGGTCGCGCTTGGCGGGGTCGTCGTCCACCAGGCCCACTACGTGCAGCCCGCAGGCGGGGTCGTGGAGGACTTGCCGGAGCAGCTGTTCGCCGGCCGTCCCGGCGCCGATCACCAGCGTTCTCCGCCCCGGGGCTTGCGCGGCCAACACGTTGCGGCGCTCGCGAGCGAGGCGCGCCAGCGCGCGGGCTCCCGCGGGCAGCCCGATGGCCAGCAGCCAATCCAGAATAAGAACCGACGGCGGGATGCCGTGAAGCTCGTTGAGCCCCACCAGGGCGAGGGGGATCACCAGTGATCCCGCCGTCGCGGCGGCGCTCAACTGCACCAGATCTCGGAAACCGACGTGTTGCCAGTACCCGCTGGCCAAGCGGAATCGGTGCGCCAGGACCACCCGGATGAACAACACCACTGGCAGCGTGGCGGCGAATCGCGACAGCGCGGACGGAGGCAGGGGCCAGCCGAGGAGAAGCAGGAACGCCGCCAGGTATCCCAACGTGGTGATGCAGGCGTGGGATGCCAGGCTCAGCGCCCAACGCGTTGAGCTCGATGCGAACAGCGTTCGCGTGATGGGAGACCAGGACATGGTGCAGCGCGGTGGCAGGTTTTGCGCCCAGCGCGATTCCGCAGGGTTGCAGCGGCGCGCGCGAATGGCACATGTCGCTTACGGCACCGTTACTTACGGGCGCCGGCCGGCCCGCGTGCGGCGCCGAGCCGGCGCGGTCGGTTGGTGAACGAAGCGCCTCAAAAGGCAGCGACCCCAAAGGTCGTGGGGCTACGAAAGAGTGCCGACTGCACTGCCCGCCGGCCCAGGTTGTTGGTGGAACGCGCCGATGGACAGGGAGTTACGTGATGTGGGCAACGGTACCGGCCTTGCAAAGAGTCCCGGGACATGCCGAGTCTGCCGCTACCTCCACCGTCCCCTGGTCCGCTCAGCGGCCAGTTGCAACGGAGCCGAAGTCCGGCCGCTTTGACGAATGGGAGCGGGCTGAGTCAGCCGCCGCCCACCCAGCAACCAAGCGACTGGCAGCGGTACGTTGCCGCCGTCCGGCGTCACAAGTGGGCCGTGCTGCTGATCACGGTGATGGGCACGGGCGCGGGCGCGGTAGTCACTCGGATGCTGGATCCGCAGTACTCCGCCCGGGCCATGCTCTGGATCGAGGCGGCGGCCCGCGAGTCCGATCGCGGGCTCATCTCTTCGGAAGAGCTGGTGCAAGCCGCGGGATGGGTCGAGCTGGTGACGTCCAACGCCGTGCTCGACAGCGTGGTGAGCAGAATCCGACTGTACCTTCGCCCCCGTCCGCCGGCCGATTCCGTGGCGTTCGCCGACTTCCGATTGCTGGGAACTCCCCGGCCGGGCCGTTACGTGCTGGCGGTCGACCGATCGGACAGCCGCTTCCGGCTGGAAGAGGAAGGCGGTGCGGTCCTCCAGCAGGGCGCCGTGGGAGATACGGTGGGTGGCGGTCTGGGCTTTGCCTGGCTCCCTCCGCTGGCGGGGTTGCGGGGCCGGAGCGTGGAATTCGCTCTCATCACGCCCCACGACGCGGCGCAACAGCTTGCACGTAGCCTGCGGGTGCGTCTCGATGCCGGCAGAAGCTTCGTGCGCATCGAGCTCCACGGTCCCAGTCCGGCCCTCGCGGCCGCGACGGTGAACGCGGTAGCCGAACGGGTGGTCGTGATCGCGGCCGAGCTCAAGCGACAGAAGTTCGATGAGCTGGCCAGCATCTTGGGAGGTCAACACGAGCACGTCCTGCGCCAGCTCCGCGCCGCGGAGGCCGGGCTGGCCGCCTTCCGGACCCGCACGGCACCGCTGCTCGCCGTCAGGCCCTTTACCACGCCCGGTGGCCGGGAGAGCGGTGAAGGCGCGGCGTTCACCCGGCAACTGGATCTCCGCCTTTCCCATGAGGACGTGCTCCGGGATCGGCGCGCCGTCGAAGGCATTCTGGCGCGTGTGCCCATGGAGGGAATCCCCCTCGCCGCGCTCAGCGTCATCCCCTCGGTCCGGCAGTCGCCCCAACTGGCGCTGGCCTTGGATGAGATCACCGGGAAACGCGCCGAATTGCGCGCGTTGCGCTATCGCTATACCGAACGCAGTGCTCCGGTGCTTCAGCTCGAGGCCGAGCTGGACACGCTGGAGCGCCGGACCGTTCCCGAGCTCACCCGGGAACTTGCGGCGGAGCTTGCGGCGCAGGCCGCAGACCTGGCTCAGCGGGTGGACTCCTCGTTGACGGACCTGCGCGGCGTGCCGGCGCTGGAGTTGGAGCAGTCGCGGCTGGAGCGCGACGTGCGCAGCGCCGAAGAGTTGTTCACCAACGTCCGGCAGCGGTATGAAGCCGCGCGGCTCGCGCTCATCAGCACTATTCCGGACATCCGGGTGCTGGACCGCGCGGTCCAGGTGGCGCGGCCCGTGAGCAACTTCGCGCCCCTCCTGGTGGCCTTGTCGCTCGCCACCAGCCTGGGGCTCGCGGTCATCGGCGTCACCGTGCGGGATCGCGCCGATCAAACCATCCGTTCGCCCGAGCAGATCACCCAGGGCATGCGGCTCACCATTCTGAGCGCCATCCCCCACGTTGGCTGGCGGGCATTGGGACGGGGCGACGGGCCGGCCGACGAGATCATCGAGGCCCTGCGTGGACTGCGCGTGCGCGTGCTGCATGCCCAGGGCACGGGCCGGTCGCTCCTGGTCACCGTGACCAGTTTTGCGCCGGGGGACGGCAAGTCCTTCGTCTCGGTGAACCTGGCGCTTTCGTTCGCCTACGCCGGGTACCGCACGCTCCTGATTGACGGCGATGTCCGGCGCGGCGTCCAACATCGCGTGCTGGAAGGTTCCCGGCGTCCCGGGCTCACCGACGTCCTGGCGGGCGGCGCCAGCGTTGCGGAGGCTGCGCGGACCACCGAGTACTCGAACCTCACGCTGCTCAGCTCCGGCACGCGGATGCAGCGCGCGCCAGAACTGCTCTTGTCCGACCGGCTCCGGGCGGTGATGGCGGAGTTCCGAGCGGCCCATGATGTGATTGTAGTGGACAGCCCTCCGCTCTCTGTGGGGGTGGATCCGCTCCTGCTCGCAACGGTCACCGGAAACCTGCTGCTGGTGCTGCGCTCAGGCGTTACGGCCATGCCGCTGGTGCTCTCCAAGCTGGAGGTGCTGGACTCGCTCCCCGTGCACGTGATCGGCGCGGTGCTGAACGATGTTCGCGGGGACGACGGCTTCCGGCACTATGCCTACGATGTGTCGGGCTATGCGCTCACGGACGAGGAGTCCGCGCGGGGCCACGGACTGCCGATTCTGGGAGGACGGTCATGATGTCTCCAAAGTCCATATGGCGATTGGGTGTCGCGGCCATGGTTGGCTGGTCCAGTGTCGCCGCGGCCACGCCAGTGCAGGAACCGACCGGTACACTCGCCGATCGGGCGCTCGCCTCCCGCGACAGTCTGGAGGCCTTTGCGCTGTCCCTCGAACAGAACGGGGGACCCGAGGCGGCCGCGCTGGTGCTGCGCGTGCGGGCGCGCCTCCAGGACGGCGATTTCCGGCCGGGCGATCGCATCCTGCTCGTGGTGCACGGAGAGTCCGCGCTCACCGACACCTTCACGGTAGGGCCGGGCACCCGCCTCCAACTGCCTCCACCCGTCCCCGAGAGCCTTGCCTTGCACGGCGTACTCCGATCGGAGCTGGACCAGGTGGTCCGCCGGTTTGTCGGGGAGTTCGTGCAGCAGCCGGTCACGCGGGCGGAACCGCTGGTTCGCCTGGCTATTCAGGGTGAAGTGGCCCATGCCGGCATCCACTATGTGCCGGCGAGCGCCGTGCTGGCCGACGCGTTGATGGTCGCGGGCGGCGCCACGGCGCGGGCGGACCTGCGCAAGCTCAAGGTAGAGCGCGAAGGTGAGACGCTGTGGGAGGGCGGATCTCTCCAGCGCGCGCTGGCGGACGGCGTGACCATTGACGGCGCATGGCTCCGCCACGGCGATCGCATGACCGTCGGCGCGCGGCGGGACGCGGGCGTGTATGACAACATCCGGTTCCTCTGGATCGTGGTCAGCCTGGCGGGGGGGATCTACGGCCTCTCGCGCGCGTTCTGAGGCGACCGCGGTAGGCGCTCCGCGCCCGGTGACGGCCGGCAGGTTCAGAACGGCTTTGCTGCTGCTGGCCGTTCCGCTGGCCGGCGGCGGGTGCAAGCTTGACGCTTTGCTTACCGCGCCCGACCGTCGCCCGCCGGGCGATTCCACGCCCTCGGGGTCCAGTGCGATCGCCCTCGGCTTCCTGGTGGCGCCGTCCGATGTGGCCGCCGGTGCGACTCTTTCGCCGCCGATCGAGGTGGCCGCGCGGGACGCGCAGGGAGACGTGGTCCCAACGTTCACGGGCGTCGTGACCGTCGCGCTGGCTTCCGCCCCCAGCGGAGGCACTCTCTCGGGGACCACGGCCCGGGCGGCCGTGGCCGGCGTGGCCCGGTTCGCCGACCTCTCCGTGGCCCCGGCGGGCAACGGGTATCGGATGGTCGCGAGCGCCGACGGAGCGGCTCCGGTGACCAGTCCGTTCTTCGACGTGGAGGATGTCGGCCAACCGCCGCCGCCGCCGCCGCAAGCCAGGGCTCTGGCCGTGGTGTCCGGCGACAATCAGAGCGACACGGTTGGCGCCACCCTGGCCAGTCCGCTGATCGTTCGCGTGAGCGACGCGCTGGGCCTCCCGGTCAGCGGGGTCACCGTCAGTTGGGCCGTCACAGGTGGTGCGGGCTCGATCACACCGTCTTCCGTCACCAACGCGGCGGGACGCGCCTCCGCCACTCACGTGCTGGGCCCGCGGCCCGGCGCGCATACCGCGAGCGCTACGGTCTCCGGCCTCTCCGGCTCACCGGCCGGGTTCACGGCCACCGCGCGGCATGGCACCCCGGCGTCCCTGGAGTTCACGGTGCAGCCGAATGACGGCACCGCCGGGTCTGCCCTCACGCCGCCGGTGCAGGCGACCGCGAGGGACGGGTTCGGCAACACCGCCAGCGGCTTCACCGGCATGACCACCGTCGCGATCGGGGCCAATCCCGGCGGCGGGACCCTGGGGGGAACGACCAGCCGCGCGGCCTCGGGCGGCGTGGCCACGTACGGAGATCTCGCGATCAGCCAGGGTGGCAACGGATACACGCTCACCGCCAGCGCGTCAGGACTCTCGCCGGCCACCAGCGCGCCGTTCAACGTGACGGCGTCCCCGCCCCCGCCACCGGCGACTCCCACCCAGGTTGCGCGCGTCAGCGGCGACGGCCAGGCCGACACCGTCGGGGCAGCGCTGGTGAATCCGTATGTCGTGCGGGTGACGGATGCGGCCGGCAACCCGGTCTCCGGGGTGAGCGTCACCTGGGCGGTAACCGTGGGGGGCGGGACCATCGCTCCATCTGCCTCCACTACCAACGGAGTTGGAGAGGCGAGCGCCACGCACACGCTGGGTTTGGTCCTGGGGACGCACACCGCCACGGCGTCGACGGCCGGCCTGTCCGGCTCGCCGGTGACGTTCAGCGCCACGGCCCGCCATGGTGCGCCCGCCGCGCTCGCCTACCGGCAACAGCCGTCGAATGTGGCGCCACTCGCCGTGATCACCCCGCCCGTGGCGGTGGCCCTGGAAGATCGATTGGGGAACGCCGCCACCGGGTTCACCGGGTCCCTCACCATCGCGATCTTCTCCGGGACCGGAACCCCCGGTGCGACCCTCTCCGGAACCCTCACGCAGCCGGCGAGTGGAGGCGTTGCGACCTTTCCGG
>DASWGV010000023.1:0-7031 GCA_036393515.1 Gemmatimonadales bacterium | reverse complement strand
GTCGCCGAGCGGCAGCGAGCGGCTGGCGCGGTGCTCTCGGAGGTGGTGCATCGTGTTCCGCGTGCGCTCCCAAGGCACATGCACCAACGGACCTACATCAGTCTGTTGCTTGGCGGTACGTATGGCGAAGAGATTGGCCGGCGCCCGGTGCATCATGGACGGCTCAGCGTGAGCGTCCGTCCGGCGGGGGTCGAGCATCGGGACTGGATCGGGTCGAACGGTGGCCGGTTCTTCATGGTTGAGTTGGTCCCGGAGTGGCTCGCGGTCGCCCAGGGTGGCGAGGATCGCCTGGCGGTCCCCACGTCCCTCCATGAACCTGATGCGTTGTGGGCCATGGTCCGACTCTACCGGGAGTTCCGGCGGTGGGAACCTTGCTCACCCTCCGTGGTCGAGGGTCTCACGGCCACATTGATGGCCTGCGCGGAAGGGGCATCGCGCGTGGACCCG
Organism: Gemmatimonadales bacterium; assembly: GCA_036393515.1. Taxonomy (GTDB): domain Bacteria; phylum Gemmatimonadota; class Gemmatimonadetes; order Gemmatimonadales; family GWC2-71-9; genus JACQHC01. The sequence goes on along the minus strand of DASWGV010000023.1, from coordinate 6,584 downwards.
CGACACCGGCCGCCGTGGCTGTTGCGGGTGGCAGATATGGTGCGGGACCGCCCTCGTGACAACCTGCGACTCTCCGAGCTAGCCCGCGAGGCGGGCGTGCACCCGGCGCACGTGGCGCGCACGTTCCGCCGGTTCTACGGCCGGAGTCCGGCGGAGCTGGCGCGGGAGCTGCGGCTGCGGCGGGCCTGCGAAGGGTTGGCGGCGGGAGAACGTCCCCTCGCCGAATTGGCGTTCGAGGCGGGATTTGCGGACCAGGCCCACATGACCCGTCTTATGGTCCGCTACCTGACCATGACGCCTGGCCAGGTGCGCCGCCTGGTCCAGGGCGGGCGACCGCCGCGCCTGAGCGGACCCGCAGGTGCGGCGCCTATCGCCGTTCCCGCACCGTCATTCTCGCGACCGCGAGCGACAGTATCCCCGCCGCCATCAGCGCCAACGCCAGATACTGTTCCCAGAGCCCCCGCACACTCTCGCCCTTCAGAAACACCGCCCGCACAATCTCCAGGAAGTGCCGCACCGGATTCAGCAGGGTGAGCCACTGGAACCCGAGCGGCATGCTGCTGATGGGATAGAAGAAGCCCGAAAGGATGATGGACGGGATCAGGAAGAGGAACATGGTCATGAACGCTTCCTGTTGCGTCTTCGAGATGCTGGAAATGAACAGTCCCGTGCCGAGCCCGGCCAAGATGTAGAGCAGCGCCGCGAACAGCAGGGCAGGGGGCGAGCCGCGGAAGGGGACATCGAACCAGAGGATGGCGACCGATGATATGAGGATCAGGTCGATGAACGCGATCAACGCCACGGGTAGAGTCTTGCCCAGGATCAGCTCGGCGGGCTTAAGCGGCGTTACCATCAACTGATCCAACGTCCCCAGCTCCCGTTCCCGCACCACACCCAGCGCCGTGAGGATGAGGCACATCAGGAGAATGAGGATGCCCACCACCGCGGGCACGTTGTAGACCCGACTCTCGAGGTTAGGGTTGTACCACGCCCGGGCTTGGGCGTCTATGCCGCCTCCAGGGAGTTGCCCCGAGGCTTGCGCGCGCTCCAGTGCAAACCGTTGAATGATGCGCTGGGCATATCCCAGCGCCACCGTCGCGGAGTTGGAGTTGACCCCGTCCACGATCACCTGCACCCGCGCCACGCGACCCGCCGCGAGATCGCTGGCGAAACCGGTGGGGATCTCCAGTCCGACCAGCGCGTCGCCGTGGTCGAGCACCTTGACCAGATCCGCCGGCCGCTCCGAGCGCCCCGTGATCTCGAAGTAGCCCGTGGCGCGAAAGGCTTCCACCAGCGCCCGGGACTCGGCCGTCTGATCGTGGTCCACCACGAAGGTCGCGGTATTGCGGATGTCGGTATTCACGGCGTAGCCGAACATGACCAGCTGGATGACGGGCGCCACGAACATCACCGCGCGACTCCGGGGATCACGGAGCATCTGCCGCAGTTCCTTGCGCACCAGCTGCGTAATGCGGAGCGGCGAGAGTCGGGTCACGCCAGCTCCTTCTTGAACGCGCGGATGGCGAGCCCCAGGCCCACCGTCGCAAAGAGGATCATGGCCAGGCCCTGCGGCCAGAGAACGTCAATCCCGACGCCTTTGAGCAGGATGCCCCGGGTGACCGTGACGTAGTACCGCGCGGGTACCACGTAGGTGATGGCGCGGAGCACCATCGGCATGGTAGCGATGGTGAAGATGAACCCGGAAAGGAGTAGGGCGGGCATGTACGTGGCGAGAATCGCGGCCTGCGTGGCCAGGACCTGGGACTTCACCGCGGCGGAGATGAACATGCCCAGACCCAGCGCGCCGACCAGGAACGCCAGTGTCAGCACCGTGAGGAGCACGGCGTTTCCCCGAAGGGGCACGCCGAACACCGTAGCGCCCACCAGGAACGCCACCCCCACGTCCAGCATGCCGATCGCCACGTACGGGAGCAGCTTGCCGAGCACCACCTCGTTCCGGTGCACCGGCGTGGCCGCGAGCTGCTCCATGGTGCCCCGCTCCCACTCCCGCGCGATCGTGAGGGCCGTGAGCAAGGCGGCGATGATGGACATGATGACCGCCACGAGACCCGGCACGATCATGTTCCGGCTCTCCAGGGTCTCGTTGTACCAGGCGCGCGACTCCGCCACCACCGGGAGGGATAGCCGGCGTCCCCGGAGCACCAGATCCACCGCGAAGCCCGTGACGATGGCCTCCGCATAGTTCTGCGCGATGGTCGCCGTGTTGGCGTCGCCTCCGTCCAACAGCACCTGGATCTGGGCGCGGCGGCCGGCCGCCAGATCGGGCTGAAACTCCGGTGGGATCACCAGGACCAACCGGGCCCGGCCCGTGCCCAGTTCCTCGTCAATGTCGCCGTAGCGCTCCAGGTGACCGGCTAGCTCGAAGTAGCCCGAGGCGAGAAACGCCTCCACCAGCTGCCGGCTTTCCTGGCTCCGGCTCTGGTCCAGCACGGACAGGCGGATATGCCGCACGTCCATCGTGATGGCGTACCCAAAGAACAAGAGCATGAACGCGGGCAGGACAAAGGCCAGGCCGAGGCTTCGCGGGTCCCGGCGGAGCTGGATCGCTTCCTTCCGTGCCACGGCCCACAGCCGGGACAGGCTCATCCGATCACCGCTCCGCCCTCGCGCCGCACCAGCGCCACGAACACGTCCTCGAGCGACGGTGCCACCCGCTTCAGGTCCCAGCAGGTGCGCCCCCGCGCGCCGAGCGCGGCGGGGATGGCGCTCAGCGCGGCAGACGCATCCTCCACCACCACGTGGACGGCCCGGCCAAACATGGCGGCCTCGATCACGCCCGGGGTGCCGCGCAGCGCTGCGACCGATCGTGCGGGGTCATCGGTTTGCAGGGAGAGGATCGGCTCCCGCATGGCGGTCTTGAGCGTCGCCGGCCGGTCGAGCGCGATCAGCCGGCCGCGGTTCATCAGGGCTACCCGATAGGAGTACTCGGCCTCCTCCATGTAGTGGGTGCTCACCAACACGGTGGTCCCGCCCTCAGCCAACTGGTAGATCAGGTCCCAAAAGGCCCGGCGCGAGATGGGATCCACGCCGGAGGTGGGCTCGTCCAGAAACAGGATCGGCGGCTGGTGCAACACGGCGCAGCCCAGCGCCAGCCGCTGCTTCCATCCCAGGGGCAGCTCGGCCGTGAGCCGCTGGTGCTTGCCGGTGAGTCCGGCCATTTCCAGGACCCAGTCGCGCCGCGCTCGGAGCCGAGGGCCGGTGACGCCGTAGAGCGCGCCGAACAGCTCGATATTCTCGTCCACCGTCAGGTCGCCATACAGGGAGAACATCTGCGACATGTAACCCAGCTGGCCCCGGACCTGCTCGATCTCGGTCTCGATGTCATGTCCGGCCACGGTGGCTGAGCCAGATGTGGGGCTCAAGAGTCCGGTGAGCATCTTGATGGTGGTGGTCTTGCCGGCGCCGTTGGGGCCCAGGAAGCCGAAGATCTCGCCGGTCTTGACCGCGAAGGACACTCGGTCCACGGCGACGAAGTCGCCAAAGTGACGGGAGAGGTCGGACACCTCGATCGCGGTTGGGCGGCCAGCCGGCCGGGCAGCAGGCGACATGGTCATTCGGTGCGTTCAGCCGCCTGACCCTCGACCCGCTCGTCCGCGCCCCCGCCCACCAGGTCAATGAACACATCCTCCAGCGATGGCTCGGCCGCCTCCACCCGCCGCACCGAGTGCCCCGCGGCCACCAGTGATGCCTGGGTGTCGGGCCAATCCCGCCCGGGGTCAACCAGGGTGGCGTGTATGACGTCGCCGAAGAGCACCGCATGCCGCACCGCGGGCGCCGTCCGGAGCAGGGCCAGGGCCGCGCGCGGCTGGTCCACCTGGATCGCCAGGACTTTCCCCGCGAGCCGGGCCTGAAGCGGGCCGGGGCCGTCCAGCGCGATGAGCTGGCCCTGGTGCAGCATGGCCACGCGATCACACCGCTCGGCCTCGTCGAGATAGGCCGTGGACAGCATTACCGTGGTGCCGTTCGCCACCATCTCGTGGACGATGAGCCAGAGGTCTCGGCGAGAGATGGGGTCCACGCCGAACGTTGGCTCGTCCAGGATCATCAGGCGCGGTTGGTGGATGAGGGCCGCCGACAGCCCCAGCTTCTGCTTCATCCCGCCGGATAACTGGCCGGCCAGACGGTCCTGGAAGGGCCCGAGCCCGGAAAAGGCATACAGCCGCTCCAGCCGGTGAGGGCGTTCCGCGCGCGGCACGCCATACAGGTCGGCATAGAACTCGAGGTTCTCCCGGACCGTGAGATCGGTGTAGAGCCCGAACCGCTGGGCCATATAGGCGATGTGGTGCTTGACGCCCTCCGGATCGCGCGCCACGGAGATGCCCAGGACCGTGGCGTCCCCGGCGGTCGGGCGGAGCACCCCCGCCAGCATGCGGAGAGTCGTGGTCTTTCCGGCGCCATCCGGACCGACGATGCCGAACAGCTCTCCGGGTCGGACATCAAACGTCAGACCGCGGACGGCCAGCACGGTTCCGAAATCGCGCGCCAGCCCTTGTAGGGAAACCGCGAAATCCAATGTCTCCTCGCTCTGCCTCTCTGCCTCTCTGCCGCTCTGCCTCTCTGCCGCTCTGCCGCTGCCGCCCTACGGCTGCCCCTCGGCGGTTTCGATCCGAACGTCGGCCGGCAAGCCGGGCTTCAGGTCCAGCGACGCGTCTCCGGTGACCCGGACCTTGACCCGGTAGACCAGCTTCACCCGATCCTCCGTGGTCTGCACGTTGCGAGGGGTGAACTCGGCCTCGCTGGCGATGAAGGTGATCTGGCCCTGGTAGGTGCGGTCCGGATAGGCGTCGGCGGTGATGGTCGCCGCCTGCTGGAGGGCGAGGCGGCCGACCTGGTCACCGGGCACGTAGATGCGGATCCAGCGGTCGCCTGGATCCATGAGGGTGAGCACCGGGGCGCCGGCGGGGACGGTCTCGCCCGGCTGGCGATGCCGTAGTGTCACGATGCCAGAAAACGGGGCCTCGATGGCGGCGCCGTCCAGGGCGGCGTCGAGCTGGGCGACTGCCGCCTCGGCCTGCGCCAGCATGGCGCGTTGCGACGTGACCTGTTCGGTCCGGGCGCCCCGCTCTAGCAGGTCGAGCTGCTCCTTGGCGCGGTCGTGCTCGGCGTCGGCCACATCAAAGGTCGTGGCCGCCTGATCCAGGACGGAGCGGCTGACGGCACCGCCATCGAACAGGCGTTGGGTGCGCACCCTTTCCTGGCGCGCGTTCTCCAGCCGCTGGGCCGCGGCCCGCAGCGCCGCGCGGCCCTGCGCCACTTCTTGGGTGCGGAACCCGGCTTCCAGCTCGGCCAGCCGGGCACGCGCGGAGGCCACCTGCGCCACCGCGCTCCGGCGGCGCGCCGCCAGCTCCTTGCGATCCAGCACCGCGAGGCGGGTGCCGGCCGCGACGGCTTCCCCTTCGTTCACGCCGATGCTGTCAATCCGACCGGGACTCTGAAAGCCGAGGTCGGCCTGGGTGGCTTCCACGGTGCCGGAGGCGACCACGGCATCACGCGCCGCCCCGGCCCGGTACACCGTGATCGAGACGACGGCGACCACGGCGACCACGGCGACGGGCAGAATGACGCGCGCACGGTTCATGGAAGGGACTCCACCAATTGGTCGAGCCGCTCGGGGGTCAGCTCGCCGGTGAGGCGCAGCAGCTCGACCCGGGCCAGAATCTCACCGTGGCGGGCTTCGATCAGCGTTGCGCGACTTCGCCGGAGATCGGCGTCGGCGCGGAGAAAATCTGCTTGCGTACCGGCGCCCGCTTCCAGCGCGAGTCCTTCGATCCGGCGCACTTCCGCAAGGTGCGCCACCGCGCGTGACACCGCGGCCACGCCCGCCCGCATGGCGCGCGCGCCGGCCACGGCACCGTCCAGCGCGTCCAGCAGCTCCAGTTCGGCCAGCCGGTACTGCTCCGCGGCGCCATCTGCCCGTGCCGTGGCGGCGGCCACGGCTGATTGCCGGGCCCCGCCTTGAAACAGGGGGTATGCGACGCGGAGCGCTCCTTGCCACTCCGAGGTGAAATCGCCGGCGCCGCTGCCGTAGACCAGATACCCGCCGCCCAACTCCAGTCGCGGAAACCAGGCCGCGCGTGCCACGCGGCGCGCTTGGTCGGCTGCGTCGCGACGCTGGCGCGCCGCGGCAAGATCGGGATTGGCCGCGGTGGCCCGGTGGAGCAGGGCATCACGGCTGGCGGCCCCGCTGGTGTCTTGGAGGGCCACCTCCGCCAGCCGGGCGGGCCCCACCCCATCAGGTGGTATCCCAAGCAGGCGGGCCAGCACCGCGACCGCGACGTCCCGATCGGCGGCGGTGGTGACGCGCTCGGTCTCCGCCTGCGCCAGGGCAGCGTCCACCCGGAGCACGTCCACCTGAGCGGCGCGGCCCACCTCGAGGGCCTGACTGACCCTGCTTCGCTCCGCCCCCAGCGCGGCGAGACTCTGGTCTTGAGCCTCCAGGCGGCCCTGGGCCGACAACACGTCGAGGTAGGCCCGGGTCACCCGGGCGGTCAGTCCCATGACGGCGGCGGCCACGTTCGCCTGGGCCGCGCTCGCGTCGGCGCGGAGCCCGGAGATGCGGGCTC
>DASWGV010000022.1:0-3430 GCA_036393515.1 Gemmatimonadales bacterium | reverse complement strand
GTCCCGGAACTCTCCCAGGGCGGGATCGTCGGGGAGCACCACCAGCGTCGGGTCGGTATGGAAGATCCCCGCGGCCTCCATCAGCGGTGCCGTGACGGCGGGCCCGGCGGGATGGGCCGAGCTGATCTGGTCCTGGACCACGCGCTCCACAAAGGTGCCCGTGAAGACATCCGGGAGCACGTCGGGATCCTTGTCAATGGAGCGGAACCCGTACTCCTGACCGTTCTGTCCGCGGAATCGAAGGGAGAGCGTCTGCTGGCCTCCACCGGCTGTGGTGGGCGTCAGACCCCCCGCGAAGGTACGGAGGTTGAGCACCGGCACCCGTACCGGCGTGGCCCAGAGATCCCGGTAGTCCTGTCCGAAGAGCCAGCGATGCAGGCCGCCGGCGGCGTAATGGGCACCGGCACTGACGCGCACCGTGTCACCGGGCATTTGCGCTAGGGCGACGGCCGGCAGGCCCAGCAGCAGGAGTGCGGCGGAGCGGGTTTGCATGGGTTCAGGGGAGGCGGCCAGGCGTGGCTGGTGCGAGTCGATCTCCTAAATACGCCACGCGCGGCGCGCCAGCAAGACCGCGTCAACCCACTATCTTGGGGCGTGGAGGCACTCCCGTGACCAGTCCTGGCCCCCAGACCCTCCTCTGTCCTCGCGACAGCACAGCCACCCCCGGTGCCGGACTTTGGGCGTCGCTCCGTTCGGGCGGGTTGCCGCCTGACCTGCTGGAGGAATCCGTCCGCCGGCTGCGGGTGCTCGCCCTGCTGTTCTCGTTCACGTTTTTCATGGCCGGACCGTTCCCGGCATTGATCTGCGGGCCCTGCCGCACCTTCATGTTCTCGTCGTTCCGCTACTTCGGGCCGGGCGTGCTCTCGATCGGGATGGGGTTGCTGGTCTTCGCGCTGGCGCGGAGCCCGCGGGTTCCGGCCACCAGCAAGCTGTGGCTGGGCCTCGGGTTCGAGGTGCTGGGCAGCATCGGCATCGCGGCCGCCGAGTATCAGAGCATCAGCTCGGGTATCAAGCCCGTGCCGGTCGCGGGCATGGAGGAGATGACGATGGTGTCGGCCGGGTTCGGCCTTTCCTGGGTTTCCGTTTGGGTGCTGCTGTTCACCATCGTGGTGCCCACCCCGCCCGGGCGCGCCCTCCTCGCCGCGGCGCTCTCGGCCAGCGCGGTGCCGCTGATCTTCGCGCGCAACATGGTGAAGGGTTACATCGTGGTGCAGCTCAGTGCGCTCCAGTTCTTCTTCGCCCTGGTGTTTCCCTACATCCTCGTGGTGTTCATGGCGTACGTCGCCGCCCGCATCGTGTTCCGGCTGGGCGCCGCCGTGACCCGAGCCCGGGAGCTGGGCAGCTACCGCCTGGTCGAACGCCTGGGTTCGGGCGGCATGGGGGAGGTGTGGCGGGCGGAGCACCGGCTGCTGGCCCGTCCCGCGGCGGTGAAACTCATCCGACCGGAGACGTTGGGGGACGGTTCGCCGGCCCAGCGGCGCGTGGCGCTGCAACGGTTCGAGCGGGAAGCGCAGGCCACGGCCATCATGCGGTGCCCGCACACCGTGGAACTCTACGACTTCGGGGTCGCGGAGGACGGCACGTTCTACTACGTGATGGAGCTATTGGACGGCTTCGGCCTCGATACCCTGGTGAATCAATTCGGCCCGCTGCCCGCGGCCCGGGCCATCCATTTCCTGCATCAGGTGTGTCACTCGCTGGGGGAAGCGCATGAGCACGGCCTGATTCATCGCGACATCAAGCCCGCCAACGTGTACGTGTGCCGGCTGGGCCGTGACGTGGACTGCATCAAGGTGCTGGACTTCGGGATGGTCAAGACGCGGCCGCAGGAGGCGACCGCGGACCTGAAGTTGACGGCGGATAACGTGGTGGGCGGCACCCCCGCCTTCATGTCCCCCGAACAGGTGCTGGGCGACCGCCCGGTGGACGCCCGGACCGATCTGTACGCCGTCGGCTGCCTGGCCTACTGGTTGCTTACGGGCCGCCTGGTGTTCGAAGGGCGGACGCCGATGGAGACCATGGTCCAGCACGCCCAGGCCGCGCCGATCCCGCCATCCCGCCGCTCGGAGCTGCCGATCCCGCCGGCGCTGGAAGCGGCCGTGCTGGCATGCCTGGAAAAGGACCCGCCCGCCCGCCCGCAAAGCGCCGACGAGCTGGCCCATCGGCTGGCCGCCGCGGGCGCCGACCTCGCCTGGACGGCGGCGCAGGCCCACCAATGGTGGGCCGCCCACCGGCCCCGCGGGGCGCTCCACGGCGGTTCGCTCCCGCCGCTCCATCACCCGCTCCCGACGTAGGCGGCCGGTCCGGCTCCCTTGACCGGGAGGGCCGGCCTCGCTATTCATAGCATCCGTTATTCATACGACTGTATGATTCAGTCATACGTATGAACCACCCTGATAGCACGGCCGCCACCCTGGTGGTGAAGGCCCGGCGGCTGTTCGCCCGCCACGGGTACGACGGCGCCTCACTCCGCGCCATCACCCGCGCCGCCCGCGCCAACCTCGGCGCCGTCACCTATCACTTCGGATCCAAGGCCGCCCTGTACGAGGCGGCCCTGGCCTCGCTGGCGGACCCGTTCCGCCAACGGGTGGCCGCGGTCGCCGCGACGCCGGGGCCCGCGCTGGATCGGATCGAGCGCGTCGTGGCCGCGTTCTTCGCGTATCTCAGCGAGCACCCGGACATGGCCCGGCTCATCGCCCAGCAGATGGCCAGCCGGACCGCCGTGCCCGCAGTGGTGCGGCGCACCCTCCAGGCCAATCACGGGGTGATCGCCGCACTCATCACCGAGGGCCAGCGGGACGGCAGCATCCGCCACGGGGACGCTCGCCTCATGGCCCTGTCGATTGGATCGCAGCCCGTGATGTTGACCCTGATGCGCGCCGTGTTCCGTGAGGCCATCGCGATTGATCAGAACGATCCCGCCACACGCTCGCGACTGGTGAAGAGCGTGACGCAGTTCGTCCGGGCGGGGCTCGCGGCAGGGAAGCAGCGTCACGTGGCGGAGCGGCGCGGCGGCGGGACGGGAAGAGAGAGGAGCACGGCGTGAGAAGACTCGATCGCGGCGGTCTTGCCTGCCTGCCATTCTGCCTTGTGGCCCTTGTGCCGGCCAGTCTCTCCGCACAAGGCCGCGAGGAGCGCCTGTCACTCTCCGCCGCGGTTCGCCTCGCGCTCGCATCGCATCCAGCCGTCGCCGCTGCCCGCGCGAGGGAGACTGAGACGGCCTCGCGCGCCCGCGAGGCGGCCGCCGCACGCCTGCCGCAGCTCACCACGCAAGCGTCACTCACCCGGTTCGAGCTTCCCATGATCGTGGCGCCGCTCCACGGGTTCGACCCGAACCGCCCACCCACCTTTGACCGCACGCTGATCCAGGGCAACGGGCAGGTGGGATACCTGCTGTTCGACGGCGGCGCGCGCGGAGCCCGCATCTCCG
>DASWGV010000021.1:0-1528 GCA_036393515.1 Gemmatimonadales bacterium | reverse complement strand
GCGCAGCGCTTCCCGCGGGTGATCTATGGCGGGCTGTTTGCCGCGGCCGCGGCCACGTTGCAGGCGTTTGCCCGCGATGGGAAGCATCTGGGCGGCGAGCTGGGGATCACCGCGGTGCTCCACACCTGGGGCCAGACCCTGACGCCGCATGTGCACCTGCACTGCGTGGTGACCGGCGGCGCGCTGGCGCCCGACGGCCGCCAGTGGATCCCGGCCAAGCCCGGCTTTCTGTTCCCGGTGAAGGCGCTCTCGAAGGTCTTCCGCGGCAAGTTCCTGGCCGGGCTGGCGGCGGCGGTGAAGCGCGGCACGTTGCCGGCCGACACCGTCTCCCCGTTCCTTCGTGCGCGCCTGCGTCGTCCTCCCTGGGTGGTCTACGCCAAGCGCCCGTTTGGCGGACCCGAGCACGTCTTGGCCTACCTGGGGCGCTACACCCACCGCATTGCCGTCTCCAACGACCGGATCGTGGCGATCCGCGAGGGTGTCGTGCAGCTTCGCTACCGCGACTATGCGGACGGCTCGCGTACCAAGATCCTGCATCTCTCCGCCGACGAGCTCCTGCGGCGCTTCTGCTGGCACGTGCTGCCGGCGGGCTTCATGCGCCTCCGCCACTTCGGCCTGTTGGCCAACCGTCACCGGGGCGCCAAGTTAGCGCGGGCGCGGGCGTTGCTGGGCGCCGATCCACCGCCGGCGGCCCCGGCGGCGGAGGCCTCCACGGCGGAGGCCATCGAAGCGCTCACCGGCCTGGACATCACCCGCTGCCCGGTGTGTGGCGAAGGGCGCATGCACGTCACCGCGACCTGGGCGGCGGGCGAGCCGATGCCGACCGGGATCGCGCTCCTGGATACCTCATGATCCGCTGGGTGGCTTCTCCCTGTGGCCGCGATCTCCGGCCTCTCTTTCGAGAGGCGCCGATGCGGTGTATCCGTGGGGGACCGATCCCCCCTGCACGGAGGCCGTCGTTCCTCTGCCATCGGTCCATCGCCTGCCTACGCTCACCCCCGCCGAGCGCCTGGCGTCTCCGGAGGTGGACTTCCCACCCCTCCGCCGTGCCGTCCCCCCACGGCTTGCCATAGAATCCCCAAGCACCGCGCCCCGCTCCGCGGTTCCGTTCAACGGGCCCTTATCCATCATGCGCCGCTCCCACGACGACCCTCCCGACCCTCCCGTGCTCCCGCACGATGGATAAGGTCCTCTTCGTTAGGCGGCTATGTTCGAACAGTATGATGTAGTACGCATTAAAGAACTTTTAAAACCTATTGAGGTTTTGCCTGACGGGTTTAATTGTCGGGAGCCCCGCGTGGGAGACATCGCCACCGTTGTCGAACTTTATGAAACCCCGACGGTCGGCTACGAGCTTGAGTGTTGTCGTAGTGACGGGCAAACTGAATGGCTTATGACATTCTCGCAGAATGAAATTGAACTCGAACTCATTCGCAGGAACGCCTAACCAGACGTTGCAGCGGACGCCAACAGCGGGCGCCGCTGAACTTTTCCGTTGAACAAAGCTGCTTCGCGGGGACGATAGTTT
>DASWGV010000020.1:0-4176 GCA_036393515.1 Gemmatimonadales bacterium | reverse complement strand
CGCCCGACGGGACGCGGTGCAGCCCGCCTTCGACGCGCTATTGGGTGTGACCGATCAGGTCTTTCCCATCGAGCTGACCGACGTAGAGCGGGCCAAGGCGGGGGTCCAGGCGAGGAACCAACTATCCGCGCGGGACGCGATTCACGTGGCCATCATGCAGCGCCACGGCATCGCGCGGATCTTGACCTTTGATTCGGCATTCGATGCGGTGCCGGGTATCAAACGGATCAACGCGTGAAGCGCACCCGGGCCGAGCACAAACGGGCGTCCAACCGCGGAACCCGTCTTCTACCCGGTCTGCTCCCTCCCCCGCTCCGCCTCTGCCACAATCGCAATTCCACCCCGCACGTTCTGATTCACCCGCACCTTTACCCATGCGGGCGTGATGGCATAGACCACGTCGTCGGCGATCCGCCCCGCCAGGGTCTCACAGAACGCGCCCTCGTCCCGGTAGGACCAGAGGTAGTACTTAAGCGCCTTTGACTCCAGGCACTTCGCGCCGGGGATGTACTCGATCACCACGCTACCGAAGTCCGGCTGGCCGGTCTTGGGACAGATGGACGTGAACTCAGTCCCGAGCAGCGTCACCCGCTGCACGTTGGGTGCCGGGAACGCCTCAGCCTTGAGGACCTCGCGGGCCTCCTGGGGACTCCCGGGCCGAGGCAGCGGTCCGCCCGACGGCAAGGGTGCCGGTTTGCGCGACCTGTCGTCGGCCACTGCCTAACGCTGTTTGATGAAGGTTCCGTCCTTCAACTCGTCGTACGCCTGTCTCAATTGTTCCTGCGTGTTCATCACGATCGGCCCGTACCAGGCCACCGGCTCCTGGAGGGGCTTGCCGGACACCAGCAAGAACCGGATGCCCTGCTCGCCCGCCTGGACCGTCACCTCATCGCCGCGGTCGAACAGCACCAGCGACCGATTGCCCAGCTCCTCACCCGCGGCGAGCGCCCCGGTGGGGCCCACGTAATCCGTGACCGGCTTCTGAGGGTCTGAGGCGTCGCGGAACGTGCCGGACCCCTCAAAGATGTAAGCGAACCCGTGGGACGACGTCTCCACCGGCAGCGTCTTCCGCTTGCGGGGCGGAACCCACACGTCCAGGTAACGCGGATCGGCCGCGATGCCCTCCACGGGGCCGCGCTTACCCCAAAAGTCACCCACGATCACCCGCACCTTGGTGCCGTCGTCGTCCGTGAGCTCCGGGATGTCTCGCGCCACCACGTCCTGGTAGCGCGGGGGCGTCATCTTCAGCGAGGCGGGCAGGTTGGCCCACAGCTGGAAGCCGTGCATCCGGCCCTGCGGGTCGCCCTGCGGCATCTCTTGATGGAGAATCCCGCTGCCCGCGGTCATCCATTGGATGTCCCCCGAGCCGAGCGTGCCGCGATTCCCCAAGCTGTCGCCGTGACTGACCTCGCCGGCCAGCACGTAGGTGATGGTTTCGATGCCCCGGTGCGGGTGCCACGGGAAGCCCGCGAGATAGTCCTCAGGATTCTCGTTCCGGAAATCGTCGAACAGCAGGAACGGGTCGAACTCCTTGGTATCACCAAATCCGAACGCCCGGCGCAAATGCACGCCGGCGCCCTCGATGGTTGGTTTCGCTTCGATCACTCGTTTGACGGGTCTAATAGACACGGTCTTCACTCCAAGATTGAGCTGGCACTGACGCTGGCCACTGCCAATAGAATTCCGAACCCCTGTGTCAGGTTCCCCCTCTGCGCTCTCCGCTGCCTCTGCGGTACCTTCCCAGCGATGGACGCACGACGGAAGGCAGTTGTCCTGTTGTCGGGCGGTCTCGACTCCGCCACTACCCTGGCCATTGCCCGGGGCGAGGGCTACGAGCCGTACGCGCTCACGTTCCGGTACGGGCAGCGGCACGCCATCGAGGTCGAAGCCGCTCGGCGCGTCGCCGGTGCACTCGGCGCGCTCCGGCACGTCGTCACGGACATTGACCTCCGGGTCTTCGGCGCCTCCGCGCTCACGGCGGACATCCCGGTGCCCAAGGACCGCCCCGCATCCCAGAGGGCGAGGGGCATTCCCATCACCTACGTGCCGGCACGCAACACCATCTTTCTCTCGTTCGCGCTGGCCTGGGCTGAGGTACTGGGCGCGCGGGACATCTTCATCGGCGTCAATGCGCTCGACTATTCCGGCTATCCCGATTGCCGGCCCGAGTACCTCGAAGCCTATCAACGCATGGCGGACCTGGCAACGAAGGCCGGCGTGGAGGGGCGGCAGCGCCTCAGCGTCCACGCGCCGCTGCTGGACATGACCAAGCGACAGATCATTCGGCGAGGGCTCGAGCTCGGCGTGGACTACTCGCTCACGATCAGTTGTTACGATCCCGGCCTCGATAGCGAGGCCTGTGGCCGCTGCGATGCCTGCCAGTTGCGCCTTCAGGGGTTTGCCCAGGCAGGGATCGGGGACCCGGCCAGGTACGCCGATGCTCTGGCGGGAAAGGGCAAATGACGTACGCGGTAAAAGAGATCTATTACACGCTCCAGGGCGAGGGCGCTCAAACCGGCAGGCCCGCGGTATTTCTCCGCTTTGCCGGCTGCAATCTGTGGACCGGGCTCGAGAAGGATCGGGCGGACGCGGTGTGCAACTTCTGCGACACGGACTTTGTGGACACGGATGGGCCGGGGGGAGGAAAGTTCCGCACTGCGGCAGCCGTCGCGGAGCGCGTGGCTGACACCTGGCCGGCGGAGTACTCGGCCGTGGCCCAGCCCATGGTGGTATGCACCGGTGGCGAGCCGTTGCTCCAGCTCGACCAGCCGCTGATTCAGGCCTTGCACCATCGCGGACTCGAGGTCGCGATCGAGACAAATGGCACGTTGCCGGCGCCGCCGGGGATTGATTGGATCTGTGTCAGCCCCAAGGCGGGAGCGCCGCTGAAGCAGCGATCAGGACAGGAATTGAAGCTGGTGTATCCGCAGAACGGCCTGGATCCGGCGCAGTTTGAATTCCTGGAGTTCAGCCATTTCTCGCTTCAGCCCATGGACGGGCCGGATCGAGAGCGGAACACCGAGTTGGCGCTTCAGTACTGCATGGCGCATCCCCGGTGGCGGTTGAGTTTGCAGACGCACAAGTTGGTGGGGATACCATAGCAACGGGCTCCGAGTGGGCAGCCGAAGCCGAGGCGACCAGATGAAAGCGTCATTCCCTCCGTCGCCGCGCCGGTTCCTGACCACGGTCCTCCTCGGGGCCGGGAGTGGCGCGCTCTTCCTGGGCGTCGGTGGACGGCTCGTCATGTGGCTGTTTGCCCTGGCAACCTCCCGGCCTCCGGCGTTCACCCTCCGGGGGACACTGGGCGTGACTCTGGCCGGCGCCATCGCCGGCGTGATCGGGAGCTTCTTCTTGATGGCCCTGCGCCGCTTTCTCCCGGTGAGGGCGGCGTTGCGCGGCCTCGCGTTCGCGATCCTCTGCTACCTCCTCGCGATTCCCGGATTTCGTCCACCGGTGCCACTGGTGTTTGCGCTGTTCGCGCCGGTGTTTCTGGCCTATGGCGTCGTCCTGGTGACGGTGGAAGCACGGCTCGCGAGGGCCGCCGCTCCTCTTCCCAGCTAAGCCGTGCAGCTGAGGTTTCGCGACGCGACCCCCGGTGATGCGCCGGTCATAGCGGCTCTGCAGAACGCGGCCGCCGGCGCTCTCACCGCGCGTTTTGGAGAGGGTCACTGGTCGTCTTTGGTCACGGAACGAGGTACCGTTCTCGCCCAGCGCCACGCCCGAGTCCGGGTGGGGCGTTCAGGTAAGCGTGTGCTGACGGTGCTGCGGCTGGCCCCGAAGAAGCCGTGGGCCATCGATGTCGCTTACTTCACGCCCGTGAAGCGGCCGCTCTACCTCACGGGGATGGCGGTCTCGGTGGCGCATCAGCGCCAGGGCCTGGGCCGGCTGGCATTGGAGGACGCCCGCGGGGTCGCCGCGGCCTGGCCCGCCGACTCCATTCGTTTGGACGCCTACGACGCCGAAGTGGGGGCGGGTGCGTTTTACGCCCGCTGCGGCTTCCGGGAGCGCGGCCGAGTGGTGTACAAGGGCGGCCCATTGGTTTATTGCGAGATGCTCCTTGCATAAGGGACGAAGCTCGGACTAACCAGATTTCGAGCACGGCCTGCTCGGTCTGGCGCGACATCTTCAACATGCAGGCTGACGATGTACTCGCGCCCCGGCGCCAGGCCGAGATCG
>DASWGV010000019.1:0-2258 GCA_036393515.1 Gemmatimonadales bacterium | reverse complement strand
CTGCGTGCCATGCGCCGCGCCCCGGGCTTCACCGCCGTGGCGGTGCTCACGCTCTCGGTGGGCATCGGGGCCAACACCGCCATCTTCAGCGTACTGAACTCGGTGTTGCTGCGTCCCCTGCCCTATCCCGATCCCGGCCGGCTGGTGCAGGTGGTGGAGCGGAATCCCGAGCGCGCCGAGCAGTTGGGACGGGCGTCCCCGGACTTCAACGTGTCGGCCCACAACTACCGGGACTACCGCGAGCGGAACACGGTCTTCACGGAGATGGGCTGGGTGGCGGGGCTGTTTGACATAGGCGCGGTGAACCTGGCCGGCGGCAACCGGCCCGAGCGGGTGCGGGGTCAGATGGCCTCGGCGTCCTTGTTCACCGTGCTGGGTGTCAGGCCCGCGTTGGGGAGCGTGTGGCCGGAGGAGCACGACGAGTTTGTCTTCCAGGGCACCCGCGTTGCGATGATCAGCGATGGGCTCTGGCGCCGCCGCTTTGGGGCCGACCCGGACGTGGTCGGGAAGACCGTCGCTATAGATGAATGGCCGCACACCATCGTGGGCGTGCTGCCGCCGGGGTTCCGCCTGCCGCCTTTGCTGTTGAACAGCCGTCTTGACGATCCGCTGCTGCGAACCGGCGATCTCTACGTACCGCTCTCCTACAACGCCTACGGCCTGGCGCGGCGCGCTCGGCAGTTCACCACGGTGGCCCGGCTCCGCCCCGAAATGACACCGGAACAGGCGCAGACCGAGCTGAGCGCCCTGGCAGCGGGGCTGGCGGAGACCTACCCGGCGGAGAACACGGGTTGGACCGCGCGGGTGTTCCCGCTCAGCCGCCTGCTGGCCGACTCCTTGGGCCGTGAGCTGACCCTGCTGATGGCGGCGGTAGGCCTGGTCTTGCTGATCGCCTGCGCCAACGTGGCCAACCTGCTGCTGGCGCGGGGCGTGGTGCGGAGCGGCGAGATGGCGGTGCGCGCCGCGCTGGGCGGCGGACGGGGGCGCTTGGTACGGCAGCTCTTCACGGAAGCCTTGCTGCTGGGCCTGGCGGGCGCGGCGGGGGGCGTCATGCTCGCCTACGCCAGCAACCGGTTCCTGGTGACGCTGATCCCGGCGGGCGTGCCCCGCGCGGAGGAGACCGCGATTGACGGAAGCGTCCTGCTGTTCGCGCTCGCCGCGAGCCTTGGTACCGCGCTCATCTTTGGGCTCCTGCCCGCACTCCGGGCGTCGCGCGCGGACCTGACCCAGACCATGAAACGCGCTCCGGGCCGCGGCACCGGTGCGGGCCGTGGCGGGGCCACGCTGTCTCGAGGCCTGGTGGCGGCCGAGGTGGCGCTGGCGCTGGTGCTGCTGGTTGGCGGCGGCCTGTTCACCCGGAGCTTTGTGCGGTTGGCCAGCGAAGATCCGGGCTACGATCGGCAGAACGTGCTGAAGGTCTCGCTGAATCTTGGGACCCCCAACTTCTATAACGAGCACTACGAATGCGACCTGAGCCGCCCGCGCCCCCTGCTCTGGGGAAAGTGCCGGCAGGACGAAGAGGGTATGCGCCGGTTCTTTTTCCAGGTGCGCGACCGGGTGCAGGAGGTACCCGGGGTTGAGTCGGCAGCGTTGATCACCGCGGCGCCGCTCACCAGCGGATATGCGGGTTGGTATCCCATTCGGCTGCCGCAGAGCCCCGAACCGGGTCCCGGCACCGGCGCCGGCGGATCGCCGGCGGTGGGAAACAGCGGGGCCGCGGAGGATCAGGGCAAGGTGGTGGGACGGACCGACGGCCGGAGGGTCTATCCGGGATACCTGCAAACCATGCGCATCCGGCTGCTGGCGGGACGGGACTTCACCGAGGACGATCCGCGCGGATGGTCCGGCGCGGCCATCATCAATGAGACGCTGGCCCGCAAACTCTGGCCCGCCGAAAGCCCGCTGGGGAAGCGGATTTCGTTTTATGGCGGGAACTGGATGACCGTCATCGGCGTGGCGGAGAACACCCAGGACATGGACCTGACCGTGCGGGCGCGGGACGACGGGAGCCTGACCAGCCAGGTCTATCACCTGGGGCACTTTCCCTATATGGACCTGATGGTGCGCACCCGAGGCGATCCGTTGCGCCTGGTGGAGCCGGTCGAGAACGCGGTGCTGGAGCTGGACCCCAACCTGCCGGTGGGCGCGGTGACCACGCTGGAGGAAATGGCCCGGGAGTCCAACGCCATGCCGCGGTTCTACGCGCTGGCGGTGGGGATCTTCGCGGGCGTGGCGCTGTTGATCGCGGCGGTGGGGCT
>DASWGV010000018.1:0-8059 GCA_036393515.1 Gemmatimonadales bacterium | reverse complement strand
CGATCGGGGAAGCTTGGCCGCGCCGCGGGCACGCCAGGCTTTCTCACTGATGGCGTTGAACGACAGCCCGGGCGGCAGCATGAGCCCTTTTTGGGATCCCGCGACCGTCACGTCTACGCGCCATTCGTCGTGCCGGTAGTCAATGGAGCCCAGTGAGGATACGGTGTCCACCATCAAGAGGGCGGGGTGCTGCAAGCGGTCCAGGACGCGTCGCACGCCGGCCAGGTCGTTGGTCACGCCGGAGGAGGTCTCGTTGTGCACCACCAACACCGCCTTGACCTGGTGACTACGGTCCGCCGCCAGGCGCTCCTCCACGACGGCTGGGTCCAGCCCGCGGCGCCAATCCCACGGGACCAGCTCGACCTCGAGGCCCATGCGCGCCGCCACGCGGGCCCAGCCCAGGGCAAAGTAGCCCTGGTCGAAGGCCAGCACCTTGTCGCCCGCTGAGAGCGTGTTGACCAGGGCCGCTTCCCAAGCCCCGCTGCCGGATGCAGGATAGATCACCACATGGCTGGTCGTCCCGAACACTTCCCGGAGGCCGGTGAGGACCTCCCGCGTCAGCTCAGCGAAGGCCGGGCCGCGGTGATCGATGGTGGGCCTGTCCATGGCGCGCAGGACGCGGTCCGGCACATTGCTCGGGCCGGGGATCTGGAGGAAGTGCCGGCCACTGCGATAAGTCACGAAAGGTCTCTCTTGGGAGTCTCGCCAATGGTACGGCCGCAGATCACGCAGATGAAGACCACACATCACGCAGGTACTCACCGTGAGTAGGGCGGTCCAGTCGGGCGACCGGAGGCTCGCGGAGCGGTTGCGACGGGAGACAGGTGCCGAAGTCTTGTTCGGTCGGTTCGACCGCGGCCGGTATAGCACCGACGCATCCTTCTATCAGATCGAGCCCGTGGGTGTCGTAGTGCCGCGCACCCACGACGACATTGTTGCCGCCGTGGCCATTGCGCGGGAGGAGGGCGTGTCCGTGATCCCGCGCGGCGGAGGCACGTCGCAGGCCGGGCAAGCCGTTGGCGCCGGGCTGGTGGTGGATACCAGCAAGTACCTGACGCGCGTGTCGCCGCCGGACGTGACCGCGCGCCGTGTCACCGTGGAGCCGGGCGTGGTGCTGGACCGGCTCAACGCCACCCTCAGGCCGCACGGTCTCTGGTTCCCGGTGGACCCCGCCACCGCCACCCAGGCAACCATCGGTGGAATGGCGGGCAACAACAGCGCCGGTGCCCGCTCCATCCGCTACGGCCTCACGGCCGACAACGTCCACGCCATTGACGCCGTGCTCGCCGACGGGACCGAGCGCCACTTCGGCCCTACCCCGGAGAATCTCGCGGACGCTGCCGGCCTGGCGCCGGTCTTTCTGGAGCTGGTGCGGGCCCTCCGCCTGATCTACCTGCGGGAGGTCGACGAGTTGGAGCGCCGCGTCCCCAAGGTCCTGCGGCACGTGGGGGGCTACAACCTGCACCGGATCGGCCCGCCCGAGTTCAACCTGGCTCGGCTGCTGGTGGGCTCCGAAGGCACGCTGGCGTTCTTCACGGCGATCGAGCTTGACCTGAAGCCACTGGCGCGTCACGCCACGTTGGGAGTCTGCCACTTCCCCACGCTTCACGCCGCCATGGACGCCACCCAGCACATCGTCGCGCTCGGGCCCGCGGCAGTGGAGCTGGTAGATCGCACGCTCCTCGCTCTGGCCCGTGAGAATGCGGCGTTCCGCGACGCGGTGAAGCGGTTCGTGCGGGGCGCGCCGGCGGCTCTCCTGCTGGTCGAATTCGCCGGCGACGATCGGGATGAGCAGGTTCGCGCGCTTGACCGGCTGGCCGACCTCATGGGCTCGCTGGGGTTCCCCGGAGGCGTGGTGCGGGCGGAAGAACCAGCGTTCCAGCGCGAGATCTGGGCGGTCCGCAAGGAAGGACTCAACATCGTCATGTCCATGAAGGGGGACGTGAAGCCGGTCTCGTTCATCGAGGATTGTGCCGTGCCGCTGGAACACCTGGCGGCGTACACGGATCGCTTGTCGGACGTCTTCCGCCGCCACGGGACCAGCGGGACCTGGTACGCACACGCCTCCGTGGGATGCCTGCACATCCGGCCGGCGCTGAATCTCAAGGACGTGGGCGACGTGGCCAAGGTGCGCGCCATCGCCGAGGAGGCCCACGCCTTGGTGCGAGAGTTCAAGGGTGCGCACTCCGGTGAGCACGGGGATGGCATCGTCCGGTCGGAGTTCATCGAGCCCATGCTGGGACCGCAGCTCACCCGCGCGTTCGAGGAGGTGAAGCAGCGGTTCGACCCGACCGGACTGTTCAATCCTGGGAGGATTGTCCGGCCGCCCCGCATGGACGACCGCAGCCTCTTTCGGTACGGGCCGCAGTATGATGCCCCCCCCTGGGATACGGTGCTCGATTGGTCGCCCTGGGGCGGCATCACCGGTGCCGTCGAGATGTGCAACAACAACGGCGCCTGCCGCAAGGCGAGTCCGGGTGTCATGTGCCCGTCCTACCGCGTCACGCAAGACGAGCGGGACACTACGCGCGGGCGCGCGAACACGCTCAGGCTGGCCCTCACCGGGCAGCTCGGCCCTGACGCCCTCTGGTCCGACGACATGCGGGACACCATGAGCTTGTGTGTGAGCTGCAAGGCCTGCCGCCGAGAGTGCCCCACCGGTGTGGACATGGCCCGGCTCAAGATCGAGTTCTTGCACCGCTACCACCGGCACCACGGTTACTCGGCCGGCCAGCGGGCCACGGCACATCTACCGCGTTTCGCTCCGTGGCTGTCTCGGTTCGGCTGGCTCGCCAACCTTCGAAACGGAAGCGCCGTGCTGGCCGGGTGGACGGAGCGCATCCTGGGCCTGTCGGCGCGTCGCACCCTGCCCGCGTGGCGACGGGATATCTTCCGGCCGCCCGCGAACGGGTTCACGCCGCGAGGTCGCGAGGTCGTGCTGTGGGCGGACACGTTCAGCACCTACTTTGAGCCGGAAAACGCTCAGGCCGCCGTCGGGCTGCTGCGCCACGCGGGCTACAACGTGCTGTTCCCGCGGGCCCTGGACGGGCGCCGCCCGCTCTGCTGTGGGCGCACGTTTCTGGCGGTGGGGATGGTGGAGGAGGCCCGCGCCGAGGCACGCCGGGTGATCGCGGGGCTCCGACCTTACGTCGAGCGCGGCCTGTCGATCGTTGGTCTGGAGCCGTCGTGCCTGCTCACGGTTCGGGACGAGTACCAGGCGCTATTCCCGCGCGCCGAGGTCGAAACGCTGGGTGCTCGCGCCGTGCTGCTGGAGGAGTTTCTGGCGGGGGAATCGGCGGCGGGCCGGCTGGACCTCGCGTTCGGGACGTTACCCGTCCGCCGGTTGCTGCTTCACGGTCACTGTCACCAGAAGGCCTTCGGCGTCATGCCGGCCGTGGAGGCCGTGTTGCGCCTGATCCCCGACATCGCGGTTGAGTCCATCGAGTCTAGCTGCTGTGGCATGGCGGGCGCCTTTGGCTACGAGGCCGAGCACTACGACGTTTCCATGCGGATGGCGGAGTTGAGCCTGCTCCCGGCCGTGCGGGCGGCGGGCCAGGACGCCTGGATCGTGGCGGATGGAACGAGCTGTCGACACCAGATCCGGGAAGGGGCGGGGAGGGAAGCAATGCATGTGGCGCGGGTACTGGCGGCGGCGTTGCAGATAGCCCACGGCGGGCGACGATAGGCGACGGCAGGTCGGCGTCGGCTGCCGTCGCCTGACATCGGTCTATCGTCGGCCCTCTCAGTATCCCACGACTTTCCCGTCAAACGATCTCGAGTCCGCGACTCCAAGCAACAGGCCCCGCTCCCGGTCTACGAAGATTCCCATCGCCTGACCCTGGTTCCCGACCGCCTCGACCCGGTGGCCCATCATTTCGAGCAGCCGCCACGTGTCGGGGGAGATAGTGAACCGTTCAAAGCGGGTCACATCCGGGAGCCACTGATGGTGAATCCGGCCCGCCTCCACCGCCTCCGCCACGTTCATCCCGTGGTCCACCACGTTCAGGATTACCTGGAGGACCGTGTTGATGATGGTGCGGCCGCCGGGACTCCCGATGACCAGCACCGGCTGCCCGTTTCTCGCCACAATGGTAGGCGTCATGCTGGAGAGCATGCGCTTGCCCGGCGCCACCAGGTTCGGTGGCGTGCCGATCACCCCGGTCGTGTCGGTGCGGCCCGGAATCGCGTTGAAGTCACCCATTTCATTGTTCAACAGGAACCCGGCGCCCTCCACCACGATGCGGGCGCCGTACCCGCCTTCCAGCGTGTACGTCAGCGACACGGCGTTGCCCGCGGAATCCACCACCGACAGGTGCGTGGTGTGCTCACCCTCGCCCGCGGTCGCCACGGCGCTCGGATCGCTGGGCGAGGCGCGGAACAGGTCAATCCCGTTGCGCAGCTCCTCCGCGTAGTCCTTGGAAATCAGCCGCGCGATCGGCATGTTCGCGTTGAAGTCCGGATCGCCCAGGTACCGCGCCCGGTCGGCGAACGCGCGGCGCATGGCTTCGGTGAGGAAATGCAAGTACAGGGCGGAGTTGTGGCCGACGTCCTTAAGCGCGAATCCCTCGAGGATGTTGAGCATCTGTACCAGCGCCACGCCGCCGGAACTGGGGGGCGACATGGCGTAGACATCATAGCCGCGGTAGGTCCCGTGTATCGGCTCCTGCTCAACGGCCTGGTAGGCCGCGAGGTCGTCCTCGGTGATCAGGCCGCCGTATTTCCGCATGTGCGCCGCCAGCAGGCGTGCCGTCTCGCCGGCGTAAAAGCCGTCCCGTCCCCGGTCCCGGATGCGCTTGAGGGTAGCGGCGAGGTGAGGCTGTTTCCACAAGTCACCCGGCTCGTAAGGCGTCGTTCCATCCTTGAGGAACACGGCCGCGGTGGTGGGATAGTCGGCGCGACGCTCCACTACCCAGCGTTGGAAGTTGACTTCCGCCCAGGACAGCGGAATGCCCTTCTCTGCCAGATCAACGGCCGGCTGCACCAGGTCTTTCCACGGACGGCTGCCCAGCCGCTGGTGTGCCAGGACCAGTCCGGCCACGGTCCCCGGCACCCCCACTGAGAGCAGCCCCTCATGATTGGAGTTGTTGCGCACCGCGCCGGGGTCGTCGAGGTACATCCGCTCGCTGGCGGCCAATGGGGCCTTCTCCCGGAAGTTGAACGTGGTCGCCTTGCCGTCCGCGCCGTGGTACACCAGGAAGCCCCCGCCACCGATGTTCCCGGCGAACGGCAGCGTGACCGCGAGGGCCAGCGCCATGGCGACCGCCGCGTCTACCGCGTTGCCGCCCTTTCGGAGGACGTCCGTGCCGACGGCCGAGGCGAGGTAATGGCTTGACGTGGCCATCCCCCGTTTGGCGGGCGCGGGGGTGCGACCGGACTGGGCCGCGAGGGGCAGGGCCCCCAGGCTCGCCACGGTCGTGAAAACCACAGCGCACCGCGAGCGGCGACCTGACAGCATCAGCAGATTCGGCATGTTGAGCTCCGAGGCGTCAACCAGGGCCAACCGGGACACCGCAATATCGCGCCGAGCGGTTCCGGGCTGAAAGCCCGGGGGCGGGGCCGACTGTCCGCCGTGGCCGGCCATTCCACGGTGTCTGCGCCCGTCCCCTAGGCGGATGGACCCTACTCCCTTACAATGGGGTGCGCGTTCGCCTGGTCACGAGATGAAGCGGTCGAAGAGCCCACGGAAGTCCAAACCGAAGTCAGCTGCCGCCATGGTGAGCATTCCCGCCGTCCGGCGGCGCGCCGCGCGCGATCTCGCGGAGCTTCTCCAACCAGGATTACGGGTCGCGCTCACCACCCACGTGAATGCCGATGGCGATGGCGCGGGCGCCGAGGTGGCGTTGTGGCACTTGCTGACGGCCCATGGCGTGCGGGCCGTGATCACCAATCCCACGCCGTTTCCCCATCGATATGCGTTTCTCCTCCGTGGCACCGAGCACGCGGACAAGACCGGTGAGGCGGTGAAGCACGTTCGGCGGGCCGATGTGGTCGTCGTGCTCGACATTTCCGACGTCGGGCGTCTGGGCCAGCTCGGCGCGTCGGTCAAGGAAGCCGGCGTGCCGGTGGCCTGCGTGGACCATCACGCGACCAACGGCAGTCTCCCGCCTGGCCCGCGCCTGGTGGATGCCGCCGCGTGCGCTACGGGTGAGCTGGTGTTCGACCTGGCGCGGTCGGTCCGATGGACCATCACGACGGATGTAGCGCGCGCCTTGTATGTGGCCATTTTGACCGACACCGGTGGCTTCCGGTTCAGCAACACGTCGCCGCGGGCGCTGCGCGTCGCCGCCGAGTTGTTGGGCCACGGCCTGAACGCCGAGGAGATCTACCGCGAGGTGTATGCCACCGCGTCCGAGGGGCGCATTCGGCTGACGGCGGACGTGTTGGAGACCCTGGTGGTCGAGCCGGACATCGGTCTGTCGTGGGTCACGGTTCCGCCCGGTTCCCTGGAGCGCTACGGCGTGGATTCCGAGGAGTTGGAGGGCGTCGTAGAGTTCCCCCGATCCATCCGCGGGATACGGCTGGCCCTGCTCTTCCGTCAGATCGCGGGGGGCCGCATCAAGGTCTCGTTTCGCTCGGTCGGCGACGTGGATGTGGCGAAGCTGGCGGGGTCGTTCGGTGGCGGGGGCCATACCAAGGCGGCGGGCGCGAGCCTGCATGGGACCCTCGCGGAGGTGCAGGAGACGGTATTGCGGGTGGCGAGGGAAGCGTTGCGGAAAGGCGGATAGGCAGGAAAGGCAGAGAACCAGAAGGACTTCCGCCGCCCTTGCCGCCTCTCCTGCCCTGCCTATCATTGCTCCATGGCCTCCAGTCTCGAATCTCTGGTCGCGTCCGCGCTCACCAAGGTCCGGAACGAGCGCCTGGGCAGCGACGTGCTCTCTGCCGGCATGGTGCGCGATCTGCAGGTCGAAGGTGGCGGGCGGGTGTCGTTCGCGTTCCTTCTCTCGCGCGACGATCCGGCCACCATCGTCCGCGAGGCTCGCCGGGCGGTGCAAGAGGTTGACGGGGTGACCGACGTCCGCATCGAGGTGGTTGAACCGCGCGCGCAGCCGGCCCCGGAGGGCACGCAACCGGCTGCCCATGCCGCCCATGCGCCCCACGCCGCCCATCCCCCTCAGGCCGGTCCTGCCCCCATCGAGGATCTTGGCCACATCATCGCGGTCTCCAGCGGCAAAGGCGGCGTTGGCAAATCCACCATCGCCGCGAATCTCGCGGCCCAACTGGCACGCCAGGGGCGGCGGGTAGGGATCATGGACGCCGACGTGTACGGTCCCAACATTCCGCGCATGTTCGGCGTGAACGAGAAGCCGCCGGTGCAGGACGGCAAGATCATTCCGCTGGAGCGGCACGGCGTGAAGCTCATCTCGCTGGGGTTGCTGGTGGACCGCGATGCGCCGGCCATCTGGCGCGGCCCCATCGTCACCAAGATCATCCAGCAGTTTCTGCGCGACGTGCGCTGGGGGAAGCTGGATTACTTCGTGGTTGATCTCCCGCCGGGGACCGGCGATGCGCAGCTTTCATTGGCCCAGTCGGTGCAGCTGGACGGCGCGATTATCGTGACCACGCCGCAGGAAGTGGCCATTGGCGACGCCCTCCGCGGGGCGAAAATGTTCGAGCGGGTGACCGTTCCGGTGCTGGGCATTGTGGAGAACATGAGCTGGTTCGCGTGCCCTCATTGCGGCGAGCGCACCGAGATCTTCCTTGGGGGGGGCGGCCGCCGCCTGGCCGAGGAGTTGGGCATCCCCTTGCTCGGCCAGATACCGCTGCAGGCCGGGATGGCGGACCTGGCCGATGCCGGCAATCCCATCGTCTTGGCCGAGCCCGATTCACCGGCCGCGGCGGCGTTGGTCGCGATGACCCATGAAATCGAAGGCAAGGTCGGCGGCAAGAAGATTCGGCTCCCCATTCTCACCGGCTGAATGCCGACGGACCGGTGGCGATCATCACGCTCCTGACCGATTTCGGCCAGCGGGATTCCTATGTTGCCGAAATGAAGGGCGTGATGCTCTCCGCGCTGCCGGGAGCCACGATCGTAGACATCACGCACGACGTGCCGCGCGGG
>DASWGV010000017.1:0-17947 GCA_036393515.1 Gemmatimonadales bacterium | reverse complement strand
CATACTCGCACCAAGCCTAGCGCACTTAGATCAGGCCGTCGCCAGTGCAAGACGCGATAGCGTCAAGCGCACGATCAGGGAGGCCGGCTCATGGGGCGGCGTTCTCGCATTCGGCGTCTACGCTGGCTTCCTGCCTCAGAGCGTTGCGCTCGCGGCCCAAGCTCTTGGCCTGACGAAAGTTGCCGCCGGGCTCGTCTCAGGCGCCGCTGGCCTCCGGGATGTTCCAAACGCCGTACGATCCCACGACATGTACTTCCTCTGGCGCGTTCGTCAGACAGCCATCGGTCGTGCTGCCTAACCAGCGCGTGAAGCTGGCGTGCGCGACGAAGTAAGGAAGCCATTTGTTGGATCGCCTGGTGAGTTCCGTCGCTGCGGCGCGCCACCTTCCTTGCGCGTGCTTGGTTAGCACACGCAGCTTACGCGCAGTCCGTTAGGCATATTCAGGGAGCTCCATAGTGAAGCAACGATCAGGGCGACGCTCGTTGACGCGCGTCCTGCTGACACTCCTTGGACTGACCGCACTCGTGGGCGGATTAGTCGGTCACGCCGCCTATCGCGCGAGCCGAAAGCCTCCCATTTCTCGACTGGCGCTCGGCGCGTACTACCCCGAGATGCCGGCCGATACGCGACATCATTACCTGAACTTCCCGCTGGATTACGGGGATTCGTCAAGCGCCCTCTTCCGCGCCTTCTACATCCTGAGTCCGCATTTCCAGCCGGATGCGTCGGTGGTCTTCTTCCTCACCGACGGACAGATGGAGTTGGTCGGCCCCAATCCGGACTTCTCCTTCTTCGAGGCGGAGCTTCCCGGTCTCTCCTATGTGCTCATCGGTCATCGGGGACACAGTCCAACGCTGTTCCCCGAAGTCTATCCAGCGGGCAAGGTCGATCTCCGCCACGCGATGAGCCTGTACGGATCCGCGCAACGCGTGGAGGACATTGAGCGCGTGCGCCGCGATATGGTCGAGCAGCGGTTGCTCCCACCGGACGGACGAATCATGATCTTCGCCGCCTCGGGCGCCGGGGTGCTCGCCCAGCAGTATCTGCAACGATATGGGGATCACGTGTCGCGAGTCTTGCTCGCATCCACCGGAGCCCCGGATCTCGCGCGCGAACAGGGATGGGATTACGCGCGCCGTTTCGCCGAATTCGATTCCAGCTCTGCTGCCGATTTAGGCGAAGTGCTCCGGACTCGCAGCGTCTCCCCTGCGAGTCTGACCTACCTGCTCTTTCAGCTCGGGCGCGAAGGAAAGGAGGGCCGTGTGGCCCAGCGGAAGGTCATTCGAGGGCTACTCGGCCACAACCCGTTTCCGTATGTCTGGTACCGGCTGCACCCGAGTCTGAGCTGGGTGCTCAGTAGCATCATTCTTGACACACCGGCCGCGGACGCCGCCAAAGTCCGGCTGTACGAGTTGCTCGGGGCCGATCTCCAACGGTATGGCACGACGTCACGCCCTGACGTGTCCCTGATGTATACCTGGACATCGCAACTCCTGGCGGAGTACCTCGCCGGAGTGGTGGCAGTTCCGCAGCTCCGGATTGATCGCAGCCGCTATCAGGGTGAGGTCTTGGTGATTTCAGGCCTGGATGACGTCGTGTTCTCTCCTGAGATCGGGAAGGCCATCGCCAACGCATATCCCCACGGCCACTCTCTGGTCGTACGCGGGGGGCATCGGCTCGAGCAGGACCGGGGTTACCATAGAGCGATTCGGACGGCATTCTTTGTTCTTGGCCTGCACGCACCGCGCACCGAAGCACTGCTCGCTTCTCCGCCGTGAGCTGATCGGCCGTTTCGATGGGAAGTACTGAATCGTTCCCGCGCCGCTTTGTCCCGGATGACAATGCCGCGCCTGCGGTGCAATGCCTAACGTGCGCTGAAGCAGACGAGCGATCTGCTGAAGCTCGCTTCGCTCGCATTTGGTTGGACTCGCTCGCAGCTTAGCTGGGGCGTTAGGCCGTGCCTCGCGGAAAGACCTCTACTGCTCGAGAGCAACCTCTGGGAACTATCAATTGGCACCGCGTGGCGCTCGGCGGCTTGGTCTGGGTCGCCGTGAACGGTGTGCTCGGCGCCGCAGCATATGGTCTCTACTTGATGCAGGTCGCGCGCGATGCGTTTGAGCAGGCTGGGTTGCGCGTAGTATCCCATATGACGTCGCCCGCGTTCTTCGCGTTCGTCCTGGCCCTGAGCTTCGTCTCGGGCGTCATCGCCATCTGGCTCTACGCAGCAATTCGCCCACGGTATGGCCCGGGCCCCCGAACGGCAGCAATTGCCGCAATCGTGTCTTGGACACTGGCCCAGTTCCTTCCGCTACTCTACTGGTCGCAGCTCGTGGGACTTTCCACGCGCCTAGTTCTGGTGAACGGGGTCACCACACTTATCGTAGGTCTGACTGCGACGATGGCCGGCGCGTCGCTCTACAAGGAGTGAACTTCACGCGGTTCCCATCTACTCGGCTGCGAGGCTGCCCTGGGTCATGTCGAGGCTCTCAGCTTGAATGCCGTAGTTTGAGAGCGAAGTTCTGCCAGAACGATCCTCTCGGGGGCACCCAGACGGTGCGCACTCATCGTATCCCCTCGCGGCCCCATCCGGTGCTGACCTTCCTGGCCGTGGTAGCAACAGTGGCCTGCTGCCAACGCCCAGCAATTCGATCCGCAGGTGCCGCACCCCGCATTCGCCGAGGGGAAGGGTCCGCGCAGGCGGCAGCCTTCTCCTCATTCTCGATCATGCCCCCAGGCGGCCGCGACGCGGCGGGTGCTTGAGGCTTTGGGAGTGGAGGCGAGGAACTCGATGACCTGGGACGACGGGCGGCGCGGACCATCGCGTGTCCGCCGCCGGCAGGGCACAAGCCGTGGCGTTCAGTCTGGACCAAGGCCCCGTTGTATCCTGCTTACGTGGCCGCGCTCTGCTAACAGCCTTAGCTTTACTACCTGACCCTCTCTCTTGATTTGCCCCGCGACGCCGAGAAGCGGCTGGCCGAGATCGGCAAGCGCCTGAGCCTTGTCAGCCGGAGGATTCCATGAAGGGCCGCATCCTACTGACGCTCTCCCTGGGTCAACTCGCGGCAATGGCCCGCCGATCTGCACCGCCGCCCGAGGCGTCCATGGGAACGAACGCCCAGATCGTGAACGGTTTGTAAAATTGGAGCCGTCGGGGGCTCGAAAGGCCGAGCGCCCCTGCGACAGGCATGGTCACGACTGGTTGGATCTGCAACATGGACCGGCTGGCACGCGCCAGCGCGTGGGTCCTCGCGCTGGGCGCGAATGGCGTCGCCTGCGCCACTCCTCCGGCCCTACCCCTGGCGATGACCGGACCGGAGTGGCATCTCGATTCGATCATTGCCACCGACGGCATCATCCACGCGGGTGACTCACCCTCCCCGGCGACCGTTCGCTTCCTGTTCGACCTCGAACGGAACGATCGGGGGATGGTCGATGGCTCGGGCGCCTGCAACAGGTACAATGGTCAGTATCGCGCCTTGGGTGGCCAGGGCCTCACGATCAGCGTCTTGCAGAGGACCTTGGTTGCCTGCTCGGACGCACGGGGCGAGCTAGAGTTCGCTTTCCTCTCGCGTCTCCAGGCGGTCGATTCCTACGCGCTCGAGGCGGATGCGCTGCTGCTCGGGACGACTACGGGGGATCAACTTCGCTTCCATAGCCCCAGCGCCCCGTCCCCGTGAGCAACCGGGGACATGGTTGACATAAGCAGGTCCCGTTCCCGGGTCTCGGTGAAACGCAGGTGCTCGTCGCTGACAGCCCGACCGCTTCCTGTCAGTACCGCCAGCTGGTCGTATCCGGATTCGCCGGATGATTCTTCCGGATCTGCTCCATCATCCTGGGCATGAACATCTGGTGGTAACGCAGCCGGGAGTACGCGTTCGCGCGTGAGTGATCCCCGTTCCAACAATGCTCGGCCCGGTCGCCGTAATCCACTTTGCCGTCGTAGTAGGGGTCCGAGGTGCTCTCGAGGAACTCCTCCGTCAAATACACCGCGTTATTCAGGTAGTAGTTGTCCATGTCGCCCACATAGATGAAGAGCTTGCCCTTCACCTTGGGACCCAACGTCCGCCAGTCGCGGCGCAGGATGTAGGACAGGTCGTAGTTCTGCCGCCAGTGCTCCGCCACCTCGCGGTCAATCTTGCCGGTGAGTTTGTTCCAGATGGGTCTGGGATACCCGTCAGCCCCGACGGGGGAGTACACCGCCTGCCAGATGTCCCACTGGTCGCCCGAGCGGCCGTTGCTGCCGAGCACCAGCTCCCGGCGATTCATGTCCTCCAACGTCGAGCGCACCTGGCCCAACCAATTGCGGAATCCCGGCCGCGGCGTCCGCTTCCATGGCGAGTCGTAGTAGTACGCGTTCGTGTCCTGGTAGATGTTCACCACCGTGTAGGCCCGGAAATCAATCGGATCCGGACAGGCGATCCAGGCGCCGTTAAACTCGTCGGGATAGAAGACCTGCACCGCCATGGCCTCCCAGCCGCCGGTGGATCCGCCGTAGGTGAATCGCGCGTACCCCTGGCCGATGCCGCGGTACTTCCGTTCGATGGCCGGGATCAGCTCCCGCATGATGGCGTCGCCGTAGGGGCCATTATTCGCTGAGTTCACCGCGTACGAATCGTCGTAGTAGGGAGTGGGATGCTGGATCTCGATCACCAGGGCCCGCGGGAAGCCTGGGGCGGTCCAGTCTCGGTAGAACTGGTAGGCGTACCGCTCCTGCACGTGATTGTAGCAATCCAGGCTGAAGCGGTCACTGTATTCGCAGGGCGTGGTGGTGTCTGGCGGCGTCTCCCGGAACCCGCCGAACGTGTAGGGGAAGTGTCCATGGTTGACGACCAGGGGATACCGGGCGTTGGGGTGCTCGGCAAACCCCTCCGGCAGCAGCACGTTGGCCCCCAGGTACATGGGGCGGCCCCAGAAGTCGCTCAGCAGCTTGCTCTGGATCCGCTCGTGCTTCACGTACCTGGTTTCGGGCGGATCCGGAATGGGGGGAATCTCCTGATCCATCAGGATCCGGATGGTCTCGTTGCGCCTGGGATCCAGGTCCACCTCGCGGGGCACGGAGTACAGGTTCCCGGGTTTCCGGTTCCACGCCTGCCCCTCGCCTTTGTCCGGCGGCAGCTTGACCACGTGCCCGTCCGAGCGACGGAACGTCTCGTAGCGGTTCAACAAGGCCTGCACCCGATAGCGCCCCGCCGGGATGTCGGCCAGGCTCCTGGGGTGGGGGTGGCCCAGGACCGTGGCATCCACCAGGGCCTCCTGGGCCGGCCGCCAGCCATCCACGTCGATCCCGAAGACCAGCTGCGTATTGGCGGCGTCGCTGATTTGAAACCGCGGCTCGGGCCCAGGGGCGCTCGAGATCAACAGCAGCACGCGCCCGTCGAGCGGGACGGCGCTCCGGGTCGCCGGGAACGAGACGGCAAACCGCAAAGGCGCGGGAGGCTGTTGTGCTGGAGCGAATGACGGGATGAGCAGCAAGGACGGCGCAGCGGCAAGCAACCAGGTGGGGTCACGGCGGATCATGGGCACTCCGGGTGAAAGCGAACTCCGATCCAAGGTGCACCGCGGTACGTCGTGGGAGCAACCCACAGAGAGCGACGGTGCCTTGCACATTCGATCCTGGACAACAAGAAGAAAGGCCCCGCGCGCCGGCGCGGGGCCCTCGGTATCCAGGGGAGGCAGGTCGTCAGGTCTTCTCCGCCCGGAGCCGTTCCTCCGCCACGACTTTCGCGATCACCTCTTTCAACTGTTCCCGCGCGCGGTCCACGTCCTGTTGCAGCGGAACCTTGCCCTGCAACGGCTTTTTGTGCTCGCGCCGCACCACCGCCTGTTCGAACTGGTCGAGTGCTTCCGCGACGCGCTGCACATATTCCTGCCCCTTACCCATCTGAAACCTCCGGCACGACCGGGTGTGGAGTGAAACGGAAGGACGGAGTTATCGCAACGGCGCCTGAGGGGCAAGGCCGACGCAACGGCGCGCCCTACTCCGAGACCAGCTCGCGCAGCTTCTGGACCAGCGTGAGGGGGTGCGAGGGCCGCTCCATGTAGCCCGCGACACCAAGGTCGCCCAGCCGCTCGACCAAAGCCAGGCGGTCATCGGCGCTGCTCACAATGATCCGGGCAGCGGGATCAATGCGGCGAAATTCCTCCACCGTGTGCTCCACTCCCCGCTCGCCCGGGTCCACGCCCAGCACGACAGCCGCAAGCGCGCCCGCCCGCTCCCGTAGCAATTCCAGGGCATGGGCCGGTCCTTCCGCCAGGAGCACGTCAAAGCCTGCCCGCTCCAGCACCTCTTTGGTGAACTGCGCCGTATCAGGATCGGGATCCAGGGTCAGCACCACGGGCCGCGCGGCTGGCTGCGCCGCCGCCGCTGCGGGCGCGGAATCGCGGGTCGCTCCCTCAGGCCGGCGACACACCAGGACCTGATAGCCCTGCACCCTTCCCTCGGCGCTTTGCCGTCGTGTGGCCGACAGGAGAGCAAACAGGTTGGCACCGTTCTTGGCTCGCAGCTCGACTTCGATACCCTGAGCAAATCCCTGGTCGGCCATGGCGGCCTGGAAGCGCCGGATGCCCTTGGGGTCCGCGAATAGGACCCGCGCGTCCATTCCGATCAGCTCATCCTCCGAGTAGCCGAACAATTGAACGGCGGCCTGGTTCACCGCCACGATCTCGCCGGTCCGGGTGGAGAGATACACCGCGTCCGAGCTGAGGCGGAACAAGTCGCGGTAGGCCACCTCACGCTGCCGCAAGGCGATGAGGCTGTGCTGGCGGTCCTTCACGTCCCGCACCACGGCCAGAACGCAGGCGCCGCCTCCGCCCAGGTCATGGCGAGCGATGGCCGCCTCTACCGGGAAGGTGGAGCCGTCCTGGCGGTAATGCACCCCGTTCACGAATACCGGACGGCGGCTGTCGCGCGTCTCCGTGAACTGAAGGTCTTGCTCGTCGGAGAGTTGGATGGGGAAGCCCAGGCCAAGATCGAAAGCCCGCGCACCCACGATGCTCTCGTGCGGCCGCTGCAGCCAGCGACAGGCCGTCTCGTTCACGTCAACGATCTGCCCGGTGTCGGGGTCGGACACGAAGAGCGCCTCGCCCGCGGCGTCCAGCAGGGCCAGGAGCCGCACCTGCCGCCGGCCACCGGAGTCTCGGTCACGGCGGACGTCGCCGAGCGCCGCGTTGGCGCGGGCCAGGTCCGCCGTGCGCTCCTGGTACATCCGGGACAGCTCGGCGTACCGATGCTCGGCTTCCTGTTCCGCTCGCCGGTGACGGGTGACGTCCCGGGCCACGATGGTGGCGGACACCACGGCGCCGTCCCGCTGATTGGGCGCGATGCGGCATTCGTACCAGGAATCCGGACTGTGGGGATAGAAACCGGCCAACTCGTGCCCCTGAGGCTCGCCGGTCTCGAACGCCAACCTCAGCCGCTCGCGGACCAGCGCGTGCTGTTCGGGGAAGATCCAGTCGTAGATACTCGATCCCACCACTTCGTCCGCGGCCACACCGCCCATGCCGCGGCTCACAAACAGCACCTGGCCGTCCGCTCCGACGATGAACACCAGGTCAGGGGGATACCGTTGGGCGTCGGGTGCGCCGCCGGATCGCGCGGCGGTCTCCGAAAGCGACGACTGCCCGCCGGCCGGCTCGGCCGTCGGCTCGTCGAAATACTGCGGGAACCGGCTCACGGTGGGACGTGCCCGGCCCGGTGTCTGTCTGGGCTCCATTCGCTCCTTCGCTCCGCTGCCCGAGGCCGCCCCCGGGGGAGGTGCAAAGTGGGGACCAGCTGCTTCCTGCGCCAGAGCCGGGCCGAGAACCTTGAGGGGCCATTATGGCAGGTAGAACGGCAAGCTGTTTAATGACAATCAGTTACGATACGTTTCTGCCTTTGCACGCTTCTCACGCAACGTTCGTGGGCCCGCAAACATCAAACAGTACAGAAACTAGAGAAGCGAGATGAACATGGCGATAAGCAATCACCCGGCATTGAAGCCGACGGTTTACGTTGACTCAGCGGTTGGGCTCTCACTGCTGTTGGGCGCGCCGGCCGTGCTCCAAACACGCCGTGATCAACCGAGCCTGGCGGCTCTTCTGGTCCTGGCGGTGGCAGCGGGCGGCGGACTCGGTTTCGTTAGGGACCGGGGCACGTACGTGGAGGTCCATGCATCAGATGGACGGCCCGCCGGGTGATGGGATTCGCCGGTCCGTCCCCCGTCCGTCGGTCCGCCCCGGCCGTCTCTGTCTACAGCCCCGCCGCCCAGTCCGCCACGGTCTCTTCGACCTGACGGCGGACCTCGTCGTCCGGGCTGGTTCCTTCGCGTACGCTCTTGAGGAGCGCCGTCAATCTCTCCGCCAGAAAGGCGCGCGCCCCCAAGGGGTAGGCCGGCCATTGCCGGCGCACCAGCTTGGTGACACGCTGCTCCGTGGGACCGGATAGCCGGGCAAATTCATCCAGCAGCCGACGCGCGCGGACCTGTTCGCGCGCCAGGGATCCCAAGGCGCCCGCGGTTCCGGCGATCCCCGAGAGTGGAGCCTCCCTGGAGCGCCGCCGCCGGTAGCCGCCCCTCCGCTCTTCCCAGTACCGCCGCTCCCGACCGGCCCGCCGCTCCTCGGGAACGCTGGTATACGCCGCCCGCCGCTGTTCGCTCCTCCGGTCCCCTCCGGCTCGGCGCTCAGCGGCTGATCCAACGGCCCAGACCAGGGGGCCCGATTGGTCCAACGGCGGTGTGCTCACGTGGTCTCTGTCCCTCAGAATTGTGCGTTCGGAGTCTGCCCGCCGCAACCCGGGGCCTGCGTTGGAGCGCGCGCCGGTTGGAACCCCGGGACGGGCGCTCTATACTTACGGTCATGAAAGCCAGCGACATCCGGCGTGGCCACATCGTGATGTTTGATGGGCAGCCGTGCCGAGTGATGGACTTCCAGCATCGGACGCCGGGCAACCTGCGGGCGTTCGTGCAGTTGAGGCTCCGCAACTTGATCACCGGGAACACCTTCGACCAGCGGGTCAGCGCCACGGAATTCGTGGAGGACGCGCGGATTGACACGCACGAGTGCCAGGTGCTGTACCGGGACGAAGCGGGTGTGCACGTGATGGATAATCAGAGCTACGAGCAGTACGTGCTGGACAACGAGACCGCCGCTGACGTCGTGCCCTGGCTCCAGCCGGAGCTCCGCATCCAGATCGAGATGTTGGACGGCAGACCCATAGGGGTTCAGCTGCCGGCCGTGGGCGAATACGCCATTGTGGAAACGGCCCCTGTGATGAAGACCGCCACGAAGACCGCCTCCTCCAAACCCGCGAAACTCAGCAACGGGATCACGGTCCAGGTCCCGGAGTTTCTGGGCGAAGGGGACCGCATCCGGGTGGATCCGCGGAGCGGGATGTATCTCGAACGGGCGAAGTAGCCGCTGGTTATCTGAGCGACACCGGCTGCGCCGAGGGCGCTGGCGGCAGCACCGCTCGTCCAATAGTCCCCGTGTCCGCCCCGAACCACAGCATCTTGGTGCGCCCATCGTAGTGGTGGTGCCGCACGGTACCGCCACCGCTGGGTACGTCATTGAGGCTGAAGAACTTCCCTAGACTCGGGTCGAATCCCACCAGCTTGTTGGGCTGGACGCCGGTCTCGAACATCCAGATGGTCTCGCCGTTGGAGGCCAGCGCATACGGCCGGGACTGCGCACCCGAGGGCGCGGGCCACTCCTGGACCGCTCCGGTCTTGGGGTCCAGACGTCCCAGAAATCCACGGCGGTAATCCCCGTACCAGACCATGCCGTTGTCGGTCACAGCGACGCGGCGGGGCCGGGCCTCTTCATGGGGCAGGACATACTCCTTGATCGTCATCGTGGTGGGGTCAATCCGGCCGATCTTGTTGCTGTTGAACTCGACGTAGTAGAGCGCTCCATCAGTCCCCTGCGCGATCCCGTAGGGCCGGCCGTTGGGCGTCGGGTTCTTGAGCAGTGTGACGGCCCCCGTCTTGGTCTCCAACCGGCCCACGAAGTTTCCACCCTGCACGGTGAACCAGATCAACCCGTTGTGGGCGTTATGGCGGTCGAGCAGCAGGGTGTGAGGGTCGCGCGCGGCCGGGTCCGGCATGGGGTACTTGGTGACGTTCCCGGTGGCGGGATCGAGCCGTCCGATGTGCATCGCTCGATTGCCGGCGTACCAGACGATGCCAGCATCATCCACCACCAGGTTGTGCGGACCCGTGCCGGGGTCCAGCTCATACCGCTTGAAGTCACCGCTCGCGGTATCCAGCACGCCGATGTAATGGCCCGCCTGCCCCACGAACCACACTCGGCCGTCCTTGGCCGCGAACGGATCGCGTGGCCGGGTGTTGTCCCACGGGACTTTCCACTCTCGCATGGCTGCCGGTGTGTTGACCTCGGCCTGTGCAACGGAAGGGCCCTGCAACGCGAGGGTCGCGAGCATGACATGCAGCAGCATGGTTTCCTCCAGGGTAACGGTCTTGAGGGTCCTGGCGTTTAGATATACGAACGGGCCCCCGCTGCGGTTGAGAGCCCGAGGTGGTCTCGAGCCGGCGCTACCCCAGAGCCAGCGCGTATAGGAGGTCCACGTACCCTTTCTCGATCTTGGCCAGTCCCGCCACCCGCCGCGGGGGCCCGGCCTTGCCGGCTCAGGATGGCTCTCGTACGATAGGCGTGTAAGCCGAACGTAACTGCACAAACTGCACGGGGCGGGCGGGGGTGGTGAGGGGGGTGGAGCGGAGCCCGGGCCCCGGTGTGCCCACCCTGCCTGTGCCGGTGTTGCGGGCGCGCCTGGAGCACCAGTTGGCGCAGGTGTCATTGCGGCAGGCGGCCCGCGAAATCGGTCTCAGCCCCAACGCGCTCCGGAACTTCATCAGCGGGTCGTCACCGCGCCGCACCAGCCGCGTCCAGATGGAGCGGTGGCTGGCGCGGCGGCCGTCCCGCGAGCCCCGTCCCACCTTGAGCCGTTTCCTCACGCTCATGGACGACCTGACCCCGGACCTACCGCAGCGGGAGGCGGTGACGCTGGGCCGTGACATGAGCCGCCTGCTGTTGGCCGCGTATGAGCGGCGGCGGCTGCCACCCCCGCGTTGGGTGAAAGAGCTGGCCCGGCACTACGACCCGGGCGGAACCTGACGGGCCGAGTTGACCGAGGCTTGCCGCCGAGCCTATCCTCGGCCCGTGCAGTTTGTGCAGTTGGAAGGAGCCGCCCGACCCAGTCCTCACGTCCTTCTGGTAGAGGACGAAGCCGGGATTCGCCAGCCACTCGGGCGCTTCTTGCGAGCGCAGGGATGCGAGGTGACGGAAGCTGCAGACGGAACCGAAGCAGTCATGGCGCTGCGCACGCGGGAGTTTGACGCGATCATTTCGGATATCCGGATGCCCGGGGGCACCGGGCTCGCGGTGTGGGAGGTGGTGGTGGCCGAGCGTCCGCGACTCACTCGCCGCTTTGTGTTCATCAGCGCGTTCGCGCCGCCGGGGGAGGTGATCGCGGCGGGCGCCAGGTACGTGGTCAAGCCGTTCGATCTGGCCGTGTTGTGGCGGGAGGTGGAAGCCGCTCTCGGCGGGGAATAGCCGTTGCCCTTCGGGGCCGGCGGCCCTGCCCTCCTGTTCGACCGCGACTACCTCGCGGTAGACCTCGGCATCGTCTGGCGGGTGGTGAAGGACGATCTTCCGCCGCTGGCTAGAACCCTCGAGCGCGCTGACGAGACGTGACAAACGGAGGAGGGGCGTCGCCTTACACAGGTGCGACGCCACCGCGGCTCCGCCGGCGTCCGAACCCTACGGTGTTCGAGTCGTGTGGGCGTAACCCCGGCCTTGCCCATCACTGAGTAATGCGGGCACCTTTGGCGGCCTGATCTCGGTCTGTGAGCATGCCGGATTCACCGTGGAGGGAGGGCCATGAGGTCTTTCCGGTTGACAAACAAGTTGAAAGCGCTGGCCGTCACCCTATTCGCCGGGCTGACCGCTTGCCAGCGGCCGGAGCCGGCCGACTTGGTCCTGCGAAACGGGAAGGTCGTCACAGTGGACTCGGCCCAGCCCGAAGCCCAGGCGATCGCGATCAACGGGTATACCATCGCCGCCGTGGGCAGCAACCGACAGATCGGTCGCTACGTTGGGCCCAACACGGAAGTGATTGACCTCCAGGGTATGCTGGCGATCCCGGGCTTCATCGAGGGCCACGGACACTTCATGGGCTTGGGCCGGGCCAAGATGATTCTCGATCTCACCACCGCCAACAGCTGGGACGACATCGTCGCGATGGTCGGCCGGGCGGCGCGCGCCGCCCGGCCGGGCGAATGGATCCAGGGCCGAGGATGGCACCAGGAGAAGTGGAGCAGTGTGCCAACGCCGAACGTGGACGGGGTGCCGCTACATCAGGGTTTGAGTCGGGTGTCACCCAGCAATCCTGTCCTGCTGGGGCACGCCAGCGGTCACGCATCGTTCGTGAACGCGCGTGCCCTGGAGCTGGCCGGGATCCGCCGAGGCACCCGGAATCCCCCGGGCGGGGAGATCGTGCATGACGCGCAAGGGAACCCCACCGGGCTCCTGCGGGAGACGGCGCAGCGCCTGGTGGATGGGGCCATGGCGCGTTCCCTGGCCGGGCGGACGCCCGACGCGGTGGACGCCGAGCGCCGGGAGCAGGTGCGCCTGGCGGGTGAAGAGGCCCTGTCCAAGGGCGTGACGAGCTTCCAGGACGCGGGCTCATCGTTCGAGCTGATTGACTTCTTCAAGAAGCTGGAGATGGAGAGCGCCCTCCCGATTCGGCTGTACGTGATGGTGCGCCGGGCGTCCAACGCCGAGATGGCCGCGCGCCTGGCGCAATATCGTATGGTGGCGGAGGGGAACGACTTCCTGACGGTGCGTTCGATCAAGCGGCAGATTGACGGCGCATTGGGGTCCCACGGCGCGTGGCTGCTGGAGCCCTACGTGGACCTGGCCACTTCGACGGGTCTGGTACTGGAGCCGGTCGAGGACATCGCTGGAACCGCCGAAATCGCCATCCAGCACGGGTTCCAGGTGAACACCCACGCCATTGGGGACCGGGCTAATCGCGAGGTCTTGAACATCTACGAGAAGGTGTTCGCGGCCAACCCGGACCGGCCGGACCTGCGCTGGCGAATCGAGCATGCCCAGCATCTTCATCCCGACGACATTCCGCGCTTTGCGCGCCTGGGAGTGATCGCGTCCATGCAGGCGGTGCACGCGACCAGCGACGGCCCCTGGGTGCCCAAACGCATCGGCGACGACCGGGCGGCAACAGGTGCCTACGTCTGGCGCACGCTGTTGAACAGCGGGGCGGTGGTGACGAACGGGACGGACGTGCCGGTCGAGGACATCAACCCCATCGCGGGGCTGTACGCGTCCGTGTCCCGCGTGACGGGTGAGGGCAGGGCCTTTTACCCGGAGCAGCGGATGACGCGGGAGGAAGCGGTCCGCAGCTACACGCTGGCCGCGGCCTACTCGGCGTTCGAGGAGGGGATCAAGGGATCGCTCACGCCGGGCAAGCTGGCGGACATCACGGTGCTGTCGAAGGACATCGTGACGATTCCCGACGGGGAGATTCCGGCGACGCAGGTGGTGTACACCATCGTTGGGGGACAAGTCCGATATCGTCGGGGTTCGTGACGTGCATCCCACCCAATAGGCATGGCCACGTCGGCGACGCCTCACCCCGAGTTCGTCAAAGCCATCTCCCGCCTGGACGCCACCGCATTGGTGGTGGGTTCCATGATCGGCTCGGGGATCTTCATCGTGTCCGCGGACATCGTGCGGCAGGTGACCGCACCGGGGCTGCTTCTAGTGGTCTGGGCGGCCTCGGGACTCATCACGCTGATGGGTGCCATCACGTACGGGGAGCTGGCCGGCATGTATCCCCGAGCCGGCGGGCAGTACGTCTACCTCCGCGAGGGCATCTCACCGTTGTTCGGCTACCTCTACGGCTGGACCCTGTTCACCGTCATCCAGACTGGGACCATTGCCGCGGTCGCCGTGGCATTCGCGCGTTTCACGGCGGTGTTTGTGCCGGCACTCTCGCCGGAGGTCTTCCTGGGCGGCGCGATCCCACTCCCGACCGGCGTGATTCAGGTGGGCCTGTCACCCCAGCGACTGTTCGCCATCCTCTCCATTGTGATCCTGACCTGGATCAACCTGCGGGGGGTCCGGACCGCCGCGTTCATTCAGACATCACTCACGGTCATCAAGACGGCGGCGCTCGCCGCGCTTATCGTGCTGGGGCTCACCATCGGCCGTCAGGCGGACGCCCTGGTGGCGAACTTCGGCGCCGGTTTTTGGCCGGCCGGCGGGTTGACCCTGGCGCTGGTGCCGGTGATCGGCGCCGCCATGGTGGGCTCGCTCTTCTCGATGGACGCGTGGAACAACGTGGGGTTTGCCTCGGGCGAAATGAAGGACCCCGTGCGAGACCTACCCTTCGCCATGGCAGTGG
Source organism: Gemmatimonadales bacterium (assembly GCA_036393515.1). Classification (GTDB taxonomy): domain Bacteria; phylum Gemmatimonadota; class Gemmatimonadetes; order Gemmatimonadales; family GWC2-71-9; genus JACQHC01. Next base: position 3,531 of record DASWGV010000017.1, on the reverse strand, counting down.
GCGTGCTGGTCGTGACGTCGCTCTACGTGTTGGCGAACACGGCCTACCTCAGTGTCCTGCCCGCCGACGGCATTGCGGGCGCACCGGAGGACCGGGTGGGCACCGCGGCGTTGCAGGCCATGTTCGGCGACCCGGGGCTCTACATCATGGCCGCGGCGATCATGATCTCCACGTTCGGCTGCAACAACGGGCTCATTCTCGCCGGCGCCCGGGTGTACTGGGCGATGGCGCGCGACAATCTGTTCTTCCGGTCGGCCGGCCGGTTGCACCCGGAGCACCGCACGCCCGCCGTGGCGCTGGTGGTGCAGGCGGTATGGACCAGCGTGCTGTGCCTATCGGGCACGTACGCGCAGCTCTTGGACTATGTGATCATCGCGGCCGTGCTGTTCTACATGCTCACGGCGGTGGGCCTCTTTGCCCTCCGCATCCGCCAGCCGAACGCCGATCGCCCGGTCCGGGCGTTTGGCTACCCGTGGTTCCCCGCGCTCTACCTGGTGCTCATGAGCCTGGTGGGATTGAACCTGCTGATCAACAAGCCGCTGTTCACCTGGCCAGGACTGCTCATCGTGGCCCTGGGGGTTCCGGTGTACTTCGTATGGCGGAGAGTCGTCGGACCCCAGGAATGAGACGTACAGAGACGTACAGGTCGTACAGGGGGACGGAAACCGAGAGTCCGGCCCGCGCACCCGGCCGCATGGTGGTTCGGACTCCCGCTGTCCGTCCGCGGTACGTCCTGTACGTCTCCGTCCGTCCTGTTCTTGTCTGTCCCCGTCCGTCCCCTACTCGATTCTGACGATCCAATACCTCATCCACGGCGGCAGGACCCCACCGGCGCCGTCCCGCGCCTTGACCGCGGTGGCCTCCCGGTTGAATCCCGAAACCACCGCGTAGTAGGTGGACGCCGCCCGCACGTTGGCTGTCCGGGCGAACGTGCTGTAGGTGAGCTGGGCGGGCTGAAGCCGTAGCGCGGGCCGGAGCCGCACGCCGTCCTCGGTTTCGTAGAAAACGCTGTACAGGTTCCAGCTGGCCATGGTCAGCTCGGGTGCGGCGGCCGACACCAGCCCGTCCACCTGGAGCATGGCCGCGAACTGCGTGAGGAGCGTGTCGATCGAGACGCCGACCAGCGACTGCAACAGGACGTAGCCGTTCTGCGTGTTGCTGATGATGCTCTGGTGAAACGCCGACTGCGCGGGCGTGGTGTTGGCATAGAACCGGTCGGACAGCCAGCGGAGCAGGGCCCAGGGCGCCCCGTAGGGATCCAGCCCGCCAACGCACGGACCGGGATTGGGCGGCTTCAGGGCCAGCCAGCTGCATTCGTGAGGCGCCTCGGCGACCCGGCCGTCGAAGTTGTCGTCGGTGATCGGATCCCAGCCGTAGTACAGGCCCAGCCCGACAAAACCGGTGGAGTACCAATCCGTGGAGTTTTCATCGTCCAGGTTGATCGCGATGGCGAGCCCGTAGTCCTGTCCGGGCATCCTCCCCTCCACCGCATGGCCCATGATCTCCTCACCCAACACCGCCTGGCCCTCCGCAAGCCAGATGGACGGGAAGGGACCGCCGGCCGCCCGCCGGCCGCGGAACTGGATGACATGCACCAACTCATGGGCCATGGTAGGCGGCATGTCGTCCAGGCCGTTGGAGAGGGAGTACGCATCGTCGAACTGGCCGTTCGGGTCTGGCACTCGCAGGTAGAAGAACTCCCCCTCGTTGCTCGCCGGGCTGGTGCTACGGGCATCGAGGTCGCAGGACGTGGTGAACCCCAGCGAACCGCGCTTGTTCACTTCCGGTGTGAACACCATCACCACGCGGCCGTTGCCGTCGGCGTCTTCCGGGTTGCCGAAGTACGACGAATCGTTGGGGAAATAGTGGGTGTCGAATCCCTGGCTGAAGACCTTGTAATGGGTGGTGTCGAACCCACCGGCAGGTGCGGTGATGTGCTGTAGGAAGATGCCCTTTTGCCCTTTGGCGCGGACCACGGTCCTGGCGTCTACGTAGTTCTGGCAGCCGCCTCCGGTGGTGACGCGGACGTCAACCGTGTCCCCCACGTTGACGTTGCCGTCCACGATAGGAGGGGTTGCTCGGCGCGCCCCGGCACCCGCCCTGCGGGGTGAGGGCGCCATGGCTTGCCAGGTGATGCGATCGTCCTCCCGTATGGCCGCCTCGACGGCCCGATGGCGGCGCCAGCGCTCCAGTCGCGCCGCATCCACCGGCGAAACCGCGGTGCCTCCAAGGTTCCGGGCGGCGCCGAACGGCCGCGAGGCGGCCGGCGCCACGGCGGTGGCGGACAGAGAGATCCCGGTGAGATCGGTGACGGTTTCCGACGTGGATTGGACGCCGATCAAATAGACTTCCTGCGCCGCCGTTTTGGGGAACTGGAAACAGAACTGGGTGGGATCCCGCACAATGATCTGCTGCCCGGCGGCGAGGTTCACGAATGCCGCGGGATTGACGGTGGCGGCCACCGGGGTCGAGGGAAAGCCGCCGGCGGTGACCGTCACGTTGGCCGCGTGCGCCGGCTGACAGTCTGTGGCCGGCACCGTGATGTCGAGCTGGGTGGGTGAAGCGTTGGTGACGGTGGCCGCCATGTTGCCAACCATGACGGCATTGTTGCCCGGGGTGGGGTCGAAGCCGTTGCCCATCAGCACCGCGGGCTGCCCTTCCAGCAGCGGGCTGGGGGAGACTGAGGTGACGCGGAGGCCGTGCGCAATGGCGTCAAATGTCAGTGGACTCCCGGTGAGCGGCGTCCCCCCCGAGCCCTGTGCCGACGCCGTGAGCGACACGGTGTCGATCGCATCCGGCAGGACCCAGCCGGTACGGGCAACGCCCGCGGCATCGGTGAAGGCTATGGCGGAATCCGCCGTTCCTTCCGTCGTCGCGAACACCACCACGTGGTTCGGGATGCCGTTTCCGTATTGATCACGCACCCGTGCGCCTAGGAGCTGGGCCAGCCGGGATCCGCGATAGCCGAACTGATTGTCCCCGCTAACCTTGGACAATAGGAACGCGAGACCAGGGTTGGCCGTGGCGGTGAACAAGGCGCTGGATCCAGCGCCGGACGGACTAGCGGTCACCGTATGGGTGCCGGCGGTCGTGCCCAGAGTCCAAGTGGTGGACACCTGGCCGTCGCTGCCGGTGGTGCCGCTGGTGGGTGACACGGTGCCGCCACCCGGGCTTACCGTGAAGCTAACGGACAGATCCTTGATGCCCTGATCGAGCCGGTCGCGAATGCGCGCCACTAGGGGTGCTAAGAGGGCCTGTCCGACCCCCCCGCTCTGAATTGCACCGGAGGCGGGCTCCACCTTGGTGGCGACCTGCGCGACGGTGACGTTGACCGTCTGGCTGATGGTCCCTGCGCTCGCCGTGACGGTCGCCGTCCCATTCGCCACCGCGGTCACGGCGCCCGACCCGTTGACGGTCGCGACCGGGTCGTTACTGGACTCCCAAGTGACCGCCGCGCCGGTCAGGTCCGCCCCTTTCGCGTTCTTCACGGTGGCGCTCAACTGCTTGGTGTCGGTGAGGGCGTCAAAGGAA
>DASWGV010000016.1:0-38850 GCA_036393515.1 Gemmatimonadales bacterium | reverse complement strand
GGATCGTAGTAGTACTTGCGCATCTCCTCGCGGTACTTGCCCAGGATTTCCCGGTTCAGGTCAATGGCTGGCTGGTCGCCCGGCCGGATGAACGGCTGGTACTGCCTGTCCTTGAGCTGCACGGTGCGGAACTGCTCCCAGGCCTGCTGCACCAGCTCCGGCCGCATCAGAAAGTCCAGCACGCTCATGGCCAGGGTCTTGGCGCCGGCGGTGGCGCCTTTATGGGCGATGGGCGTGGCCATGGCGATCGCGTTCGACCAGTTGTGCCCGGGCGTGCCGGGCACGTTGGAGGGGAAACGCAGCGTCGTGGTCGGGACGTTCCAGGAGATGTCGCCGATGTCGTCCGAGCCGCCGCCCGTCTGGCGCTCGATCGGCGCCGGGGCCTCGAGCTCGTCCACCTGTGTGGCCAGACCTTCCTCGTTCACGCCGAGGTCCCGCTGAATCCCTTTGGCCAGTTGAACGTCCGCCTCGCTCCATTGCGGCAGGCCCACCGCCTTGATGTTCTCATGCACGGCTTCGGCCACCACCTTGCTGAAGTTGCGCGGCCATGCCGACCCCAGCACGCGCGTTCCGGCGAGCTTGGTCCCGGTCATCATGGCCGCGCCCTGAGCCACCGAGTCGGCCATGGCCCACATGCTCATTACGTTGGGATAGTCCAGCTCTCGCAGGTAAAACCAGATCGACGCCGTGGGCGGCACCACGTTGGGTTGATCGCCGCCATCCACGATCACCGAGTGGGATCGCTGCGGAAGACGCAAATGCTCGCGGCGAAACTGCCAGCCCACTTCCATGAGGCTCACGGCGTCCAGCGCCGAGCGTCCCCGCCACGGCGCCCCGGCCGAGTGCGCGCTCCGCCCCTCGAAACTGTACAGCAACGACACCATGCCGTTGCCACCGCCCATCCCCCAGCTGACGCCCAGATTATTGCCGACGTGCGTGAAGATCGCGATGTCCACGTCCCGCAACATCCCGTGCCGCACGTAGTACGCCTTGGTGCCCAGCTGTTCCTCGGCGACGCCCGGCCACAGTTGGAGTGTACCCGGTAACTTCTCCCGTTCCATGATCTGCTTGACCGCCAGCGCGGCTGTCAGGTTGACTGCCTGCCCCGAGTTGTGTCCTTCCCCGTGCCCCGGCCCACCGGGGATCATCGGCCGGTGGCAGGCTACGCCGGGCATCTGCGACGCCTGCGGGATGCCGTCGATGTCCGAACCCAGAGAGATGACGGGCTTGCCCGAGCCCCAGGTGGCCAGCCACGCCGTGGGAATCCCGGCGTAGTTCTCCTCGACCGTGAAGCCGTTCTGCCGCAGGATGTTGACGGTGTACTTCGAGGTCTCGAACTCCTGGAACCCCAGCTCCCCGAAGCTGAAGATCTGGTCCACCATGTCCTGGGTGAACTTGGCACGCGCCTCCACATCGGCCCCGGCTTCGCGTTTGAACTGAGCCAGACGCGGGTTGGGTCGGGGCGGTCGCTGCGCCCCAGCCGGTTGGGTGACGGCGGTGACGACGGCAAGGGAAGCGGACCAGGTAAGCAACGAAGCCAGTCGCATGGCAGGCAATCTCCGTCCCTGATGAGTTGGCGGACGGAAAGATGGTGTCGGGTCCAGAAGTCCGGGAGGGCTGTAACGGGAGACGTACCGAGGCGTTCCCCCGGGACGCCTTGTACGTCCCTGTCCGTCTTTTTTCTTCTACGCCCCTACGCCTTATTTCAGGTTCCCCAACGCCCACGCGGCGGCTTTGCGCACGTCCGGGTCGGCATCGTCGCGCAGGGTGGAGGTGAGTGGTTCGGTGGCGGCGGCGTGACCAATATGACCAAGCGCCCAGGAGGCGTTCAGCCGGACCGCGGCGGCGCGATCGTCCAACGCACCGGCCAAGGTCGCGATGGCCTCAATCCGCTCCAGCTCGCCCAGCGCCCAGGCGACCGACGCACGAACCTGCGGCGCGGGGTCCTCGATCGCCGCCAGGAGAGGCTGCAACGCTCCCGCATGGCCAATACGTCCCAACGCCCACGCCGATGCGGCGCGCACCTCCGCGACGCTGTCGCGTAGCGCCTGGACCAGTGGGGTGATCCCGCGCTGGTGTCCGGCGAAGCCGAGTCCCAGCGCTGCGGCCGAGCGGGTCTCGCTGGACCCGTCGCCCAACGCCGCGCGCAGTGCGTCCACCCCTTCCGTTCCGTCCACCCGGCCGAACAGACGGGCCGCGAGCTGGCGCACGCAGGGATCGTGATCGCCGATCGCGGCGCGGAGCTGCGGTACGATGCCCGCGCCCACCAGCGTCCGGTTCACCCAGGTGCCGGGTGCGCCGGACGTCGGGTCCGTGCGTCGCAGCACCTCCAGCACCGGCTCAACTCGCGACCACCCAAACCGGCCCTCCAGCGCCTGGCCGGCGAGGTCGCAGGTCAGGGCTGGGGTGCCGCGCACTGAGGCCAGGAACTGCGCCACCCGGGTGGAATCGCCCGGCTGCTGAGCGTCCGCCCGGCGGGCGCGCCCGGCCTCCACCGCCACCAGGCCTGCCAGGACCAGCACCGGCACGGTTCCGACGACCACGCGACGCACCGGGATCGCGGCGATGGAGCTCATGGTGCCGTCCGTGGCTTCCGCTAGCGCCGCTGACCCAGGGCCCGCGCGGCCATGCGGCGCACCTCGGCGTCCTCGTGCTTGAGCAGGCCTACCAGCACGTCAATGGAGGCCTGATCGGCGATCTGTGCCAGCGCTCGCACTGCCTGCCGGCGCAGTTCGGTATCCGCGTCGCTCACCATCCGGGTCAGCGCGCTGACGGCACGCGGATCCTCGATTTCGCCCACCGCGTGGGCAGCCTGGCGGCGGACCGCCAGGTCGGTGTCGGACAGCGCCGCGAGCAGCTCGTCGGGCGCGGTCGGGAGATTCAGCTGGCTCAGGGCCCAGGCAGCCTGTCGGCGCACGTTGGCGTTTTGATCCTTGAGCGCCGACGCGAGCGGTGTGGCGGCTCGCCGGTCCTCGATCTGGCCGAGTGCCCAGGCGGCGTTGGCCCGCACGGCGGGGTCGGTATCGCGTGCCAGGACGGCTCCCAGGGGGTCAATCGCTGTGGGGCTCTCGATCTCCCCCAGGGCGTGGGTTGCCGCGCGCCGCACCTGCGGGTCCCCATCCGACAAGGCCGTGATCAATGCCGGAGCGGCGCGGGCGTCGTCAATCTGCCCTAACGCCCAGATGGCCATGCGGCGCACGGCCAGGCTGGAATCACGCAACGCGGCTCCCAGGGCGTCGGCGGCGTCCGCGCTCTCGATTTGTCCCAGGGCCCACGCGGCCTGTTTACGCACATCCTCTTCACGGTCCTGGCGGAGCGCGGCCGTGAGGGCCGGTACGGCGCGGGCGTCCTCGATCTGCCCCAGGGCCCACGCGGCCTGGCTGCGCATCTTCACGTCGGTATCGGACCGCACCACGCCGGACAAGGGCTCCACCGCGGTCGGGCTCTCGACCTGGCCCAACGCCCAGACGGCCATGCGCCGCACCTCGACATCCGCGTCGGCCAGCGCGGCGCTGAGCGCCGGGATGCCGTCGGCGTGATCGATCTGGCCCAAGGCCCACGCTGCCTGCCGGCGGACGCTGGGCACGCGGTCCCCGCGCAGGGCGCCTGAGAGCGCTGGGACGCCACGGTCGTCCTCGATCTGGCCAAGCGCCCACGCCGCCATGGCCCGTACCTCGGCGTCGGCGTCGCCCCGCAACGCCTCGGAGAGCGCGGACACGCCCTTGGGATCCTGCAGCTCCCCCAGCGCGTGTGCCGCGGCCTTGCGCACCTCGGTATTTCCGTCCGCCAGGGCAAGGCCGAGCGGCTCGACCGCGCGCGTGTCCTCCAGTTCTCCCAGCGCCTGCGTGGCGGCGAGCCGCACGGCCGGGGACGGGTCCTTCAGCGCCTCAATCAACGGCAGAACCGCGGCGCCGCGCTCCTGCGAGCCGCTCTGTGCCGCCCGCGGCGGAGCCAGGTGGTCCTCGGACCATCCGTCCGGAGGCGGCGCCGGCGCTTCATACTCCACGGAAACGGGGTGCTCCACGGGCACGGGGACAGGCGTCTCCGCCGGCACCGCGATGTGACCGGTCGAGCGCAGGTCGTCCGAGGGTGGGGCCGGGGTGCGCCCCTGCGAGCGGGCTGGGGCCGGCTTCTCGGCGGGTGGCGGCGAACGGCGAGACGAGGCGCCGGCGCCCTGCTGCGTTGCCACGCTTCCCTCGCGCTCGACCCTCGCTGGCGCAGGACGCATGGCGGCGAGGGGCAAGGTCAGCAGCGCCACCGCACCGGCCAGAAGCGCCGAGCGCCACGGGCCGGGGGACCGCCGCGCGATGCTGGGCTCGAGAATCGCCAGCAACCGGCCCTCGAACTCTGAGCGCTGCGCCAACGGCAACGCCACCGCCGGTGCTCGGAGCCGTCCCGCGCCGCGGACGATATCAAGGAGATCGGCGGCATATGACGACGGCCGCACGCCCGCATCCAATACCAGATCGTCGCAGGCCCGCTCGCTTTCCACGCGCAGCCGGCGCGCGGCCACCCACACCAGGGGGTGGAACCAGTAGACCGAGCACACCAGTTGGCCCAGAAGGTGGGTGATGAGGTCGCGACGCCGGACGTGCGCCAGCTCGTGCAACAACACGGCCCGTCGTCGCTCCTCCGACCACGCAGCGGCCTCTCGCGGCACGACGATGGTAGGATGCAGGGCGCCCCACGTGACCGGGATCGCGGTGTCCGCGCTCATCAGGACCGGCACGGGGCGCGTGATGCCGAGCTGCCGCTCCAACCGCCGGCACAAGGCCTGCCACTCGCCGTCCTCCAGGGCCTTGCCGCGCCGCGCCATGCGCCGCACCGCGACGATCCCGAACAACAGGTGGGCGATCAAGACGGCGGCCCCGGACAGCCAGAGGATCTGAAGCACGCGGCTCAACTCCCATCGCGGCCATGACGCGGCGACTCCCGCCTCTGCGGCCAGCGCTGATCTGCCGCCCAGCGGCGGCGTTCCGGGGACGACGGTGCCCGACGGTGCAAGGTCTATCGCCGGGGTTGCACTCGCTGGCTGGGAGTTTCCGTCCCTCATTGGGCTGGTGGCCCTGGCCGCCCGCTCCGGACGGAAGGCCGGCAGGATCTCCAGCCTCCAGGGGAGGAGGTTCGAGGCAAACGGGAGAGCCAGGACGCCGGCCAATCCCGCACCCCAGATGGTGTGACGCACTGACGCCGGTGCCTTCCGCAAGAGCATGGCCGCGAGGTACATGGCGGCGAGCAACGCGGTGCTCTTGATCAGGGCGTCGGCCAGAAGCGAAACCTGCGGCATGTGTTACCTCCCCTCGTCGCGCGCGCGCTTGACCAGCGCGGTGAGACGCGCGAGGTCGTCATCGGCGATTCTAGTGTCATCCATCTGGAGCAGGGCCGCGACGGCTCGATCAGCCGACCCCTCGAAGAAGGTATTCACCAAGTGCTGGAGGGCGGCGTTCCGCGCCGTCTCGGCCGGTACCGCAGGCACGTAGACGTACCGCGGTCCGTCCTCCTGGTGCAGGACGCGACCCTTTTCCTCCAGCACCCGAAGCGTTGCCCGGACCGCCGAGTAGCTTGGCGGGTCGGGTATCTGCTCCGTGACCTCGGCCACCGTTGCTTTCCCGGCCCGGAAGAGCACGTCGATTATCTGTCGCTCGCGACGAGTCAGTCCCTCGTGCGGTTCACGCGGCATGTTGTCCCTCTAGGGTTTGATGCTCACGACTCGCGGGGTATCAGCCCACCAACTGCTGGAAATCCAGCATTGTGCTGGATAGCTAGCATACAACGCGGGGCCTGTCAAGACGACCCGTGGAAGCCAGGACGACGGCCTAATATTATTGGAGTGAGCGGTCGCTCAGTGTCTTCGGTGCCTGGTGATGATGGTCTGAATTATGGGGCGGGCACGATCAGGGCGTCAGCACCGGCGCCGGCCAGCGCAGGATGCGCGTGGACACGTCGGGCACGTCTCGGATGCTCAGGGCAAAGATCTCGGGCTTTTTCGGGAGCCGGAACGCCACCCAGGCGATCGCGCGCCGCCCGGTCAACCGGCCTGCACTGGAGGGCTGATAGGTCTGGCGGTCGGCCATCAGCATGATCTGGCTCCGCAGGTCAATGTTCTTCAAGTCGCCGGACTGCGCCTCGGCGCGGACCACCACCACCAACGCCGTGTCCTGCCATTCGGGCTCGAGCGTCAGCGACACCTGACCCGGGCTCACCTGGCTGGCATAACCCGGTTCCTGAGCGCCGGCGGGCAGCGCGGCTAGGGTAACGGCGCTCAACGTGACGAGCGAGGCGACAAAGCGGTCGGTCCTCATGGCGGTCACTCCGCATGGGAGGCGCCCGCAACATGCTGGACCATGTCTAAGGAGACTCCATATTCCGCTTGAACGTTGGATGAAGACCTGGCTGACCCCTGGCGGCAGGCAATCAGAACCACTGCCTGAGCCACCGCTGCTCGAAGAGCACTTTGCCCCACTGCCACCATCGGCTGGGTTTCCGGAGCTTCACCTGCGGCGTCGGTTCCGCATAGAAGTCGCCGCTGCCCAGACCCGCTCGCCCATCCCCGGTTTCCAGGAAGCACCGGCCGTGGCCGTCAAAAGCGCGCCGCGTGGTGCGGCCGGTCCACTCGGCCACCAGGTTGGCCGCCACGACTTCGGCCTGCGCATGGGCGAAGACGCCCGCTTTGGGCAGCGGCTTCCCCATGGCCAGCGGCACCGTGGTCACGTCGCCGATGGCGAAGACGCCCGGAAACCGAGTCGCGAAGGTAGCCCGGTTCACGCTGACCCAGCCCCCGACCGGCGCAAGCCCAGCTTCGCGGACAACCGCCGGCGCCCGGTGTGGTGGGACGTACACGAGCAAGTCGAACTGGGCCCACGAGCCATTGGCAAAGGCGAGCCGCCGGGTTGCCGGGTCCACCGTCACGACCTGGTGCTCCGGGTGGTAGGCGATGCCTTTGTGCTCGACGATCTGCCGGACGGCCGCGGAGACGTGCGGGCCCGCGACGCCCATGGGCGCAGGCTCGGCCGCGTAGATGGCGACCTGCGCCCGGCGGTGGACGCCGCGCCGTCGCAGGGCGTACTCAATCAACATCGCCATTTCGTACGGCGCCGCCGGGCACTTGTAGGCCGGCGCCGCCGTGAGCACGACCACCCTCCCACCGTCGAACCGGGCGAGCGCCTGCCGGAGCGACGCGGCGCCCTCCAGCGTGTACAGGTTGTGTCCAGTCTCGACCAGTCCCGGGACAGTCTCGGGCGCCAGGTCCGCGCCGAGCGATACGATTACCGCGTCACCGATGAACTCGCGACCCTCTACCCGGACCGTGCGTTTCTCCGGATCGAGCCGCTCGATCTCCCCGCGAACCACCTCGATCCCCTTGCGCTCGAGTCGAGCGAGCGGCCGTTGGATCTGCTCGGCACATCGCTTACCAATCGCGAGCCAGAGGAGCGACGGCTGGAAGAGGTGCCGCGTCTCGCGGTCGATCAGGACGACGCGGTGTGAGTCGGGAAGTTGGTCCCGCAGGCGATGCGCGGCGACGAGCCCGCCTACGCCCGCCCCGAGGACCGCTACCGTCTTCGCCTGGGACATGGTGCGCTTCTCCTTAGAACACGTACACTTTGTCGGCCCATTGGGCCCACTCGGCCAGCTCCTCCAAAGAGCTCCGTGTGGCCCCCTCCAGCAGCTCGTCGGGCCTGATCCCCCGCGCGTCCATGCAGCTTGCACACACGCCGACCGGCGCCTGCCTCAGCGCGAGGGATTGAAGCATGCGGTTGAGGTTGTAGTAGCCGTTCGGCACGGATTGGCCCGACTTGGCGCAACCGGCTGCATCGCCCATCAGGAACACGCGCACCTCCTCCCCGTCGCGCTTGGCGAGGGCACCGGCAAGGCGCAAGGCGTTGTAGCAGCGCTCGGTGCCGTAGGGCGGGTCGTTCAGGATGAACAGATTTTTCATCGTGGCGGACCTTTCGTCTGCGCCGCCAACTCGCCGCGGCCGCAAGGGATCGGTAGTCCGGCTGCCTTCCAATCCGGAAGCCCACCGACGAGGTGCCGGGCGTCAGGGCGTCAGCGCTTACTCCGGGCAGTGGCGAATCTCATCGGAACGTCGGGTGCGTCCCGGGTACTGAGCGTGAAGCGCACAGGCCCCTTCTGGAGGCGAAACGCCACCCTGGCGAGGGCGCACCGTCCCGACAGAGCGCCGGCGCAACATCGGATCGGCGCCGTAAAGCCGGTCTCATTTCGGAGTGAACGGTTCCATAAGACCGCGGTGGCCTGGCACTGCCTGAGGATGCTGTCACGCCGGATTGCACCTTCCTTCATGCGGCAGGATTAGACTGGCCCTCAAGTCATACAAGGCAGGCTCGGATGAAGGTCGGCTCGCGCGGACTACTTGCGGCGTTCGGAGTGATGGTCGTCGCCGCGTGTCAGGACGTGGCCGCACCAGTCGGCGATACCACGGTGGCGTCCCTGGTCCCCGCGGGCGGCGCATCCAACGTGGATCCCGCCGCCCCCATCGTGATCGAGTTCACCCACGCCATGGGCAGTGGCATGGAGCAGTACGCGGCCCTGCACGAGGGAGATGTGAACGGGCCGATCGTGCAGGGCACGTGGAGTTGGTCGGACGATAGTCTGCGACTCATGTTTACGCCGGCGGCCGCGCTGAAGCCGGGAACCCGGTACGCGATCCACCTCGGTGGTGGCATGCGGGACGCCGCCGGCGGCCTGCTGAACTACGAGCATTGCGGCACGCAGCACGGTGGGCAGTGGGCCACTCAGTCCATGATGGGCGGCTCAATGATGGGCGGGACGTTGGGGATGATGGGGACCGGCTGGCGCCATGCCAACGGGACGTACGGCATGGTCTTCTACTTCACCACGGCGTAGCCAAAGGGTCACGCCAAGCGCTGCCAGTCAGGTACGCGGTTGGTTGTGTTACTACCGGGCCAAGCGTGCGAACTCCCGCACCGCCAAGTCGGGCAGTCGTGCATCACCGCGTTGTGTCTCCAGGGTTTCGCCCTCCACAGCGACGTAGGCCCCCAGTGCCTGACGAAGGTCGTCGAGCAGGGCAGGCGCCGAAGGATGCTCGCGCAGGAGCAGCGCCGGAGTGCCCGCGAAGGCCAACACCAGTCGTCCGCCGTTCTCAAGAAGCCTACCCGTGGCTCGGACTTTGGCGGCCTTCGGCGTGAAGCCATTGGAGCGGATCGCCTCGCGGATCTGCTCGACGGTCACCGTGTTTTGCTCGTGCAGCCACACCACGGCCAGGCCCTCATTCAGGCTTACCCGCACCGAGTCCACGCCCGCGATCTTCCCTACGGCCACGCGCACGGCGTAGGCGCACACCGCTCAGTCCATGCCGAAGATGGTCTGCCGTACCTCCTGAAGCTGCGCCACGGCCGGAGTGATGCCGAACAGCAGCACGCAACTGAGTGAGACGGTGAGCCGGTTCATATGGGTCTCCTTAGAACCAGAATGTGGTGTTGACCGCCAAGCGCATGGTGTCTGGCGTTTGCGACCCGTTCACCCGCCGGTACACCGGGAACACCGGGCCGCCGGAGATCCCCCACCACCCGTACAGGCCGAGCAGCGTGGGGCCGATGAACACTTGATGACCTCCGGTGTCGGCCTGCCTGACCCCGGCGATGACGTCGCGGGCGGTGTACTCGCCCACGGCTTCCACGAACACCCGCCAGTCGGGATGGGGGAAGTCTCGCTGGAAGGGTGGTGGGCGGTACCCCAGCACGGCGCTGTACATCGCTACGTCGCCCGGATGGTCCGCGGTGCTCCCCACCGGCGTCATGTAGCGGCGGTACAGGGCGCCCGCCCAGGCGTAGACGGACCGGGACGCGTACCCCGTGACCACCGCTCCGTAGACCCCCGGCGAGGTTCGCACGCCGGCGCGAACCGCGTCGGTGGGGTAGTCGAAGCCCGCGTAGACGGTGGATTCGAACCTGGACCCAACGTCTAAGCCGGTGCGGTGGAACCGCCAGCCGAGCAGGAACTCCACGTCCGGGCTGGTGGGCATCCGCGACATGCCATGAGCCGGCCGGAGCCCCTCCGGCAGGTAAAGCCCCATGGGAAACGAGGCCGAGATCTGGAGGTCTTCCGTGATCCCGTAACTCAGCATGGAGCGCATCATCGCCATCTCGGCCTGACCAACGATCCGGCCCATGACGCTCAGGTCGATGCTCCATCCGCCCTTTCCCAAAGTGGGTGTGGAGAGTCCATAGGCAGGCCCGTGTCCCTGGGCCCTCACGGTCGCCGGGATCACCGCTGAGAGGACCGCCCATGCGCACCAGACGGGTTTGACCATCACCAGTCAAAAGCCTCGAGCAGCGGACCGAGGAGATACGCCACGCTGAACCCGGCGGCATAGATGACGCCCGACGCGATCAGCAAGCGCCGGCTCACCCGGCTCGCCGCCACGCACGCCTTCGCCTGATCCGGCGGACACCCGTGAGCCGGCTGAAGACTGGGCGCGAGCCGGTACAGGTAGTACGCGTTGGCCGCGATCAGTGTGCCGGACCCGGCAAAGACCCAATCCTTGTGCCGCGAAAGAACCACCAGCCAGGGCAGGGCGGACAGGGCGCTGGCGACCGTGGCGCCGAGTCCCAGGACCACCAGCAGCGCGGGGAGCGCGCAGCACACCAGCGTTCCCGCAGACGCGAACAGGGAGAGATACCCGGCGATCCGCGGTTCCCGCACGGGCGCCGCCGGAGCCGAGGGCGTCAGCCCAGGAACCAAACGGACCACGTTGGGAATGTGGCGAGCACGACCACCAGGGCGGAAGCGCCCCAGACCGTCCGCTTCATGTTCCGCCGTGCCACCGGTGTGGCGCACGGCGTACCCGGGGTGCACGCCTTGCGGTCCTCGCGCCGGACGATCACATGCCCGACGCCGACAAACCCCCCGGCCGCGCCGAGCAGGTACGGCCGCAAGGGTTCCACCCCAGTGCCCAGCGTTGCGGCGCCCGAGATACCGGCCGCGGCCAGGAACGGTCCCGCGCAGCACAGTGACGCGGTGAACGCGCTCGCGATAGCCGCCGCCGCGGTGCCGGCGACCTTGCCGATCATGATTCCGACAGCGCGGCCACAATACGCTCGACCGAGGGCGCGCCGTCGGCCCGGCACGCCGCCGCGGTGGCCGGGCCGACACCGGTGATGTCCCGGCCGTCCACTAGCACGGTGGGCGAGCCGAACCCTCGAACCCGAGGGGGCGCGGCGGCGTTCCCCTGATCCCACTCAGTCCACGTGGGCGCCAGGCGGAGCGCCTGGAGGGCGGCGCGAAGATTGGCCCGGGCCCCGTCCACGTTGGGGCAGCCCGCGAAGTAGACCAGCTCGATGCTCTTCACGATCTCTCCTCTTCGAGCGCCGCCAGGATGGGGCATTCGCCCGACGGCTTGCGCCGGCGGCAGTCCTCCGCCAATTGGACTAGCGCGCGACGCATCCGCTCCAGCTCTCCGGCCTTCGCCGCGATGCGATCGAGGGCGTGGCGGGCCTGTCGCAGAACGGCGTCGCAGTTCCGTTCCGAACGCGCGCGGAGGTTGAGCAAGTCGCCGATCTCTTCCAGCGTGAACCCCAACTGCTGAGCGCGCTTGATGAACTCAATGCGCCGGATCGCGTCTGCCGGGTACTGGCGGTACCGAGCCGCCGTTCGTGGCGGTGCGGCCAGCAGGCCCCGGCGTTCGTAGTAGCGCACCGTCTCGACGTTGACTCCGGCGCCCTGCGCCACGCGGCCTATGGTGAGCGGGCCAGTCATGATCTAGGGATAAACGTAAACCCCGTACCGTGGTACGGGGTCAAGGCGGGGAGTGGGTCAGCCGAGGATCCGGCGTTCGCCACCCGGCTGGCCCGCTCCTGCAGCGAAGCCCCTGTATAGCCGAGCCGGTCCCCGATCAGAAGCGGTAGGTGAAGCTCAGGTACCCCAGGTGCCCGGTGTAGCCCGGCGCCAGGTATCGCCCCAGGTTGAACAGCCGGTTGCCCCATTGGTGTGATCGCGACGTGTCGCGCAGCAGGAACTCGCTACCGACCGGCTCGTACCAGGAGGTCGAGACCTCCTGCTGCCAGTCCTCGATCTTGTAGTAATCGTAGGTGTACCCGGCGACCATATTGACGTTGCGCACCAGAGGGAACTCGAGCTGCAGATCGGCGACGTGGGACTCGTGCCGCACGGGCGGCGGCGTCTGGAAGCCGAACTGGTGGTTCGGCGGAAACGCCGTACCGTCCCAGTTCGTCGTCCCGAACCCGGAGTACACGATGTCCACCGTGCTGAGGGACATGGTGTAGTTCACCGACAGCGACACCCGGCTGGGAACGATCTCGACTGTGCCACCGGCTCCGGCGTACCACGTCCGCTCCTCGAAGTCCGCAGTCCATTCACTTCCCGCCCGCGTCCAGGGCCCCAGCTCGGCGGTGGCGACCGCGCTGGGATTCTGCTTGTTGTTTTCGTTGAACTCGATCGAGCGTTGACGGGCCTCGCCCTGGTCCCGCCCCACCGAAGCGTTCAGGCTGAGGCGCTCGGCGGGCTCGAAGTACAGGTCGACGCTGACCTGCTGCCGCTCGGAGCGCAACAGGCCCAGCTGATCGCCGGGCGTCGCCGCGAGGCTATCTGCCAGAGGTCTCCCTCGCAGGGGCTGAACCGGCTGGACGTCCGACTGGAAGTCGTCTCGCTGGTATCTGAACGTGGTCGCGACCGAGAACGTGGCACCGGGCGTCAGCCCGACCGTGACGTCCACTTGATCGCGCGCCCGATCCGACACGTCGTGGCGGCGCATGTCCGGGTGATCGTTGAAGGTGAATAGCGGGTTGTCGTTGTCGGTGCCTGCCTCCGCTGCCGTGTACCAGTAGCTCTGGCGCGTCACCTGCCAGTCGTAGTCCCCGCCGTCGCGGTCGCCGCGCAGGTACTTGGCGCGAAGCGAGAGCCAGCCCACCGGCTGAGCCCGCCAGTTCGCGCGGAAGCTATTCTCCGAGCTTTCCCCTTCGCGGTATTCCCGGCCGAGATCGTTACGCTCGAACCCCAGCCCGAGGCTGCTTTTCCATACACCGAGCCGCAGTGTGACATCCGCGCCCGCGGTCTGGCGGTTCCACGCGTAAGGCAGGTTGACTCGCTTGTTCTTGAAGCTCACCGTGCCGTTCACGTTGCTGGCATCCGACGTGGCGTACTGCCATTGGCTTGCCGGCGTCTCATTCTGGAGATCGAAGCGCCGGTAGAACGCGCGGAGGTTGAGGCGCCGGAGCGGGATGATCGAATACTCGGCGCTGAAGTTGGTGGTGTTCATCCGCGCGTTCGCGGCGGCTCGCGGCAGCGTGCGGGTCACCAGCGTGTCCGCCTGGTAGGCGTACGGCACCAGCGGCTCGTCCTGCTCCATCCGCCCGTAGGAGAAGGTCAATGCCAGGCGACTGTCCAACGGCAGATTCGCGCCGGCGCTCAGGGTGGCGTTGTGGTACCGGTTATCCGGCGGCAGCGGCCGACGACCGAACCCCCCGATCAGCCGGTCCCAGGCGTCGAAGGAGGCGCCCGGCTGGGGCATGGCGTACACGTTCTGCCAGACCAACTCGTCTATCTGGTTGGCGAACGTCGAGAACAGGTATTCGATCCGGGCCTGGTAACGGCCGCCATCGAACCCCGCCGCCGCCCTCAGATCGCCCGTGCGGTAGTCCACCGGCTCGGCCAGCTCGATGTTGAGCGTCCGCGGCGGGCGGTCGCCAATGGGGCCGTAGCTCGGGCGGCTGCCGGTCTTGGTCCGGCGCGTGTAGTTCACCGACAAATCGAGAGCCTCGAAGCCGGCGTAGCGGAACCCAATGGCGCCCGTGTTGGTCTGGGTCCCCAGGGTGATGGGCCGCACGAACGAGGCCGCGTATGCCGCGATGACCGTATCGCTGGCGAGCACCGACGGGGCATCCGCCGCCACCGTGTTGAGCCGCCTGAACGGGATCACCATGGTCTGCGGCACTTCCAAACGTCCCGGCGTGCGCTCGAGGTAGGGGCTCTGCGCCTTGTTGCTGAGGAGGTGTGGGATCTCGTTCCACGACAGATTGAACCGCCAGGAGCTCACGTCGCCGACCCCCAGCCGCAGGCGTTGGTCGTGGCGGCTCACGTTGGCTCCCTCCAAGTCGAAAAACAAGCCGCTCGGGTTCAGCGCGTCGAACCGGATGTCCAGCAGGTAAACGTTGTCGCTGAGATCACGGTATTCCGTGAACTTGCTTGAGTTGGTGTTGTTATCGAGTTGCTGCGCGCCGGTAGAGATGCGTCCCGAGGTCTGCACCGAGGGCGCCGCCTGCCCGAGTGCGGCCACAGGCGCCGCAAGCAGCAGAGCCTGGAGAGCCACTAGCCGTCTCATCGCAATCGCCTCCTCTACCGGGTGAGTTTGGCGCCCGACGGGTGATTCGACCCGTGTACGCTCATGTGGCAGTTCACGCAACCGCTGCCGTAAGGATTACTCGTCCGGTTGTACCGGGGCAGATTGATGTGGCCGCCGTAGGAGTGACATTGCAAGCAGAGGAACGCGTCTTTCCGCGTCAGAAGATTCCGGTTGGCTGAGCCGTGGGGTTCGTGACAGGTAGCGCAGCTCTCGCGCACTGGCGCGTGCTCCCAAACGAACGGGCCGCGTTTCTCCGCGTGACAGCTCACGCACGTCTCGTTCAGCGTGGCCGTCCGCAGCAGCCCCGGCGTCGCGCCGTGCGCGTTGTGGCAGCTGGCGCAGTCCATGGCGCCCTCGCGTACGGGGTGGTGCGAGCTCTTGGCCATCTGTGTGCGGGTCGACGCGTGGCAGGTGTAGCAGGTCTCCGGCACCTGCGCGCGGGCCAGCATGGCCTGCTCGCTCCGCGCTGCCATCACGTCGTGACAGGAGGCGCAGCTCACGTCCGCCGAGAGGTGGGCGCCCGTCTTCCACCCCATGCGCGCGCCGCCCTCGTGGCACTGCAAACAGACGGTGGACTGCTGATCGGCGCTCAGGCTCCGCCAGGCGAATTCCCGTCCCGGACTCTCTATGTGCTTACTGCGGGGACCGTGGCAGCTCTCGCATTCACCGCGGTCTGGCATCCTCCCGGCTCGGAAGAGGCGCGCGTGCGGCGTCTCGCCGAACGCGCGCAGGGCAACCTCGTGGCACGCCTGGCAGATCTGCGTGTCGTTTACGTACGTCGCTCCCAGAAACGCGGGGTTGAGGGCTTCCCAATCGACCTGGTTCTTCTGCGCCTGCATCTCCCGCGGCATTCCGCACAGCAAGGCCACGCCCAACACGCCCGTCCCACGGGTCATCCTGCGAGGCGCGAACATCGGCCATCGTTGCGCCCAACGCATAGGCTGGTGCCTCCGTTCAGCCGGAATCTGTGAAGCCATCCCGTGGACGATGCACACGAGCAGGGCGTCTCGCGTACCCTCGCCCCAGGCTGCGGACCACTGTATGGCGCCAGTTCGAAATTCTCTTGAAAGAAATCATGAAGGTCGCGCCGGCAACCCTACTGCGCCGGTTGCCGCCGCCCCGACGTGTGCTGGTGCACGATCAGCCAGCGACCGTCGCGCTTCTCGAGGACCGCGGTGCCGCGTCCCTCCAGCTCGACGTGCCCGTTTTGCGTGTCCATCGCCAGGTCGTACCTGAATGAGGTCCACGCCACGTTGCCGCGAACGGTTGGCTCGATGGCGTAGTGGCGATACTGGAAGTTCTGGAACTCGGCCAGCTCGCGCCCCAGGTGATTGTCCCGATAGTCCACCCAGCCGTGGTTGACGCCCGCGCCCTCGATGATGTGCACGCCGCCCCCGGGGGCAAACAGGGTGTCCATCGCGGCCAGGTTCTTCGCCTGGGAGAACTCGGCCACCGCCTCGATGACCCGCCGCACCGCATCTTGATCAGGGGTCTGTCCCGCTACCGGCTGCGGGTAACCGGCCAGACCGCCCAGCGCCGCCACTGTAAGGCCCGCGATATGACGCATAGGTCCCTCCCCACGTGGATGTTTTGTCGCCCCGCATGCGTTGGAATGTGCCCGCCTTCGCGGAGCGGGCCGCTTCACCGGCCCGGCCGGCGGGGTGGAAGCTCCAAGGTGGCGCGGTCTCGGATCTGGAAGGTGAAGTCCACCGAGTGGACCGTGGGGTCCTGCCCTTTGCGGAACTTGAGAACCGACTGGTACTCGCCTACGCCCGTGAAAATATGTTGCGTCTGGTACAACCCCGGGTCCCGGCGCACTGGCCGCACCGTGAACGGTCCGTACTGCTGCCCGTCCCGGGTGACCGTGGCGGTTGCATCCTCAAGCTGCGTATACGCGGTGGAGTCGGCCACCGAGCTGATCCGCCAGCGCAGGAACTGCATCTCGTCGGTGAGGGCGGGTTCCGGTTCGGCGCCGAACACCACGGCGAGGCCCGCGACAACCTTGCGCTCGTGGACGGCGGTGGGCCGACTCGCTGATGTCCAGAGAATCGCCGGTGCAACCAGGGCCAGGGCCAAGAGACCGGTGCGTGCGGATTGGTGGTGCATGGGGTAGCTCCTTTTCAGGTGAGGCTGTGTGCTGTCCCCGATTCGCTACTCAGGCTTAAGGAAGCCCCGCACGCGTCGCCAGCGATGCGTCCCTTCGTCCGCTGCAGTTCGCGAGTGGGGCTGGTTGGTACGCCGTGCACCGCTCACTGACGCGGACTCCGGTACGCACCGCTGGCGACTGGTGCTGAGCTTCCGCAGCAGATGCTCGTCAATGGCCGCCCGACCCGGGCCGGAGCAGCACGACGCCCCCTATCAACGCCAGCCCGATGCCCGTCACGACGCTCCAGGTCACCAACGGGCTGCGGGCCCGGTCGAGTACCAGCGGCTCGCCGGTCGGCTCTTCCATCTCCATCCTTTCGTGCCCGGGCATAGGGGCAAGGTCCGCCGCCGCGGCCGCCGACACGGTCACGTCGAGCGAGGCCACCTCGTCGCCGTCCTCGGCGATCGCCACCAGGCGATAAGATCCGGCTGAGGCGTCACGCGGGACCAGGACGCTCGCGGTAAACGCACCGACCGAGTCGGACCGGACCGTTCCCAGACTCACCCGGCCGGCCATTCCCACCAGGGCCAACGTCAGGGGTGAGCTGCGGGTGAACTTCTCGCCCTTCAGCGGAAGGCTGTCTCCGGCGACCAGGGCCCGGCTCGCGAGTTTCAGGACTCCTTCCTCGTGGACCGCGGCCAGGCTGGTCGCGACCACGAGGGCCAATCCAAGCGCCGCAGCGACCTGACGCGGTGGCCGGACCGGACTTGCACGCTGATTCTTGAATCGCATCGTGAGTCTCCTCGTCTTACATGGGCATGTTTAGATGGGATTGGGCCGGCGCCAGCGCGGCATATACGATCGCCGCGATCATGAGACCGAACAGTACTATGCCCGCAATCCGCGTGATCCGTGCGAGGATGCCATCTGCTCGGTCGGTGAGCGGTACCAATGCGAGAAACCCGAACAACACCGACGGCGCGACCAGCATGCCGGCCATGCCGAAGAGGTTCTCCGTCGCGTAAATCCACAGGAACGGCCAGAACGGCTTGGTTATCTCAAAGCCTTCCACGCCGGGTTGGAGCAGCGAAGCGGGCCAAGCCAGGGACAGGGCCCCGACCGCGGCTACCAGTACCAGGGCGAACCCTCCCAGCGGCCGGAGATGGGTGCGAAACGCGGCGCGGGCCTCCCCCGTGGCGCTCACGCCCAGGTGGCGGATGAGCCACAAATGGAGGGCCAGGATGCCGACCAGCGCGAGCGGCAGCACCGACACGTGCAGCCCGTACATGCGTGTGAGAATAGGGCTGGACGGGGTGAAGCCCGGCAGGAAGGGCGCGCCGGCCGGGCCAGCCAATTGGGCACCCGCCACCGCGTGTGCCATGGCCTCGACGGCTTCCTGATCCGCCCGCAGCACGGTCCCGGTGAAGGCCAGGCCGAAGAGCAGGGTCAGCAGGAGCACGCCGCTCCACCACAGCACCTCGCGCGGTGACCGGAACCCGCGGCGCCAAAATACCGCCGCCAGATGGGCAAAGACGAGAATCAGAGCCGCGGAGGCGCTCCAGACGTGGATATCGCGGAGCCACGTTGCGAAAGGCAGCTGCGTGATGATGTAGCGTATCGAGTCGTGCGCGCCCAGCGGCGCGGGATTGTAGTACTGCGTCAGGACGATTCCCGTCAGCGTCAACACCGAGAGCGCGGCCAGCGTCAGCGCGCCCAGCATGAAGTCCCACCGATTTGCCCGGGCGGGGATGGGGTAGTCCAGCGCGTCCAGCGCCAGCCGCTCAGCGACCCCGCCCGCCGACTTACGGTTCATACGGTCCTCGTCCGGCTCCAGCGGCTGCAGGCTCAGCGCCGGCGGTATCCCGCGGCGGCCGGTGCTCGCCGTGAGGATCAGGCGGCTTGCTGCCCGGAAGCAGTCCCAACACCGGCCCGCCCATGGCCTCGATCCCTCCCATGTGGTGGCCCATCATCATCCAGTCGTCCAAGGTCATCACGTTGCGCGTGGTATCGCGGAACTCGGCCAGCGCCGCGTAGATCACCTGGCGTTTCTGGTCCCGCTGCACCGTGTCGGCCGCGAGAATATCCGAAATGATGTCGTGCATCATGTGGAGGTTGTCGAATATCGCTGCCGCGCGCGGATGGCGCTCGGTGAAGAGCGGGGCCACGGTGGCAGTCATCGGCATCACTTGCGGCATGCTGGCGGGCGGGTCTTTCAGCATGTCCCAGAACCGAGCCACCGCGGCCTGAATGCCGGATTTCTTCTCACTGGGCGTGCGGCCGGCGATGAGGGGCTCGTACAACCCCACCTGAAGCCAATGGTACCCCCAGATGAGCCCGTTGAACCTGGGATACGCGCGCCGAAACACCTGGCTGTAATACTGCTCGTCCATCAGCGCCATGGACTTCGGGACGGACGGGAACGCCACGTCCCGCCGCGTGAGATAGTGGTCCGTCAGGCGTTCGATCAGGGAGTCTTGTTGCGCCACGGAAAGGCGCTGGTCGGCGTAGGCGTCGTAGATCTGGCGGTGCAGGACGTGCGCCCAGTCGAACATGAGCTTGGCCTGCCAGGCCAGCTTGGCATAGCTGGGCTCGATCACTTCCTCCGCGACGGCGAACCGCGGCGGGCGCACCAGCAGGTCGGTAGTCAGGAAGCGGTATTCTTTCTCCAGCGCCGCCGATGCGCGGGCCGAGTCCGCTACGGTATAGAGCCGCTCGTAGAGCACGGCGTGGCCGTAGTCGAAGGCGTTGAAGAGTCTGGCCGCCTCGGGGTAGTTCCGCAGGAAGGTCCAGTTGAATGACCCTGGATAGTAGAACTGCTCGTTGCGCCGGTCCTGCGCGGGGAGCCCGCGGGGGGACGCGGCGCCGACCGTACCGATGAGCGCGATCGCGGTCAACAGGAATGTGTGCATACGTCCTCCTCAGCGACCGCGGGGCATGAGGCCCGCGATGGCGAATGCATTCGAGATGCCGAGCGTCACGGCGTAGTCCGGGCCGACGTCTTCCTTCAGCCGGCGGGTGACGCCGATGTCGATCACCGTGGTCGGACGCCACTGCCACCGGAGTCCCAGGCCGGCGTTCACTTCGACCGGCACTGTTTGGGTGAGGCGCCTGGCGTAAACCTCGCCGATCACCAGCACGCTCTGGCGAAACAGTGTCCGGTCCAGGGCGGCGCCCGCCCACCAGCGGTCCAGCCCTTCAACCGCCGGGCCTGGCGCGTCGGTCCCGATTCGTGCGGCACCGTTCAGATGAATACGGTGTTGGCCCCAGGATCGCGTCAGAATTCCCTTTACCGCGAACTGAGTTTCGTTTCCGCCGAACGACCCGACCGGGAACGTGGCGTCCGCCCGGAGAGAGACCGCTGGAAGCGCCGAGCTCTCCGTATTGAGATTGTATAGCGCGAAGACCCGGAGTCCGGACAGACCCCACTCCGTGGTTCCCGCCTGGCGAATCGCTGCTATGGGCGCCTTCAGTCCGATGTGGGCATTCGGTACCACGCCATAGGCCAGCTCCAGCACCGACGCGTGGATCGAGGCGCCGGACCGCTCGCGTTCGAAGGCGTAGGGGAGCAGAAACTCGAACGCGTACCGCTCAACCGGATAGGCGTCTTCGACCCTGGTGGGCCGGTCGTCGTCTAGGTTGCGGTAGTCAATCTGCGCGGCCAGGCGCTCGCACGGTGCTGCCGCGAGCAATGCGGCTACCGCCAGCGCGGGGCGTCGGTCTGGTAAGTGCATGTACTGAGTCGTCCCCTCAAGTCCAAAGTCCAATGCTCACGCCGATTGCGCGGCGCGAGGACACACCAATGCCTTGAGTGTGGGACTAGGCTCGGGGAGGTGGAGGGAGCGGTGCTGTGAGGAACGAAGCGTGCGTCGAGCTGATTGGAAGGTCGGCTTCGCGGGCAAGACCAGCGATGACCGCCGTCTCGGCGGTCAGGGCGGGCACGGACGTCCCTCCCGACGGGCACAGCCCGCCGGCGAGGCACCCCGGGCTCCCGTCCTGACCGTGGCACATGCCGTGGTCGGATGGGGCCGCGGTGACACCGGCCGTGTGAGACGCGTGGCCCGCGCCCTGATGCTCGGCGTGCATTGGGCACGGATCGCTGACCTGAGCCAGCACCGAGACGCACATCGACTCTGCGCTGCCGAACGCCAGCGACACGACCACAGCCGCCGCGATACCGCGGAGGAGGGGTCGATGCCTTGGTGGGTGGGTCACGTGGCCAAGATACCCGACGGCCATATGGGAGCGCAAACGAAGTGCCCTACACGCAACGGGTTAAGCTGCTACCGCCCTGGCGCCCACCGAGCCCGCTCCATCGCCCGTGCGACCCATCTTAAGGAGGCGCTCATAGGTTCCTTAAACCTGGCTGAGACGATCTGGAGTACGATCCTGGGGTCGCTGATCAAGTGGCGCAATGGCGAGAACGGCCTATCTTGAGTTGACATGCCTTTCGGCTTGAAGGTCCTCTGGCACGTTCCCGATGTACCTGGGGCGGCGCGATCCATCGTCGTGGGCCTCGTCGCGGCCACCGTACTCGGCGCCTCCGCGCTGCCCGCAATGACTCACCAACGCGCCGCGGCTGAGCAGGAGTGTGCGGGCCACGGTGCGGGCCCCGAGCGCCAAGCGCCGGATCAGTCCCCGCTGGGATGTGATCACGCTCCGGGGTCAAACTGCGCCACGATGCTCGGCTGCGTGGCGACTGCGCCGGCCCTTGCCGTGGCGCCCGCGCGAGTGACCGGCGGCCCAGTCGTCGGAACCTTGGGTCCCACGTCGTCACCCTCCGTCCACGGCCGTCTGGCCCTCGGGCCGCCCCCACCTCCTCCCAACAGCTGATCCTCCTCGCCCACGGGCGACGGTCCTAGGCCCCGAACGACTCGGGGTCTGACCCTTTGTGTGCTCGTGCTCGACGCCTGAGCGTCGGGGACGACGGAGGATCTCATGAACGACGCATTGAGGCGGCCGTGAGCCGCTCCCTTACCGGCCTGTACGTCATGGCGGTGCTCACGGCTCTTGGCCCGAATGCCGCAACGGCGCAGGGCGAGCCCCCCGACACCCTGCGGCTGGCCGACGCGGTGCGCACCGCGCTGGCGTCCAACCCGATGCTCCAGGCGGTCCAGGCCGGCGCCCGCGCGGCCGGCGAGCGCGTGGGGCCGGCCGGTGCGTGGCCTGAGCCGGAGCTGCAATTGGGACTCATGAACCGCATGGCGTCGGACTTCGGTGCCACCGCGGACCCGATGACCATGGACCAGCTCCAGCTGATGCAGATGCTGCCCTGGCCGGGGAAGCTGGGGAACGCCAGACGGGCGGCGCGGCACCGCGCCACCGCCGCGGTGGCGGACACGGAAGAACAGGCCCGCATGCTGGGTGCAGACGTGCGCATGGCCTATTACGACCTGGCGGCCATGGACCGGAGCCTCGACGTAATGGCTCGGACCCTCCGGCTGCTTCAGGACCTCACCGAGGTCACCACCGCGATGTACTCCGTGGGGTCCAGCATCCAGCAGGACGTCCTCCGCGCCGACGTGGAGGTGGCGCGAATGACCGAGGAGATCGCCCGGATGCGGCAGGAACGAGTCGCCGCGGCGGCCCGGCTCAATGCGCTCCTGGGCCGGGACGCGACGGTCGCGGTACCGGCGGTCGAGTTGCCGGAGGTGGATCGCGAGCTGCCCACCGCGGATTCCCTGGTGTCGCTGGCGCAGGCCAACCGCCCGGCCCTGAAGTCCGGGACGGAGCGGGTGGCCTCGGCCGAAGCGGGCCTGGCCGCCGTACGGCGAGAGATCTTCCCGGACCTCACGGTTGGCCTGGCCTATCAGCGAAGACCGGCCTTCGACGACATGCTGAGCCTGATGTTGGGGGTGACCCTCCCGCTGTTCGCGGGTGCGCGCCAGCTGCCGATGCGCCGGGAAATGGCCGCCATGCGGGACATGGCCCAGGCGGAGTTGCAGGCGACCCGCACGGAGACGGTGGCCCGCGTTGTCGAATTGCGCGCGCGCGCGGAACGGGACCGGAACCTCGCCCGACTGTACCGGACCAGGATTCTGCCCCAGGCGCGGGCGTCGGTTGAAGCGGCGATCTCGAGCTACCGCGTGGGCCGGGTGCCGTTCATGACCCTGGTGGACAATCAAATGACCGTGAACCGATACGAGATCGAGACCTACCGGCTCGTCGCCGATTTCCATCAGGCGGTCGGAGAGCTGGAGGCGATGACCGGAGAACTTCCATGAAAGCGATGATCGTGGTCCCAGCCTTCCTGGCCGCTTTGATAGCTGGGTGCGGTGGCGGTGAGAGCAGCGGCGAGATGGAGGGAATGGACATGGAAGTGGCTCCGGCCACCGGAGGCATGACGGCCGAAGAGCACGCCCGCATGCTGGCCGGCGCCGCCGGAGCCGACGATACGTCCGGCCGCGTCGTGGTCGAGCTCACGGCTGATCAGGCCCGCGCCATCGGCGTCGCGTTCGCCACGGTGCGGCGCGGCCCGCTGGCGCGCGCGGTCCGCACCGTGGGCCAGGTGGTGCCGGCGGAGCCCAACCTGACCGACGTGACCGTGAAGATCGACGGCTTTGTCGAGCGGCTCTACGTGGACGCGACCGGGCGCGCGGTGCGCCGGGGCGAGCCCCTGCTGTCGCTGTACAGTCCCATGCTGGTGGCCGCGCAGGAGGAGCTGCTGACGGCGCTGCGCCTCGCCGCCGCCGTGGACACTGCCGATCCGGATGCGGCCCGCCGCGCGGGTTCCCTGGTCACCGCCGCGCGCCGCCGCCTGGAGTTCTGGGACATTCCGCGCGAGGAGATTGACCGGTTGGAGCGAAGCGGCGAAGTCACCAAAACGCTCACCATCCCCGCGCCGGCGGACGGCGTGGTCCTGGAGAAGATGGTGGTGGCGGGCCAGGCGGTGATGCCGGGCATGCAGCTCTATCGGCTGGGCAACCTCTCGACCGTGTGGATCGAAGGGGCGGTGTTCGAGCAGGACCTCGCGCTGGTGCGCGTGGGCGCACCGGTGCGCGCGGAGCTGGCGGCCTATCCCGGCCGGTCGTTCGAGGGCCGGGTGAGCTTCGTCTGGCCCACCGTGGATCCGGAGAGCCGGACGGCGCGGGTGCGGGTGGCCTTTGCCAATCCCCGGGGGCTCCTCCGGCCGGGGATGTACGCCAGCCTGTATCTGGAGGTGATGATCGGGCGCGACGTGCTGTCGGTCCCCGCCGAAGCCGTGGTGATGACCGGGGAGCGGAACCTGGTGTTCGTGGTCGGGCCCGCCGGCGGCCTGGAGCCGCGCGAGGTCCTCCTGGGCGCGCGTGGTGGTCGGGAGATCGAGGTCCTCGATGGCCTGAGCGAGGGCACCCGTATCGTCGCCGCTGCCAATTTCCTGGTGGACGCCGAATCCCGACTGGCCACCGGCGCCGGCATGGCGAGCATGCCGGGCATGGACATGGGCGCCGAAAGGAAGCGGCCATGATCGCCGCGGTCATCGCCTGGTCGCTGCGCAACCGGTTCCTGGTCGGCCTGGGCACTGTGGCGCTGGTGGGCGGAGGGATGTGGGCCCTGGCCACCACGCCCATTGACGCGTTGCCGGACCTGTCCGACGTGCAGGTGGTGATTCAGACGGAGTTCAGCGAGCAGGCGCCGCAGATCATCGAGGACCAGATCACCTACCCAATAGCCTCCGAGATGCTCAAGGTGCCGAGCGCCCGGGTGGTGCGCGGGTTCTCGTTCTTCGGGCTATCCCTGGTTTACGTCCTCTTCGAGGATGGCACCGATCTCTACTGGGCGCGTTCCCGCGTGCTGGAGTACATGAACGGGCTCCGGCAGCGGCTGCCGGCGGGCGTCGAGCCCACGCTCGGTCCGGACGCGACCGGCGTGGGGTGGGTGTTCGAGTACGTGCTGGAGAGCGACTCGCTCGACCTGGCCCAGCTCCGCACGCTCCAGGACTGGTACATCCGCTATCAACTCACCGCCATTCCCGGTGTATCCGAGGTCGCCAGCCTGGGCGGGTTCGTGAAACAGTATCAGGTGGAAGTGGACCCGGAGCGGCTCCGGGCCTTCCGCATCCCGGTGATGCGGGTGGTCGAGGCCATCGGGGAGCACAACGCGGACGTGGGCGCCCGGGTGATCGAGATGGGCGGCCGCGAGTACATGATCCGCGGGCTGGGCTACCTGCGCACCGTGCGCGAGATCGAGAACGTCGCGGTAGGGGCGACCATGGACGGGACGCCCATCCGCGTGGGGGAGGTGGCCACGGTCCAGGTGGGCCCGGCGCCGCGGCGGGGTGCGGCCGACCTCGACGGACGGGGCGAGGCAGTGGCGGGCATCGTGATCATGCGGTTCGGCAGCGACGCCCTCAAGACCATCGAGGCCATCAAACAGCGCGTGAGCGAGATACAGGCCACGTTGCCCGCCGGCGTCCGGATCGTTCCGGTGTACGATCGCTCCGATCTGATCCACCGGGCCATCAACAACCTGAACCGGACGCTGGTGGAGGAGTCGCTCATCGTGGCGCTGGTGTCGGTGCTGTTCCTCCTCCATTTCCGGTCGGCGCTGGTTGCCATCGTCACGCTCCCACTCGGCATCCTCATCTCGTTTCTGGTGATGCGTGGGCTCGGCGTCGGGGCGAACATCATGAGCCTGGGCGGCATCGCCATCGCCATCGGCGCCATGGTGGACGCGGCGATCGTGATGATCGAGAACCTGCACAAGCACCTGGAGCACGCCGGCGACCGGCCCCGGTGGGATGTGGTGCGGGAGGCCGCCGTGCAGGTGGGGCCGCCGCTTTTCTTCTCGCTCCTCATCATCACCGTGTCCTTCCTCCCGGTCTTCACGCTGGAGCAGCAGGAGGGACGCCTGTTCAAGCCGCTCGCCTTCACCAAGACGTTCGCCATGGCGGGGGCGGCGGTGCTCTCGATCACGCTGGTCCCCGTACTCATGGGGTACCTGGTACGGGGCCGGATTCGGCCCCAGGAAGCCAACCCGCTCAATCGCTGGCTGATGGCCGTGTACCGGCCGGTCATCACCGGCGTCCTCCGGTATCCCAGGCTGGTCATTGCCGGCGCTGCCGTGGTGCTCGCGGCCACGGCGCTCCCCTGGAGCCGCCTGGGAAGCGAATTCATGCCGCCCCTGGATGAGGGATCGCTCCTGTTCATGCCCACCACGGTCCCGGGCGTCTCGATCGGGCAGGCGCGGACCATCATGCGGTATCAGGACAGCGTGCTCGCGACCTTCCCCGAAGTCGCATCGGTGTTCGGCAAGGTGGGCCGCGCCAACACCGCCACCGACCCGGCGCCGCTCGACATGTACGAGACCACGGTGGTGCTCAAATCGCACGATCAATGGCGCCCCGGCATGACCACCGACCGGTTGATCAGCGAGATGGACCGCGCGGTGCGGCTCCCCGGCGTGACCAACGCCTGGACCATGCCGATCAAGAACCGGATTGACATGCTGGCCACCGGGGTGCGCACGCCGGTCGGGGTGAAGGTGTACGGTCCCAACCTCGATACGCTCCAGCGGCTGGGCGAGCGGGTGGAGCGCATTCTTCAGGACGTACCGGGGACCCGCAACGTGTTTGCCGAGCGAAACGTGTCCGGCTACTACGTGGACGTGCAGCCCAACCGGGCCGAGGCGGCGCGGTTCGATCTGAACGCGGGCGACCTGCATGATGCCGTCATGGCCACGGCAGGGGGAATGACCGCCGCGATCACGGTCGAGGGGCGCGAGCGGTACGAGGTGAACGTCCGCTACCCCCGCGAGCTGCGCGACAACGTGGAGAAACTGCGCCAGATCGTGGTTCCGACCATGTCGGGCCTTCAGGTTCCCCTCGGCCAGGTGGCCGATGTGAGGGTCGTCCAGGGCCCGATGGCCGTGAAGACCGACGACGCGTTCCCGGTCACGACGGTGTACGTGGACATCGAGGGGCGGGATCTGGGAGGCTACGTCCGGGACGCCCAGCGCGCGGTGGCTGCCGAACTGACGCTGCCGTCCGGGTACTCCCTCACGTGGAGCGGCCAGTTCGAGTTCATGGAGCGCGTGCGCCAGAAGCTCAAGCTGGTGGTGCCGGTGACGCTGGGCATCATCTTCGTGCTCCTCTTCTTCAACTTCCGGAACGTGGCGGAATCGCTGATCGTCATGCTGGCGCTGCCGTTCGCGCTGGTCGGGGGGATCTGGTCCATCTGGGCGTTGAGCTACAACACCAGCGTCGCGGTCTGGGTGGGTTTCATTGCCCTCGCCGGCGTGGCGGCGGAGACCGGCGTCGTCATGCTGATATATCTGGATGAGGCGTTTCGAAGGCATGCCGCCACGGGCGCCCAAAGGGCGGGCGACGTGGCGGCTGCCGTCGCCGAAGGCGCCGTTCAGCGACTCCGGCCGGTGATGATGACGGTGACGGCCGTGATCGCCGGGCTGGCTCCGATTCTCTGGAGCGCCGGCACCGGCGCCGACGTGATGAAGCGGATCGCCGCGCCCATGGTAGGTGGAATGCTTTCGGCGACGGTCCTCACGCTGGTGGTCATTCCAGCAGTCTACCTCCTGTGGCGCCGGTGGCAGGTCGGGCGGGAACCGGGCCGGGCGTGACGCTCTCCGGGGCGAAGAGCTTGGCGAAGAACGGGATGGCATGCTGCCTGGACAACTGCATCTGCGTCGCCAGCGGCGAGCTGGGGATCGCGCTCTCGGGTGGGGGCGCACGTGCGATGGCCCAACTCGGCGTGCTCAAGGTCCTGGACCGCGCGCGGATCCCCGTTTCGTACCTCGCAGGAACCAGCGGCGGCGCCGTCATCGGAGCCGTCTACGCCACGTCCGACACAGCGGTGCAGGCGGAGGAACGCATTCTCGCCCAATTGGCCATGACGGGCGTGGGCTTCAACACCGAGACGTTCGAGGCCCTCGCGGCGTCCAACGCCCGCCACCCCGCGGGACTCCTCAGCATGCTGGGCACCTTGCGGCGCGCCGCCCGGCCAGGAGGCGGGCTCATCGGGGGGGACGCGATGCGGGCGTCACTCCGTCGGCTGCTGGGTGAAGCCACGTTCGCCGACACTCGCGTCCCTCTGGCCGCGACCGCGCTGGATCTGGTCACGGGGCGCCGGGTGATATTTGCCCAGGGGTCGCTGGTTGACGCGGTGTACGCGTCTTCCGCTATCCCCGGGCTGTTTGAGCCGCTACACATCGGGGACCACGTCGTGGTGGACGGGAGCTGGGCCGAGCCCGTGCCGGTGAACACCTGTCATCACCTGGGGGCGATTCACGTCGTTGCCGTCGAGGTGGCCGAGCATCACGCGCACCAGGCGGCCCGTGGCGCCATCTCGACCGCGCTCCTGGCGGATGCGCTGGCCCGGCAACTGCTGGAGGAGAGCCAGCTCCGGGAGGCCGACTTCGTGGTACGGCCGCAGGCGACGGTGAAGCACTTTGCTGACTTCAGCGATGCGGCGGGACTGATCGCTGCGGGCGAGCGGGCGGCGGAAGCGGCGCTACCGGAGATCGTGGGCGTGCTGGAACGCCACCGCTCGCTGTTCGTCCGACCGGCCGCATCCACGCACGGGGGGTAGGGCATGAATCCGCAGTACGTGTGGTTGGCGTGGTCATCGGCGTTCTTGGTCCCTTGGACCGTGCTCTTCTTTCTCTTCCCCCAGCGCCGGAAGGTGATGTGGTGGGCGAGTGTGCTGACCGCCCCGTTCGGACTCACTGAACCCATCTTCGTGCCCGAATACTGGAACCCTCCCAGCCTGTTCGATTTGGCGCAGACCACGGGTTTCGACCTTGAGAGCCTGATCTTCTGCTTCGCTATCGGGGGTGTCGGCGTCGTGTTGTACCACGCCTTGGCGGGCGGGACGGTGATACCGGTGGGTCAGGAGGAAGCCCATCACGCCCGCCACCGATGGCACCGGCTCGCCGTGGCGAGCCCCGTGGTGGCGTTCCTGCCCCTGTACGTCCTGCCGTGGAATCCCATCTACGCGGGAATCGGTGCCATGCTGGTCGGCGCCGTGGCGACCGCTGTCTGTCGGCCTGATCTCCGGACCAAGGCGCTCGTGGGCGGCGGCCTATTCCTGGCCTATTATCTGGTCTTCATGCTGGCGCTTCTGGTTTCGGCGCCCGGGTACGTCGAGCGGGTCTGGAACCTCCGCGCGCTCAGCGGCGTCTCGCTGTTGGGAATTCCCCTGGAGGAGCTCCTGTTTGGCCTGACCTTCGGAATGTACTGGAGCAGCGTGTACGAGCACCTGAGCTGGAGGCGCACAGCGGCGTGGTCCCGCAAGACGGATGTGCCCCGTCGGAGCGGAGGGCCTGTATGAACAGGATCGCATCGACGTGGTTCTATTTCGCGCCGGAGTGCCGAGCATGACCCACCTAGACCATACCGGACACGAGCATCACGGGGGCCACGCCACGCCCGGCGGCGAGCACGCCGGCCACTCCGTCGCCGACTTCCGCCGCCGGTTCTGGGTCTCGCTCGCCCTCACGCTCCCGGTGGTCTTCCTCGCCGAAGCGATCCAGGGCTTCCTCGGCGTCTCGTGGCGGTTCAGCGGCGATCACTGGGTCCAGCTGGCGCTCGCCACCGCCGTCTATTTCTACGGCGGCTGGCCGTTCCTGACCGGTATTGCGGGCGAGCTCCGAGCCCGGCTGCCAGGTATGATGACGCTGGTCGCCCTCGCCATCTCGGTGGCCTACATCTACAGTGCCGCGGTGGCGCTCGGCTTCCCCGGGATGGTGTTCTTCTGGGAAACCGCCACCCTGATCGACATCATGCTGTTGGGGCATTGGATCGAAATGCGCTCGGTGCTGGGTGCCTCACGCGCCCTGGAGCAGCTGGTTCGCCTGCTGCCCGCCGAGGCGCATCGGTTTCGTGCGGACGGCTCGACCGAGGATGTCCCGCTCACCGCGCTGCAGCCGGGGGACCGGGTGCTGGTGCGGCCGGGAGAGAAGGTGCCTACGGACGGCGCCATTGCGGAGGGCCGAACTAGTGTCAACCAGGCCCTGCTCACCGGCGAAAGTCAGCCGGTGGAGAAGGGCCCCGGGGATGAGGTGATTGGCGGGTCGGTGAACGGCGAGGGGGCGGTCACGGTCGAAATCCGTCGCACCGGCGCCGATACCTATCTGTCCCAGGTGATCGAGCTGGTGCGGCGAGCGCAGGAAACCCGCTCCCGCACCCAGGACCTGGCCAATCGGGCGGCGAGTTGGCTCACGGTCCTGGCCATTGGCGGTGGAAGCGTCACCCTTGTGGTGTGGCTGGGGCTGGGCCGAGACTTCGCCTTTGCGCTGGAGCGGATGGTCACCGTGATGGTGATCGCCTGTCCCCACGCGCTCGGCCTGGCGGTCCCGTTGGTGGTCGCGGTTTCTACGTCGCTGTCGGCCCAGCAGGGTCTCCTGATCCGGGATCGGGCCGCGTTTGAGCGAGCCCGAGCCTTGACCGCCATCGTCTTCGACAAGACCGGCACGCTCACGGAGGGCCGGTTTGGTGTCACCGACATCATCCCCCTCGCGGCGCGTTCCCAAGACGAGATCCTCCGGTTGGCGGCCGCGCTCGAAAGCCAATCCGAACACCCCATCGCCGCCGGCGTGGTGCGGGCGGCCCGCGAGCGGAACCTCCAGTTCCCGGCGCCTCGCGATTTCCGCGCCATCCCCGGCCGCGGCGCCGAGGCCCGGGTGGACGGCGTCGAGCTCAAGGTGGTGAGCCCCGGCTATCTGGCCGAACACGGGCTCGTGGTGAAGGATGAGCGGGTCGACCGGGTCGCCGCCCAGGGGAAGACGGTGGTGTACTTGTTGGAGAACGGCCGGCCCGCCGGCGCCATTGCGCTGGCCGATGTGATCCGCCCGGAGTCGCGGGAAGCACTCCGCCGGCTCAAGCAACTTGGGATCAAGGTGGTCATGCTGACCGGCGATTCCGAAGCGGTGGCGAAATGGGTGGCCGGAGAGCTCGGCCTGGATCAGTACTTTGCGCAGATCTTGCCGGATCAGAAGGCGGCCAAGATCCGCGAGGTGAAGCGGCAGGGCGGCGCCGTCGCGATGGTGGGCGACGGGGTGAATGACGCCCCGGCGCTGGTGGAAGCCGATGTGGGGATCGCCATAGGCGCGGGCACGGATGTAGCGATCGAATCCGCCGACATTGTGCTGGTGCGGTCCGACCCGCGAGACGTCGCGACCATTCTCGAGCTGGCGCGCGCCACCTACCGCAAAATGGTGCAGAACCTCTGGTGGGCGACCGGCTACAACGCCGTGGCGATTCCGCTCGCGGCGGGCGCGCTGGCCGGGGCCGGCATCCTCTTGTCCCCCGCGCTCGGCGCGGCACTGATGTCGGTCTCGACGGTGATCGTGGCGATCAACGCGCGGTTGCTGGGGCGGGGGAGCGCCTGATCAGGCCATCCGACGGGGCCGCTCCCTTCACGTAGTGAACCGATCGCCAGATCCCCGTTGCCCCGAGCGGCCGGGGCCGCCCGGAGGCGGCGCTCGGCGTCTTCCCCGTGGCCGTGGTGATTGGCGCCCGGCAAACCGGCAAGAGCACGCTGGTTCAATCACTACCGCTCCTCGCGTCGCATGCGTACCGCACCCTGGACGACCCGGAGCTCCGAATCCAGACCCGGCAGGACCCCGCGTCAGTCCTGGCATTCGCGCGCACCCTGATCCTGGATGAAGTGCAGCGGGCGCCCGATCTGCTCTCGGCCGTGAAGCAAGCGGTGGATCGGGATCGTCCCCGGGCGCCGGGACGGTATGTCCTGACAGGATCGGCCAATCTGTTGCTCATGGAGCGGATCTCGGAGTCGCTGGCGGGCAGGGCCGCCTATATCCGCCTCTGGCCGCTCACGCGGCGCGAACGGCTGGGACTGGGCCGGGCCGGTATTTGGAGCGAGTTGCTGCATGCTCCTGCCCAGGACTGGGAAAACCTCGTCAAGGAGCAGGAGGTCCCCGCTGACGACTGGCAGGTGCTGGTCAGGGAAGGGGGGTTGCCCGTCCCGGCATACGAGCTGCGCACAGCGGCGGAAACGCGCGCGGTGGTTTGACGGCTATGTCGAGACCTATCTGGAGCGCGACCCCCAGGCGCTGGCGCGAATCGAGGACCTGGGCGACTTCCGGCGGCTCATGCGTGCCGCCGCTTTGCGACTGGGCCAGGTAGCGCACCAGGCGGATCTGGCGAGGGATGTCGGCCTCGCGCGGCCCACCGCGCACCGGTGGCTCAACCTGCTCGAGACCTCATTCCAGCTCATTCGACTCGGGGCGTACGCCGTGAACCGCACCAAGCGGTTGGTGAAGAGTCCGCGGGTCTTCTGGTCCGACGTTGGCCTCGCCCTGCATCTCGCCGGCGGTGACCCGACGGGCGCGCACCTGGAGAATCTGGTGCTCACGGATCTCGTGGTCTGGCGCGAGTTGGTGACTCCGCGTCCCGAGATTCGCTACTGGCGGACGGTGAACGAGGAGGAGGTGGATTTCGTGATCGAGTCCGGGCGGCGTCTGCTGGCGGTGGAAGTGAAGTCCACCAGTCGGCCCCGGTACAGAGACGCTCGGCATCTGCTGACATTCCGGCGGGAGTACGGCCGCGCCGTTCACGGTGCGCTGCTGCTGCATGCCGGCGAGGAAACCTTCTGGCTGGCCGAAGGTGTGCTGGCGGTTCCTTGGTGGCTGGTGGTGTAGCGGATTGAGCGACCGGTTGGCCCAGCCGTCGCACAATCCCTTGTCTGTGATGGGGATGGGCGCCTGACGGTCTTCTGCTAGGACGGCAGCACCTTCTGCGGCTCGCGTGGCTGAGTCGAGTTGAACTACCGACCTCACGCTTATCAGGCGGAAGCCAAGCCTCGTCCTCACGGTCTCCTTCCTGATGGCGCATGACCTGTGAGCGACTCGAACCACCCGCTCAGCGGCCGGCATCGAGAGCGGCGCGCAGCCCACGCAACACGTCGGCCAAAGGTCCATCGGCCCAGAAATGGATGTAGTAGATCGTCGGCGACTCGCCGATCAGGTGGCTATGCACCGCCGTCGTCGTGATGCGATGTGCGGCAAAGGCATCGAGCACCGGGTCAACCCGAGAGCCCACGACGGCGAGGTCTCCCGTCGCCACGGCGCGGTCCGGTCCGGCCATCTGGATATTGATCGGACTCCCGTAGGCCAGCGCCGGTGTCAGCGCATGACCGTCCAGGGTGACGGTGCCGGGGACGAGCAGAGTGGACACCTGGGCCACGTTGCCCTGCGCCCGGCCCGACAGGCCGAGCGTCCGGAATACCGCGGCGGTATCGATGGTGACCGGCTGTGCGACCGCGGCGGCGACGGGCCTGGGCGTAGCGGTCAGGGCTAGCGCGCGCTCCAGGCGGGTCGCGAGGTCTATCGCGGCACCCTGCGCGTGGAAATGCACGTAGGTGATCTGCGGAGCCTCACCCACGAGGTGATTGTGAACCGCCGTCACATCAATCCGCTGGTTCGCCAGCTCGGCCTGCACCGGCCGCAGCTCGGCCGCCGTCAGCACCAGGTCTCCCGTCATGGCGTCGGCGGGTCCGCCACTGAAGCCAGCCCACGCGCCGAGTGCCAGTGCCGTCGCCACGGTGACGTCCCCCACCTTGAGCGTGATGTCACGGCGGGGGAAGTTGTACCGGTGATAGCCGCCGGTTTCGACGGTGGGCGTCTTCAGGATGCGGCTTACCGAGTCCCATGCCGCGGCGGAGCTGGCCTGAGCGCGGGCACCGACGGGGACCGAGCCGAGGAGCGCCACGCTCATGGCGCCAAGAAAGCAGCGGTTCATGGTTCGTCTCCTTACTGCGGTTTTTGATCGAGCTCGTCAAGCATAGCCTATTCCCGTCGCCGGGCTCCGCCATTGGCCCCTCACGGTTTGTTCCGGGATCGAAAGAGAGCACCTGATGCGCGCAGCACGGGCGGGCGATGAGAGCGCGCTGTTCGTGAAAGGGACGGCGGTGTTCTAGGCGGCGAACGCTTCCGCGTCCGCGTGGCCGTCCGGCCTCAGGACCGGGAGGGCCGGTGTCGCGCGGCTTCCCGTCCGTGCGGAAGGCGGACCTCCGGCCGCCACCGGAACCGCTCCAGCACCGGATTAGGCCGGCCCTCCACCGCATCCGCGTTCACCGTACCCAGGATGGGTGCGAACTTGAACCCGTGCCCGCTGTCGCCGCTCGCGACGGTGAGCCCCTCGCGCTCCGGATCCCGGGCGATCCAGAAGTCGCCGTCCTGCGTGTCCGCGTAGAGACAAAGCCGGGTGTAGACGATCTCGGCGTCGGCCAGGGCAGGGAAGGTGTCCGTCAGGAACAGACGCAGGCTGTCAAACGCCGCGGGCGAGACGAAACGGCTGGCGTCCGGGTCCGTCGGAGTACCCACGCCGTGGTGGCCGATCTTGACCACGCCGTCCCGGTTCAGCGGGAACCCGTAGTAGCCCGTGCGGGCGATGTCCGCCGTGAAAACGGGGAACGACCTCGCCCGGAACGGCTCGGCGTCGCGCGGCCGGAGATGGAACACCGGATGGCCGGTGGGCCGGACGGCCTGGGCCAGGGCGGGGATGAGTTTTGACGTCCACGCGCCCACGGCCGCCACCACGTGATCCGCGCCGATCTCCCGTCCGGCGGCGTCGCGAACGCCCACGATCCGACCCGACCGCTCGAGCAGCGAGGCGACCGGCGTGCCGGCCGCGAGACTCACCCCCACCGCTGCCGCCCGGCGCGCCATCGCGGCGACCGCCCGGCCGCTCTCGGCGTAGCCCCCCCTGGCGTGGAAAAACCCATCGCGATACGCGGCGCCGCTCCAGGCGGGGAAACGGTGGCGCACCGTGGTTTGGTCCATCCGCTCCGGTGAATGCCCCCGGCGTCGCAACAGCGTCCAGCTCTCGTGCTCGAACCCGCCCGCTGCCATGGGGTCCCGCGACAGCATCAGGACGCCGGTCTCGTGATACAGCGGTGCTTCACCGCGCTCGGCCTGCTCCCGGTTCCACGCCAGCCAGCCCTCACGAGCCCGCTCACCCAGCTCGGTGTAGAGCTCGTCGGGCCCGTACTCCATGCGGATGACTTTGCTGATGTCCGTGCTGGCAGCCAGGGGGTGAGGC
This sequence comes from Gemmatimonadales bacterium, assembly GCA_036393515.1. GTDB lineage: Bacteria > Gemmatimonadota > Gemmatimonadetes > Gemmatimonadales > GWC2-71-9 > JACQHC01. Next base: position 4,434 of record DASWGV010000016.1, on the reverse strand, counting down.
ACGGGGCCGGGGTCGAGAACGGTCACCGAATGCCCGCGCCTTCGGAGCTCGATGGCGGCGGCCAAGCCGAAGGCGCCGGCGCCTATGACGAGAATGTGGGACGCTGGGAAGGTAGATGATCGCGACATGGGCGATGATTGGCGACGACCGCCGAGGTCGGCCAACGTCGGCTGCGATCGTCCTTTGCCGGCCGCGCCGCTGCTGAGGTCCTACTTCAATCCCAGCCGCTTCTCGAGATGTTCCTTCACTCCCGCCGTGATCACGCCCCTTTGCAGCACGCCGTCAATCGCCGCCTGGATCGCAGCGCGGTCGGCGTCCAGTTTGCGGTCCCGGAGCTCCTGGATCACGCGCGCCAACCGTTGATCGTACTCGCCGTGCCGAAGCTTGCCCATGTCCATCTCGGCCTTCAGCTTCTCAAGCTCCTGCACCAACCGTTGCACGCTGACGGGTTCCGTCATTTCCCATTCCTTGGCTGAAGCGAATCGAGTTGTGCCAGGGGCGAAAATCTAGCCCGCCGCAACCGGTCACGGTAGTCAAAATTCTCGAGAGGGACCACTATGGCTCAGTGCTCACTGCTCACTGCTCACTGCTCCCCCTCCTCCGTGCCTTGATGAGCACGGCGATCTCGTCCGGCCGCGGGTTCTCGAAATCGAGCCGGACCCTTCCATCCGGCGATTCGGACACGGTGGCGGGAATCGAGCTGGCCGTGAGGTACCACCCCGCAGGGAGCACCACGGCATTCCGGGGCCGGCCGAAGACGCGGTCCCACACCAGCTCACCTCCCGCCAGGCGATACCGCGCCGAATCGGTGTACGTCTCTGAGATTCTCAGGCGCACCGAGCGCCCGCGCGTCACCGCCGGGAACCGGATCACCACCACTTCGGTTTCGGGCCCCACCGGCTGGCCGAGCTCAATGCCCGCGCGAGGGATCGCCTCGCCCCGCAACGTCTCCGTAACGAGGCGTTCGCCGGTGTCGAGCAGTACGGCCGACGGATTGGAAACGGCGCTGCCGGCACGCACCACGTTCAGATAGGTGCTCTGCCCCTCGCGCCACTCGGTGTAGTCGTGATACAGGTCGAACGCGTGCGTCTCCGGCTGCCGCAGGAAGTACACGATCTCGCGATCCTGGCGGGCGCGCTCAGTGAGGCGGTTGGCTTCGCCCTGGGCGACCAGGGGCGACACGCCCGCGGCACACAGGTACATCAGAGCCGATACCCTCATGACGGGAGTTTCCGTCCCGCGACGACGAGTGGGACCGCCCCCGGTCCAGGGTTCATGAAGCTCACCGCGATGCGGCCATCGGGCTCGCTGAGTACTTGTGACGGGTAGTTGCACTCGACCAGCTCATACCCCCGCGGCAGCACCACCGCGTTGCGCCGGATGCCCAGCGAGCGCTCGAACACCACCCGGCTCCCCGCCACGCGATAGGTCTGTGGGTCTCTGTAGGTCTTCAGAATCCTGAGGCGCACGCCCCCGTTCTGCGGTACTGGCCTGGCCAGATACACCTTGATGTAGGACGTCGCGCTATCCGCCGCCGGATGGCCCTCCAGCCGCGCCTGACGTCCCTCCACCACCTCGAACCGCAGGGCTTCCCCGGTCATCAGGTCGATCACGGTTTCGTCGCTCGCCTCGCTGCCACGCCGGATGGTGTTGAAGTAGAACCGGGCCCCCGGTGTGGTGGCGGTGACGTCGTACGTGATCCGGAACTGTGCCGAGCCCGGGTCCAGCAGCTCGTAGCGGGTGTATTCGTCCTCCTCGGTCTGGCGCACGCCGGCCGGCGTCTGCCCGGCGAGCGGGGCGCCAAACTGGACCAGCCCGGCCACCAGGAAGACCGCAGCAACCATCGCAGCGTGACGCACGGCGCCAAGGTAGCCCCGGGTGCTCTTCACGGCGATAGTCTGGCCCTCCTCGAGCCGAGCGCTGCCGTCAACTGATTACAGGACAATGGGTTACACAAAGCCGCCATCATGTATCACTGGCACTTCCTACGTTACCTGGTCCCCCTACGAGGCGACCATGCTCATGGACGGCGAGTTCCGGCGGCGCGGGCTTCGGGATCAGGCGCAGATCGACGCGGAGACCGATTTGCTCCTCTACGTCCCGCCCCACCGGGCACCCGCCGTGGTACGGCAGAACGGGGTCGCCGGTGAGAGTGGGTGGATCGCGGTCGATCGGCACACCCTCGAAACCCGGTTCCCCTTCGTCTACGCGATGGGTGACGTGACGACCATCCCCCTCAAGCTCGGTAAGCCGCTGCCCAAGGCCGGGGTATTTGCGCATGGCCAGGCCGATGTCGTGGCCCGGAATCTCGCGCGGGCCGGGACGGGTTGGGGCGCGGGCGCGCGGTTTGAGGGCCACGGCTTTTGCTTCATCGAGGCAGGTGGCGGAAGGGCGGGCTCTGGCAGCGGTGACTTCTACGCAGAGCTGGTACCGGCGCTAAGGCTTCATCCGCCACGGCGTTGGTGGCACCTCGGCAAAGTGCTGTACGAAAAGCGGTGGCTACACCGGTGGTTCTAGCGAAACCGTGATGCGCCCCCGCATGGACTGCCCACCACGCCCACGCTATACTCGGCCCATGATCGTCACGCCGCGCGGTCCGCTTCCGATCGATCACCACGCGCTCGGTGCTGCGTGCGAACGCCTGGACGTGCGCATGCTGGTGCTCTTCGGCTCGCATGCCACCGGCAGCCCTGCACCGGGGCCGGAGAGCGACGTGGATATCGCGCTGGCCTTTGACCGCGCAGGCTCACGCCCCGGTTGGTGGGAGTGCCACGAAAGTCTCAGTCCTGCCTTCGGCGGGGCACCACTGGACGTGGTCTTCCTGGCGGACGCCGATCCACTGTTTCGCTGGGAGATCATGCGAGCGGGCAGGCTGCTTTGGGGAGACCCCATCGAGCATCTCGAATTCCGGGCGTTCGCCTACCGGGACTACACGGATTCCGAAGACCTCAGGATGCTCGAGCGGCAGCTGTTTGAGCGGAAGATGGCGCTGGTGCGGCAGCGACTGCATGCTCCGTCCTGATTTCGTCGAGCGCAAGCTCCAGCTCATCGCCGAGGACTTGCTCCGGCTCACGGGCTTCCGCGCCGACTCCTATGAGGCGTTGACGCGCGACCCGATCCGTCTGGCGGCCGTTGAACGCATGCTGGAGCGGATTATCCTCCGGGCCATTGACGTCAACGAACACATCGTGAGTGCCCTGGCAACCGGCGCGGAAGAGAAAAGCACCAGGTTGACGTATGGGGACACGTTCCGGCGGCTCGCGGACCACGGCGTCTGCGCTCCGGAGTTTGCCGAACGTATCGCCCGCAGCGCCGGGCTCCGGAATGTTCTCATACATGAGTACAACGACGTAGATCATCGAATCGTGCACGGAGCCATTGCCGTCGCGCTCGAGCAGTATCCGGAGTACGTGGATGCGGTGCGCGTGTTCCTGGAGCGCCGCAAGAGCCACGGCGCCTGAGGCGCTCGGGCCTCTGCGCGGGAATCTGCCAACCGGCGTAATCCTCCTCAGTCGTCTGCCCGCTTCAATGGGGCCGCGCTCCGAGGAGCGCGGAAATGCGGTGGTGGGGACACGGTGGCGGTTTGAGCCTCCACCCCGCCTGGGCTAGGGTCGTTGTGGGACATCATACGGAAAGGGTGGGACATTGCGGGGGAATCCCAGAACGCCGGTCCTGGGCTACATGGTCACCTCCCCAGGGCTCAACCCACGGACTTCCTCACGCCAGAGGCCCAGGGGCTAGGTCCCCTCTTGGTCCCCGGATTGCGTGGGGGCCGCCAGTGAGGGGGCAGGGGTGCGGCGTGCGTATGGCACGTTCAGCGGTTTTTCCAGGGCGGTGATGCGAAAGCTGGCTTGTACGCTGTGCGCATGCCCGTCATCTCGCGATTCCTCGGCATCCGAATCCTCATGTATCCCGTGAACATGGCGTCCCCCATTTCCACGCACTCTACGGGGAACACTGGATTTCAGTCGAGGTGAAAGCGGGAGTCCTTCACGGGAGTTTTCCTCCGCGGGCGCTCAGACACATCCATGAATCGGCAGCCCGTCATGGTTCCGAGTTGCTGGCGAACTGGGACCTGGCCCGGAAAGGAAAACCGTTGCGTCAGATCCAGCCCCTGGAGTGACCGAATGGACTACCTCGTCGTGGAAGCCAGGTACGTGCGCGACCACGTGGTGTGGTGCGGTTCCGAGACGGCACCGCCGGAGAAGTCGACCTTGGCCCGGAACTGTGGGGCGAGGTGTTCGAACCCATCCGGGACGTGGAGTACTTCAAGAGATTCACGGTTGATCCGGAGGGCGCCCATGACGGGATAGTGACTGGGTGGACGCCGGCAGGTCCGTTGAGAGCGAGATCACGCTCAATAGCCAGGGGCCCGGCGTTGAGTTCGAGTACAGGGCGGGGCCATGTTTTCGATACTTCCCGCATTGAAATGAC
>DASWGV010000015.1:0-14001 GCA_036393515.1 Gemmatimonadales bacterium | reverse complement strand
ACAGGGGCACGGCCACCTCGGGCGAGGCCGCGGCGACGAACGATGGCCGGCGCCCGCGGCTCACGTCGCCGTACAGGGTGAACTGGGAAACGACCAGCACCGCACCGCCCACCGCCGCCAGATCGCGGTCCATCTTGCCGTCGTCATCGGGAAAGACCCGGAGTCCGGCGACCTTGTCGGCCATCCACTCCACCTGGTGCGGTCCATCACCGGGCGCAATGCCGAGCAGTACTACAAAGCCGTGGCCAATGGAGCCGACAACGCGCCCCTCCACCGAGACCGCGGCGCGGGAGACGCGCTGGAGGACGGAGCGCATCCGCCTACGGCGCGACCCGGCGGCGGAGCGGCCGGCTGCCCTGTTGCTTCACTCCACCGTCACCGACTTGGCCAGATTCCTCGGCTTGTCCACATCGCACCCCCGTAGCACCGCCATGTGATAGGCGAACAACTGGAGGGGAATCACGCTGAGCACCGGCGTCAACATGTCCAACGTGGCCGGGATGGTGAAGGTGTGGTCGGCCAGCGCGGTGATCTCTTCGTCGCCTTCGGTCACCACCGCGATCACCCGCCCGCTGCGCGCTTTCACTTCCTGGACGTTGGACAGAATCTTCTGGTAAACGGTATCCCGTGGCGCCACGAACACCACGGGCATGTTCTGATCAATCAGCGCGATGGGCCCGTGTTTCATTTCCGCCGCGGGATAACCCTCAGCATGGACGTAGGAGATCTCCTTCAGCTTGAGGGCGCCCTCCAGGGCCACCGGAAAGTTGTACCCTCGCCCCAGGTACAAAGCATTACGCACGTCGGCATAGGCCGCGGACACCCGTGCCACGTCCGCGGCTCGCGCCAGCGTTTCGGTGATCTGCCCGGGGAGTGCGCCCAGCGCCCGGACCATCTCCCGGCCCTGGAGCACAGACAGGGCGCGGGGCCGCCCCAGCCGCAGCGTGAGCAGCGCCAGGGCCGCGATCTGACAGGAGAACGCCTTGGTGCTGGCGACGCCGATCTCCGGGCCGGCGTGGATGTAGACGCCGCCCTCCACCTCACGGGCGATACTGCTGCCCACGGCATTCACGATCCCCAGGGTCCGCGCGCCCCGCTGCTTGGCCTCCCGCACCGCCGCCAGGGTATCGGCGGTCTCGCCGCTCTGGGAGATCGCCACCACCAGCGTCCGGTGATCCACGATGGGGTTGCGATACCGGAACTCGGAGGCGTACTCCACCTCGACCGGGATGCGGGCTACTTCTTCCAGCATGTACTCGCCGATGAGCGCCGCGTGCCAGGAGGTACCGCAGGCCGTGAGAACCACTCGGTCCACGCCGAGCAATTCCTCGTCGCTCAGATTGAGGCCGCCCAGCCGGGCATCCCCGGCGTCCTCCAGCAGCCTGCCGCGCAGCGTGGTCCGCACGCTCTCCGGCTGCTCCATGATTTCCTTGAGCATGAAGTGCTCGTACCCGCCGCGCTCCACCGTGGCCAGGTCCCACTCCACCGTGCTGATCACCTTGTCCACCGGCTCGGTCTCCAGATCGGTCACCCGGTAGCCGTCCGGGGAGAGGACGGCGATCTCGCCGTCGTCCAGGTAAACCACGGTGCGGGTGTGCTGGAGCATCGCGGAGGCGTCCGACGCCACCAGGTGCTCGCCCTCGCCTATGCCGATCAGCAGCGGGGAGCCTTGCCGGGCGGCGACCAGGGTGTCGGGCTCCCGGGTGGAGACCACCGCGATCCCGTAGGTGCCCTCCACCTGCTTCAGGGCCGCCGCCACCGCCAGCTCCAGCGAGGCGGAGTAGTGCTGCTCGATGAGGTGTGCCAGCACTTCGGTGTCCGTCTCGGATCGGAAGCGATGGCCCCGCCGGATCAACGCCGCTCTCAAGGGTCCGGCGTTCTCGATGATGCCGTTATGAACCAGCGCGATGGTACCGCCACAATCCGTGTGGGGATGGGCGTTGGTGTCCGAAGGCACGCCGTGCGTGGCCCAGCGGGTGTGTGCCAGCGCCGTGGAACCCTGCGGAAGTCGGCCGTTCAGGCGCTGCTCCAGCACGGAGATCTTGCCGGCCGCCTTCTCCACCGTGAGCCCGCCTCGTCCCACGACGGCGAGGCCCGCCGAGTCATACCCGCGGTACTCCAAGCGCTTGAGGCTCTCGAGCACCAGGGGCGCCGCGTCCCGCCGGCCCACGTATCCCACAATCCCGCACATCGGTCGCCTTTCCCCTACGCCGGCACGCCGGCGGCGTTTAACGCCCTGGTTGCCTCGTCAATGAGCCCTCCCGCTTCCGCCGCCGTCGGCGCCTCGGCAATCAGGCGCACAATCGGCTCAGTCCCGGACGGGCGGACATGCAGCCACCGGCTCGGCTCCGACCAGGCCAATCGCAACCCGTCCGACCGATCCAGGCTGGCGCCGCTCAGCTTCTGCAACGCCTGATAGAGCACGCCGAGGTCTGCGCCACGGGGGGCTTTCGCCTTCACAATCGCGTACCGAGGCGTGCTCTCGACCAGTTCGCTCACTCGTTTGCCGGCCCTCGTCAGCAATTGGAGCACCAGCGCGGCGGCGACCGGTGCGTCCCGACCCACGTGCAGCGCGGGCAGCATCACGCCGCCGTTCCCCTCTCCACCGATGACCGCCTGCGCCGCAATCATGGCGCGCGCCACATGCACCTCCCCCACCGGAGCCCGACGCAGGTCTGCCCCACAGTCCCGAGCGGCGTCCTCCACCACCAGGCTGGTGGACAGATTGCACACGACCACGGGGCGGCGAACCGGCCCAGCACCGGCGTGCGGAGCCCGCGCCGGTTGGCCCAGGACCGCCCGCACCGCGAACGCCAAGGTGTAGTCTTCCCCTATCGGCGTCCCGGTCTCGTCCACCAACGCCAGGCGGTCGACGTCCGGGTCTACGGCGATTCCCAGATCGGCCTTGCTCCGCCGTACCAGGGTCCCAAGGTCGCCCAGGTTCTCGGGCACCGGCTCCGGTGGCCGGGGAAACCGGCCGTCGGTTTCCAAGTTGATGCCGGCGACCCGGCAGCCCAGGCCTTCCAGCAGGGCCGGCATGATGACCCCGCCGGCACCGCGCACGCAGTCGAGCGCCACCGAGAAGGCGCGCCGCCGAATCGCCGCCCCATCCACGCACGGGAGGCCCAGCACACCGGCCAGGTGACGCGCCACCGCCTCGCCGTCGTGGGACGCCGAGCCGAGACCGTCCCAGCCCTGGCGGGGAAGGGGTTCCGTCTCGACCAGGTCGCGCAGGCGCGCACCTTGCCCGGCGTCGAGGAAGATCCCGTCCGCCCCCACGAACTTCAGCGCGTTCCACTCGATGGGATTGTGGCTCGCCGTGATCACCAGGCCGCCCGCGGCACCGTGGTGTTCGACCGCGAGCTGCACGGTGGGAGTGGGCACCACCCCGCAGTCAATCACCTCCGCCCCGACGGACTGAAGCCCGGCCTGCGCCGCGGCGGCGAACATCGCCCCGGACGTCCGGGCATCCCGCCCGAGCACGACGCGAAGGGCGGGCCGGCCGCCGGCCAGCAAGGTACCGAACGCAGCCGCGTACCGGGCAACGATTTCTGGGGTCAGGTCGGTGCCGACGATCCCGCGCACGCCGGACACCGAGACCATCAAGCCGCTGTGCACGGCGTGGAAGCTAGTGCCTAGCGGCGGGCCTCCGGGAGGGACCCGGCCGCCAGGCGCTCCGGAATGCGACGCCGGGTCACTCGAGGCGTGGGGAGCGGAAGGACGTCGGCGCCGGCGCAGACCCCCTGGAACGCGTCCACCACCGCCGGGTCGTACTGCGCCCCGCGCCCGGCCTCGAGCTCGGCCAATGCGTCCGCCACGGGCCGCGCCGGCCGATAGGGCCGCTCTGACGTCATGGCGTCGAACGAGTCCGCCACGGAGACGATCCGGGCAAAGAGGTGGATCTGATCACCCCGCAGCCCATCGGGCAGGCCTGCGCCGTCCAGCCGCTCGTGGTGGGAGCGTACAATGGACAGCGCCGGCGGCGAATGCTTGAGCAGCGGATCGAGGATATGGGCGCCGATCACGGTGTGGGAGATGATGTGCTCGTACTCCTCGCGCGTCAGCTTCCCGGCTTTCCGGAGCACCGCCTCCCGCACCCCGATCTTGCCGATATCGTGCAACTCCGCTCCCAGCTCTACGATCTGGACGTCCGCATCGTCCAGGGTCAGCGCCCGCGCGGTCTTGCCCGCGTAGGATGCGACTCGCGCGGAATGACCCCGGGTGTAGGGATCCTTGGCTTCGAGCGCGTGCACCAGCGTCTGGACGCCCTCCAGAAACAGCTCCTCAATGCGCCGCGCCTGTTGCTCGACCATGTCCGCCAGGTGCGCCTGGTACGCGCGGTTTTCCAGCACCAGACGCCGTCTGTCCAGCGCCTGAGCCACGCGCGCCCGCACTTCCTCCAACTGAAACGGTTTGGTGATGTAGTCGAACGCCCCCGCCTGGAGGCAGGCCACGCCCATGTGTACGTCCGACACCGCCGTCAGCATCACCACGGCCGTCTCGGGCCAGCGCTCGCGCACACCGTTCAGCAGCGCGACGCCGTCCATCTCGGGCATCTGAATGTCGGACAGGACCAGCTCGAACCGCTGGCCCTCGAGCAGGCGCATGGCCTCCACGCCGGAGGCCGCCTCGGAACACTCGTAACCGGCGCCTTGCAGGGTTCGCATCAGCACGCGCCGCAAGGCCGCCTCGTCGTCCACGATCAGACACTTCACCTGGGCCGCGTTCATGGCCCCAAACCTACGCGCCACCCTACGCGCCAGCCAGTCGCTTGCCGCTGCTCCAACACCGCGTGTAGGTTCCGGCACCCACTCGCCGCACGCCACCGATCATGACCCGCGTTTCCGACGACGACCTGCGTCTCCGACTGTCCACCCGCGCGGTGCACGCCGGACAGGCTCCCGAAGAGGTGACCGGCGCCATCATGACGCCGATCTTCCAGACCTCGACCTACGTCCAGCCGGGCCTGGGCCGCCACAAGGGGTTCGAGTACGCCCGGACCAGGAACCCCACGCGCGACGCGCTGGAACGCAACATTGCAGCCCTTGAGGGAGGACGGCACGGGTTTGCCTTCGCCTCAGGTCTGGCCGCCACCGATACGGTCCTCAAGTTGCTGTCGGCCGGGGACCACGTGATCTGCGGCGAGAACGTCTACGGTGGCACCCACCGCTTGATGACCCATGTCTTTGAACGCCTGGGCCTGACGTTCAGCTTCGTGGACACGCGGGATGCGGGCGCCGTCGAGGCCGCCCTCACGCCCCCGACCCGCATGGTCTTCATCGAGACGCCGTCCAACCCGATGATGCGACTGACGGACTTGGGCGCCGTCGGCCAGATCGCGGCGGCGCGAGACCTCCTGTTGGTGGTGGACAATACGTTCGCCACGCCCGTGTTCCAGCGTCCCCTGGAGCTGGGCGCCAACGTGGTGCTGCATTCCACCACCAAGTACCTGAACGGTCACAGCGACATGGTGGGCGGGGCGGTGGTCACCACCCGTGACGACGTGGCCGACCGCCTGGCGTTTCTTCAGAACGCCGCGGGCGCGGTGCCGGGACCGTTCGATTGCTGGCTGGCCCTGCGTGGAACCAAGACCCTGGCGCTCAGGATGCGGCAGCACGACGCGTCCGGCCGGTGCCTGGCCCAATGGCTCACCAACCATCCCGCGGTGGAACGGGTGTATTACCCGGGCCTGCCGGATCACCCGCAGCACGATCTGGCCTGCCGACAGATGGGCGGGTTCGGCGGGATGATTTCGCTCGAGCTGGGATCGGCCGCGCGGGCGCGGGCGTTCGCCGAGGGAACCCGGATCTTCGCCCTGGCCGAGTCGCTGGGCGGGGTCGAGAGCCTGATTGGCCACCCGGCGTCCATGACCCATGCCAGTGTCCCCAAGGGGATGCGGGAGGCCATGGGCTTAAGCGATGGGCTGGTGCGCCTTTCGGTGGGAATCGAGGATGTGGAGGACCTCCAGGCGGACCTGGACCAGGCGCTGGCCCTCGCTCGGTCGGCGTAGCGAAGTGAAACCGCACCTGTGGGGGGCCGTACGATAGGGCGCCTTTCCCGCACCCGGAGACCACCATGACCGACCCAACCAGCCTGCCCGCTCCCCGACCGCGCCGAGCCCTGCCGGCCATCGCCCCGGTTTCGTGGGAACACCCCTCGGACCGCGCCGCGCTTCAGACTCTGCGCGCCATTCCGGGGTTCGACGAAGCGGTGCGGAAGATCGTGGGAACGTTCGGCGAGCGCGGCATCCGCCTGTTGTTTCAGGCCAACGCCGTGCGGGTGGGCCCGACCCAATTCCCCACGCTCCACGCGCTGATGACCGAGGCCACGGCCACCATGGATTGGCCGGAGGCCCCGGAGGTCTATGTCACGCAAACGCCGCTGGTGAATGCCGGCGCCGTTGGGGTGGATCGTCCCTTCATTATTCTCAATTCGGGCGCGGTGGGCCTGCTCGATACCGACGAGCTGCGCGTCCTGTTGGGACACGAGCTGGGACACGTGATGAGCGGCCACTCGCTGTACCGCACCGTGCTCATCCTGCTGCTCGAATTGGGGTTCCAAAACCTGCCGTTCCTGGCGGGCATCGCGCTGCTTCCCATCAAGCTCGCGTTGCTGGAGTGGTATCGGAAAAGCGAGCTGTCCGCCGACCGCGCCGGACTGCTGGCCAGCCAGGACCCTCCGGCATCCATGCGCGTGTTCCTGAAGCTGGCGGGCGGAGGCAACCTCAAGGACATGGACCTCAACGCCTTCATGCAGCAGGCCGCCGAATACGAGGAGCGGGGTGGCGCGCTGGACACGATCTACAAGATTCTCAACACGCTGGGCGCCACGCATCCCTTCAACACGCTGCGCGCGGCGGAGCTGAAACGCTGGATTGACGCCGGCGTCTATGCCAAGATCCTCAGTGGAGAGTACGTGCGCCGGGGTTCTGAGCAGGACCGCCCGCTGCAACAAGATTTCGGTGAGGCAGCCGCGCATTACGCGTCCGAGGCCCGCAAGACCGTGGACGACGTGGCCGACGCCGCCAGGCGCGCCGCCCGCGCGTTCACCGACGCGTTCAAAGGCGCCACCAAGCAGTGAGAGTGCTCGTGGTCGGCGGCGGCGGCCGGGAGCACGCCCTGTGTTGGGCGCTGTCTCGGGCCGCCGTGGTGTTTTGCGCCCCGGGAAACCCCGGCACCGCCACACTGGGCACCAACCTCCCGATTCCGGTAGACCGGCACGACGCCCTCACCGAGGCCTGCCGGCTTCACCACATTGACCTCGTGGTCGTCGGCCCCGAAGCGCCCCTGGCGGACGGCCTGGTGGATCACCTCACCGCGGCTGGCATCGCCGCGTTCGGCCCGACCGCCGCGGCGGCGCGCATCGAGTCGTCCAAAGTGTTCGCCAAGTCCATCATGGCGCGGGCTGGCGTGCCCACCGCCTCTGCACGGGCGTTCACCGACTTCGCGGCCGCGAAACTCTACATTGCGGCGCACGCCGAGCCCCTGGTGATCAAGGCGTCAGGGCTCGCCGCGGGCAAGGGCGTGGTAGTCTGTGCCACGCGTGCCGAGGCGACTCAGGTCGCTTCGGCGCTGCTGGCCGGGAAGCTCGGCGACGCCGGCCGTGAGGTGATGGTGGAGGAATTCCTCGAAGGGGAAGAACTGTCCGTCTTGGTACTGACCGATGGCGCGCGGTGGCTCACCCTGCCGCCGGCGCAGGATCACAAGCGGCTGGGCGAGGGCGACACGGGACCCAACACTGGGGGCATGGGCGCCTACACCCCCGTGGCGTTCGTCACCGACTCCTTGCTCGATGCCATCGAGCGGGCAATCCTCAAACCAACGCTCGCCGCGATGGCAGCCGCAGGTGTGCCCTATCGTGGACTCCTGTACGCCGGCTTGATGATCAGCCCGGACGGCCAGCCGCGCGTCCTCGAGTTCAACTGCCGCTTCGGCGATCCCGAGACCCAGGCAGTGTTGCCGGCGCTGGACGACGATCTCAGCGGCCATCTCTGGAGCATCGCGCGGGGAGAAGTCTGGCGGCCCGACGCCCGCCGTTTGACTGCCGCCCGTGCCGCCGTGACGACGGTCTTGGCAGCACAAGGCTACCCAGACGCTCCGGAAAGAGGCGCCGTGGTCGGCCTGCCGGCCGCGCTTCCGGAGGACAGCTTGTTGTTTCACGCCGGCACGGCGACCGACGCGGATGGGACCCTGCGCGTGGCCGGTGGGCGGGTGATGTGCGCCACCGGACTCGCAGCCGATGTGCCTACCGCGGCCGAAAGAAGCCGCCGCCTGGCGGCAACCGTGACTTTCACCGGCCGCCAGTTCCGCCGGGATATTGGCTGGCGCGACGCGGCGCGTGCCGGAGCTGCCTGAGGTCGAGACCATCGTCCGCGAGCTGCGCCCGCGGCTCGTGGGCCGCACGCTCCAACGCCCACGCCTCCATGCCACGGACGTGCTCCGTGGTGTCAGCCGGGCCCGCTTGCTCGCCAGGCTACGCGCCAACCGGATTGTCGAAGTCACCCGGCGCGCCAAGCATGTGGTTCTCCGCCTGGCTTCCGGGCACCGGCTGATCATCCAACCGGGGATGACGGGGTCGGTCGTGGTGTACGCGCGCCGGCTGCCGGCCGACCAGCACGGGTACGCCGTGCTGGAAGCATCGCTGGGGCGCGGGCGCACCGTGGTCTACCGTGACGTGCGACGGCTGGGTACGGTGCTGCTCTTGGACGAGGCGGGTTGGCGCTCCTATACTGCGCGCATTGGGCCGGAGCCGCTGGCCGCCGATTTTGATCTCGCGCGCTTCACAGCGTGCCTCCGCGGTACGCGACAAGCGATCAAGAAGGTGCTCATGGACCAGCGCCGCATCGCGGGGGTGGGCAACATCTACGCCAACGAGGCCTTGTTCAAGGCGCGGGTGGACCCGTCGCTTCCAGCCAACCGGTTGCGCCCGGCGGCGCGTCGCCGGCTGCACGCAGCCGTGCTGGATGTCCTGCGCGAGGCCGTGACCCATCGCGGCACCACGGTACGGGACTACCGCACCGGAACCGGCCAGCGGGGCGAGCACCAGGCGGCCCTCGCCGTCTACGGCCGCGGCGGAGAGCCGTGCCTGGTGTGCGGCACCCGGCTCGCCACCACGCACGCCATTGACGGCCGCGCCACCACCTTCTGCTATCGGTGCCAGGGACCCACGTGAAGGTCGCGGTGGTGTTCGACACGCCGTACGTGGATTGGGAGCACGAGGACTTTGTCCGCCAGGCGCAGAAGGGCGTCGAGGAGGCGGAGTACGAGATCATGGCGGCGCTGCTGGAGCGCGGCCACGACGTCCGCATGGTTGGCGTGCGCGACGACCTGGCGCGCCTGCTCGAGCGCCTGCGCAGTTTTGCGCCCGACATGGTGTTCAATTGTGCCGAGGGATACCACCAGGATACCGGCCTGGACTACCTCTTCCCCGCCTTGTTCGAGGCCGACGGCTACCGCTACACCGGTTCTCCTCCCCTCGCGCTGCTCACCACGCGCAACAAGGCGATGAGCAAGAAGGTGCTCGCCTTCCACGGCATCACCGTGCCGGGCTTCGCCACCTATCGGCTGGACGAGACGGTGTCCCGAGCGCCGGAGTTGAGGTTCCCGCTCATCGTCAAGCCCTTGCAGGAAGACGCCTCGCTCGGCATTTCCGGCGCCTCCATGGTGTGGGACGCGACCGCCCTGGCGGAGCGCGTGGCGTTCGTCCACGAGCGGTTCACCCAGCCCGCCATCGCCGAGGAGTTCGTGGACGGGCGGGAGCTGTACGTGGGGCTGATCGGCAACGGGGATGACGTGACCGTCCTGCCGATCGTGGAGATGGTGTTCGACAAGCGCCGCACCAAGCCCGAGGAGCGCATCGCCACCCGTCTGGCCAAGTGGGACGCGGGATACCGCGAGCGGAAGGGCATCCGTAACATCTTTGCCCGGCCGATCGCGCGGGCCACCAAGGCGCGCCTGAGCGAGATCTGCCGCACGGCCTACCGCGCGCTCTGGCTCCGGGACTACGCCCGGCTCGACGTGCGGCTCGCCGCCGACGGGGAGATCTGGGTGATCGAAGCCAACGCGAATCCGTTCATCAGCTACGGCCACGACCTGGCGAACGCCGCCGAGAAAGTGGGCATGAGCTACGGAGCGTTCATTGAGCGCATCCTGCACGAGGCCGTGAAGCGGTATGGGCGCCAGGCGTAAGCGACGGCGGGTGGCGGCTCCCAGGCCGGAGCTGCGCTGCGTCTGCGGCCACGAGCTCCGGCGCTACTGGCCGTACTGTCCCAACTGCGGGCGGGAGCAGCGCTGGCGTGATATCGCCGGGGCCACGGGGGCGGAGTGTTACCGGTGCGGCTGGATCGTCTCGGACCGTTTCTGCTATTGCCCCTGGTGCCGCACCGACATCTACGAGGAAGGCCACTCGGCGGAGGAGCCGCTCAAGGCCCCCAAGGGATTCACCTTTCACGCCTGGTGCGACTGGGGTTGCGGGGGCGGCGTGGAGTACCCCATGCCGTACTGCCCGTGGTGCGGCCGCCCGCAGCAGTGGAGCGACGACGAGCATTTTGAAGGCGACTGCCCGCGGTGCGGACGCGGCGTGAACGACTGGATGAACGTCTGTCCCTGGTGCGGCAAGGACGCCTCCGGCCAAGACCTGATCCCGGAAGCGCTCACGCGGGTCCGTCGCCTGCTCTTGGTGTCCCGCATCCGGCCCTGGGGATACCGCGTCCTGCTCCGCCCCGGCGTTTCCGGGGTGGATCCACGCTGGCCCAAGATTGTCGAGATTGACCAACAATATGTCGTCGGCCGGCGGAAACGTGACGAGATCCCCTGGACCATGCTGATCGGCCTGCTGGCCCACGAGCTGGGCCACAGCTACCTGTACCACAATTGGCACTGGACCCGCTCGGACCGGTTCCGCCGCGCGTTCGGCGAAGTGGACAAGGCCTACCGGGGCGTGGACGACACCTGGGTGGACTTCCAGCGCCGCCGCGTGGCGACCACCCTGGTGGACTACGTCTCGGCGTACGCGGCGACACATCCCCAAGAAGATTTCGCCGAGACCTTCCGGTTTTACGCCACCCGCCGAGGCCGGCTGCGGGAGCTGTTCGCGGAGCTGGGACGGAAGCGCAAGGGTCTGGTGGTGTACGAAAAGTTCTTGACCCTGCACGACTACGCCCGCGGCCGCTGGGGAGGCGCGTGACCGCCCTCGCCTTGCCGCTCACGGATCCGGGACACCTGCGCCGCCGCGTCGCCGCGTTAACGGAGAACCGGCCCGCGGTCTACCGCATGACGGATCCGGCGGGCCGGGTGATCTATGTGGGCAAGGCCAAACGCCTGCGCCTCCGGCTCCTGTCGTACTTCCGGCGGGCCCAACAGGACGACAAGGCCGGTCGCATTGTGCGCGCGGCCGCCGACATTGCCTGGGACTATTGCCCCTCCGAGTTCGCCGCTGCTCTAGGCGAGCTTCGCCAAATCAAGCGATACCGGCCGCTGTTCAACGTGCAGATGAACCGGCGGTACAACGTGGCGTTCGTGAAGGTCTCCGGCGGACCCGCGCCCAAGGTCTTTGTGTCCCGCTCCGCCGGCGATGACGGGATGCGCTACTACGGCCCGTTCCGTGGCGCCTCGCGCCTGACCGAGACCATCCGCGTGCTGAACGACCTGCTGGGCCTCCGCGACTGCGCGTTACGCATGCCCGTGGTATATCCGGACCAGGGCGATCTCTTCGGCGCTCGGCGGGCGGCCTGCATGCGCTACGACTTCGGCACCTGTACCGGGCCGTGCGCCGGCCTGGTCACCGACCACGAGTACCAGCGGCGGGTGGACGCGGCGATGGGGTTTCTGGAGGGCCGGAGCCTGGTGCCCCTGGACCGAGTCGTCACCGAAATGGCGGCCGCGAGCGAGCAGAGCGCGTTCGAGCGCGCCACGTGGTGGCGCGAGCGCTTCGAAGCTCTGGAGTGGCTGCTGGCGGCGGCCACACGGGCGCGCACCGGCGTGGAGATGCTCACGTTCGTCTACTCCGACCCCGGGGCGCACGGTGACGAGCGGGTGTACGTCATTCGCCGGGCCACGGTGTGCGCCTCCGCGCCGGCACCGCATACGCCGATTGAGCGTGAGGCCTTCCGCGCCCTGGTGGCCGAGCACGCCAGCCAGCCGGCGCCGGAGGTTCTGGACCCGTCTGATCTCGACGAGATGCTGCTCTTGCTGTCGTGGTTCCGCAAGCGGCCCAGTGCGCTGAAGCGCACCGTACCCCTGTCCGCCTGGATGTGATCACGGAGGCGGACCGGCCCCTTTAGAGGACGATCTGCACCCCTGCCGTGAGTATCCGATCGGTCTCCTGGAAGCCAGGCTCGGGAAGATTGTCGAACCGAATGACGTAGGACAGCTTGAGACCGATACGCGTGGAGAGCGGCGCCACCAGCTGGCTCTCGGAGTTCAGGCGAAGGTCATCGGTCTGATCCAGGTTGGGCAGGATCTCCATCGCTTGCTGGAAGAAGGCCCTTTCGCCGAACCCGTGCCGAAACCGGGCCGCACCGCGGGCCGCAACGAAGTCCGCGCTTACGCCGGCAGTGCTCCGCTGCTGGTTCAGGGAGCCACCGGCCTCGAGCGCCAACTCGTCCCGGTCGGTCTGCACCAGCAGGGCCGCCACCCCGGCTGCCTCGTCGAACCGCCGGTCAATCCCCGCGAAAGTGTTGCGTTCGAATCCTCCCGAGACATACACCGAGAGTTGCTCTCCGGACTTCCGATCACCCCGCACGCCGCCTTTCCACTGGCTCGCCGTCGTGACGCCGCCGGTTCGGCCGTAGACCACCGCGAAAGCCTGCGCTACGACCCACCGCCCCGCGGTATACGCGATCTGCTCCCCTACGTTGAAGGTGGTGATCTGGGTGTTGCCGGCCACGTTGATCAGGCCGACGTCCACCACCGCCTTCAGTGCGTTCGGGGGCTCCTGCGCCTGTATGGCACTCGCGACCAGCAGCAGCACCGCTCCCGTCCATGGCCCACAACCATGCGTCATCGGAGTTTCCTCACGCGGCCGCGAGTTGGGAGGTGCAATGAGGACACCGCTTGACCTGGAGCGGAATGGCGGTGAAACAGAACTGGCAGTTCTTGCTGGTGGGCGCGGCCGTCGGCGCGGCTTCCCTCCGCCGCATTTGATTGACCCCGCGCACCAGCAGGAAGACCGCGAACGCCACGATCAGGAAGCTGATCACCGCGTTCACGAACATGTCGTAGTTGACCGTCACGGCTCCCGCGGCCTTGGCGTCCGCCAGCGCCGCATAGGGCGCGACGACGGATCCTTCCTTGAGCACCAGAAAGAAATTGGAGAAGTCCACGCCGCCCAGTGCCAGGCCAATGGGCGGCATGAGCATGTCGTCCACCAGGCTCTTGACGATGGTGCCGAACGCGCCCCCGATGATGATCCCGACGGCCAGGTCCAGCACGTTACCCCGCATGGCGAATTCCTTGAACTCTTTCAGCATGTAACCGTCCTCCTGGTTGGCGAGCGGTCCACCGGCGCAGCGACTCCCGCGAGTCCGTGGGGGATATTATCAGGTTGAGCCGATAGGACGGCAGTCTGATGCCGAGCGGCAGCTGGCCGAGGGACCAGCGGGCCGGTAGGTTGGCCATGCCGGCGATCTCATGTCGTCTCACACAGCTCAAGCGAGCCCAGGAGGTACCATGACTCCGCTGATCCCGCGTCCGCCGAGCGACGCCCCGACCGCCGCGGTCCATCAAGCGCTTGAAACCGACGCTGGTGCGGCGCCGTTCACCATTTCCCCGGAGCACCCTATGACGATGTGGGGACGATGGACCGTGGTTGCGACGTTCTTCGTGGCCTCAATGGCCGCCAGACCGGTCCACGGCCAATCCCTGCAGTACCGCTCACCCGCCGGGGTCGAATACCGTTCCCAAGCCGATACGGGCGCCATCGCCCGCGCTGCGAGCGCACTCGCCGCTGACCCGCAGAACGTAGATCGGATCATTCAGCTTGGGGTAGCCCAGTCCGGCGCCC
>DASWGV010000014.1:0-2136 GCA_036393515.1 Gemmatimonadales bacterium | reverse complement strand
GGGGACGGACAAGACAGACGGACGGAGACGGACCGACGGACGGCGGGACGGACATGCGAGTCCTTCTCTGAAGCCAAGTGCCCGAACCGGACCTGCCCTTCCGTCGGTCCGTCGGTTCACCGCTCTACGCCGCTTGCCGGGCGACAACGATGCTGCGGAGGCGTTCCGCGCTGGGATCCTGCGGGTCGCCGAAGGGCCGCGGGTGCCCGGCGTCATCCAGCAGGACGGTCGGGCACACCAGGTCGAACCGGTGGGCCCGGATACGCTCTTTTGCCTGATTGGTCGCGACCGCGGCCGCGAGGTAGACGCGTTCCGCGCCCGCCTGCTGGATGGCCCGGGCCGCCGCCAGCACCTTCCACGGCGACGTGAGCTGGCCTTCCACGATCACGACGTTGATCCCTTCCACGCTGCGGAGCGGCCGTTGGCCACGGAACAGGAGGCGCTCGGTCTTCACCGCCCGGCGGGCGCGGTCCATGGCCTCGTTCAGGTGGTCGAGGGTGTCGAACTTGGGATTGAATTGAGGATCGGTCACGGCGTCGCTGTCCTCGGCAATGGC
Organism: Gemmatimonadales bacterium; assembly: GCA_036393515.1. Taxonomy (GTDB): domain Bacteria; phylum Gemmatimonadota; class Gemmatimonadetes; order Gemmatimonadales; family GWC2-71-9; genus JACQHC01. The sequence continues at coordinate 1,580 of DASWGV010000014.1, read as the reverse complement.
GCCCACCAGGCCCAGCCCATCGACGCGGACGTGCGCGCCGATGATCACGTCGAAGGGACAGCTCAGCGCCTGGGCGGCGTTCGCGGCGATTTCGACGCCGGTGGGCGTCACACCCAGCAACACGACCGGCGGGGTGGTACGCTGATACAGCAGGCGGCCCAGCATGGCACCGGCGGCGGCGCGAGAGGGATACAGGGCTTCGGGCGACGGCGACGTGGGCGGGGCGGCGGCGGTCATGACCCGGTAATAGTAGAGCCGTCCCGCGTTGCCGGGAAGCTGGACGATGACGGAGAGTGGCGTGTGTCCGCCGGCCCCTACCATATTGACAGGGTCCCCGTGGCGCCGCCGGCGGCACGGGCTCCCCTCCCACCCACTTGTGACTGGGCGGTCGCGATGACGACAGGGACGGAAACCAAAGAGAGCCGGGCGCCTGCCCGAGGGCCCGCGACGGTCAGCGAACATGAAGCGCGCGAGGTGGCCGAGGCGGCGCGGCAGACGGAATGGACCCAGCCGAGCTTTGTGCGGGAGCTGTTCGAGGGACGGGTCCGGCTGGAGCTGATCCACCCGTATCCTGAAATCGATCCGGCGGAAGAGGCACGGGCCAGGCCGTTCCTGGAAAAGCTCGGGGCCTTCTTGCGCGACCACGTGGACGCCGAAGCCATTGACCGGAACGCCAAGATCCCGCCCGAAGTGATCGAAGGCCTGAAGCGACTGGGGTGTTTCGGCATCAAGATCCCCCAGGAGTACGGCGGGCTGGGGCTCTCGCAAACCAGCTACAATCAGGCCGTCTCCCTCGCGGCCACGCACGAAGCGTCCATCGGCGTCCTGCTTTCGGCGCACCAGTCCATCGGCGTGCCGCAACCGCTCAAGCTGTTCGGGACGCCGGAGCAGAAGAAGAAGTACCTGCCCCGCCTGGCCCGCGGCGAGATCAGCGCCTTCGCGCTGACCGAGCCCTCCGTGGGCAGCGACCCCGCGCGCATGGAAACCACCGCCGAGCTGACCCCGGACGGCCAGGCGTACATCCTGAACGGCGAGAAGCTGTGGTGCACCAACGGGACCATCGCCGACATCATGGTGGTCATGGCCAAGACGGGGCCCAAGGCGATCTCCGCGTTCATTGTCGAATGCAAATGGCCCGGCGTTCAGGTAGTGCACCGCTGCCATTTCATGGGTCTCAAGGGCATTGAAAACGGCGTGATCCGGCTGACCAATGTGCGCGTCCCCCGCGAGAACCTGTTGTTAGCCGAGGGCAAAGGTCTCAAGCTCGCGCTAGTTACGCTGAACACCGGCCGCCTCACCGTGCCGGCCGTCTCGGCGGCCGCGGCGCGGACCTGTCTCGACGTGGCGCGCCGGTTCTGTCAGGAACGAGTGCAGTGGGGTCAGCCGGTGGGCAAGCACGACGCCGTGGCCCAGATGCTGGGCCGGATGGCGGCGACCACGTTCGCCATGGAAGCCGTGGCCGAGCTTGCCGCCCTCATGGCTGACAAGGGCGCGTTCGACATCCGGCTGGAAGCCGCCATGGCCAAGATGTGGAATTCGGAGCAGGGCTGGCGGATCATTGACGACACCATGCAGATCCG
>DASWGV010000013.1:0-8233 GCA_036393515.1 Gemmatimonadales bacterium | reverse complement strand
TTGGTTTATTGCGAGATGCTCCTTGCATAAGGGACGAAGCTCGGACTAACCAGATTTCGAGCACGGCCTGCTCGGTCTGGCGCGACATCTTCAACATGCAGGCTGACGATGTACTCGCGCCCCGGCGCCAGGCCGAGATCGGGCAGGTCATCGCGGCGCTGAAGCAATTCAACCCCACAAAAATCGTGGTGGAACGCCAGGCCGGCGACACTCGCATTGCCAGGGACTATGCCGACTACCTGGCCGGCACGCATGAGCTCACCCGCAACGAGATCGAGCAGCTGGGCTTCCGCCTGGCCAGGGAGCTGGGCCACACCGCGATCCACCCGGTAGATGCCGACGGGAATTCCCCTTCCAGCACCTGGCCAACTACGCCAAGGCGAGTGGCCGGTCGAACGAGCTCACCGCTTTGATGGACGAGATCGGCGGCAAGGTCAAGGCGCAGAACGAGTATCTCGCGTCCCACACGGTGCTGGAGACGTTGCTATACATGAACGCCGATGAGCGGGTCGCGGAGGACGTGGGATCCTACTACCGGATGGCGCAGTTCGGCGAGGCGTGGGACTGGGCCGGGGCCGATCTGGTCTCCGACTGGTTCCGGCGCAACATGCGGATCTACAGCAACGTGGTACAGCTCATCGCCTCTCCCAACGAGCGCGTCCTGGTGATCTACGGCGCGGGACACCTCGGCTGGCTGCAAGGCGCCTTCGGCGGCAACCCCAACTTCCGCTTACGCAAGCTCGCCGAGTTCGTCAGGTAGCAGGAGCCACACCACCACCGGGCGCCGGGAGATTGCCCCCGGAGTGCACGCCCCAAGCACTCAGCCGGACCTGGCGAGAACCCGTGGGGTTCCCCCGGCCGACTCGCGCCCACGCCTGGCCCACGCCATCTTACGCCCCCATGACGAGACCCCTCCGTACCCTATGACCGTCATCACCGAGAAGCTCGCCGGGGCCCTGGCCGCCCAATACAAGTTCGAGCGCCATTTGGGGGAAGGCGGCATGGCCACCGTCTACCTGGCCCACGACCTCAAACACGACCGCAAGGTGGCGGTGAAAGTGCTCCGCCCGGAGCTGGCGGCCGTGCTGGGCCACGAGCGGTTCATTCAGGAGATCAAGACCACCGCGAACCTCCAGCACCCGCACATCCTGCCGCTGTTCGATTCGGGAGAAGCCGAAGGCTTTCTGTTCTACGTGATGCCGTTCGTGGAGGGAGAGACGCTCAGGGAGAAGCTGAACCGGGAAACGCAGCTCGGGATCGATGAAGCGGTCAGGATCGCCACCGATGCGGCGGACGCGCTGGACTACGCGCACCGGCACGGCGTGATCCATCGCGATATCAAGCCGGAGAACATCCTGCTGCAGGATGGCCGGCCGCTGGTGGCGGACTTCGGCATCGCGCTGGCGGTGAGCGCCGCCGCGGGCGGGCGGATGACGGAGACCGGCCTGTCGCTGGGGACGCCGCACTACATGTCGCCCGAACAGGCGACGGCGGAGAAGGAGTTGACCAGCCGCTCCGACGTCTACTCGTTGGGCTGCGTGATATACGAGATGCTGACCGGGAGCCCGCCGCACGTCGGGTCGTCGGCCCAGCAGATCATCATGAAGATCGTGACGGACGACGCGCGGCCGGTGACGGACCTGCGGAAATCGGTGCCGGCGCACGTGGCCGCCGCCACGGCCAAGGCGCTGGAGAAGTTGCCGGCCGATCGGTTCGACAGTGCCAAAGCCTTCGCCGAGGCGCTCAACAACCCAGCGTTTGCGCTGGCGACCGCAGTGACGGGCACGCGCGTGACCGTACCGGGCGCCGGGTGGGACAAGCGCACGGTCGCCTTCGCCGCGGCCGCGGCGGGCCTGACCCTTACGACCCTGTGGGGCTTTTTCCGGACCGCTCCGGAGGTGCCGGCACCGGTAATTCGCTACAGCCTGACGCTGAACGAACTGGTCGCCGGACAACCCCAGTTCGGCGTATCGCTCACGCTGTCGCCCGATGGCTCCCACATCGCGTTCATCGGGCCCACGACTGAAGGCAGTGGATCGCAGGTGTGGGTGAGGTCCCGGGATCAGCTGGAGTCGCGGCCGTTACCGGGATCAGTGGGCGCCCATCAGCCGTTCTTTGCACCCGATGGGCGGCGGGTCGCCTACATCAACGCGACCGGCGCTCGCGCGATCAAGGTGGTCTCCCTGGGCGGGGAGCCACCTGTGACCCTCGTGGACTCGACGGCATTCCGGCTGGGCGGCGCGTGGGGCACCGACGGCTACGTCTACTTCAGCCTGGTGCCGGGCGGGGGTCTGGCCCGGGTCCCGGCTACCGGAGGTGCTATCGAGTCCCTCTCCATCCCGGATTCAACCAAGGGCGAGACCCGGCACGCCTGGCCAGACGTTCTTCCCAACGGCAGGGGCGTCCTGGTGACGATCCAGCGGGGCGATAACGCGGTCAGCGAAGAGGATGACGTTGGCGTGGTCGATCTCAGGACCGGGCAAACCCGCGTGCTGGTCCGCGGCCTGCTGGGCCGGTACGCGGCGACCGGCCACCTGACCTTCGTACGGTTCGACGGCGCCGTGATGGCGGCGCCGTTCGATCAGGATCAACTCCAGATCACCGGCGAGACCGTGCCGCTGTTCGGTGGCGTGAGTGCCGCCGTCCGCGGACCGGACTTTGCCCTGTCACCGTCCGGACGTTTGGTCTACCTCACAGGTGGTCCCGTGGCCGAACGAGTGGCCGAGGTCGTCTGGGTGGATCGCTCCGGCAGGGCGACGCCCGTCGAGCCGGGGTGGACGCTGACACCGAATCTGGCCAGCGGCCCGGTGTTGGCGCCCGATGGGTCACGCCTGGCGGTGAGCATCGTGGGGCCTGAGGGATCCCACATCTGGATCAAACCCGTGCGCGGCGGCACGCTGCAACGCCTCACGTTCGATGGGCAGATCAACTTCCGTCCGCGCTGGTCCCCCGACGGACGGTCCGTGATCTTCCTGTCCGACCGCGAGACCGGCGGTATCGTCACCAAGCGCGCCGATGGCAGCGGCTCGACCGCGTTCCTGCTCGACATGCCGGAGGTGCTGCAGGAGGGCTTCGTGTCGAGCGACGGGAGGTGGCTCATCGCCCGCACGGCGGCACAGGCCGTTCTCGTCCTGCGTCCGGGCGCGGATAGCGTGCCCCGGGAGCTTCTGCCGGCCACTCCCGGGCTTGTTTCCCCGCGGCTGTCGCCGGACGGGCGCTGGTTGGCGTACGCGTCGGTGGAATCCGGTGTCGCCCAGGTGTATGTGAAGCCGTTCCCCAACGTCAACGATGGACGCTGGCAGATCTCGACCGAAGGTGGGGCGGAGCCAGTGTGGGCACGGAACGGCCGCGAGCTGTTCTACCGAACCGTCCAGGGAGACATGGTCTCGGTTGCGGTGACGACCACTCCCGCTTTCGAGGCCGGAGCGCACACCACGTTGTTTCGCCAGCCGCCCTTCATTCCGTTACAGGGGACCGCAACCTACGACGTGGCTCCGGACGGCCAACGGTTCCTGATGTTCCGGCTCGTTGGCGCGCAAGACGGCCAGAGCGGCCGTGAGCTGATCGTGGTGGAGACCTGGCTGGAGGAGTTGAGGGGGAAGATGGAGGGGAAATAGGGCACCGGCCACCCCGCCAACGCCTCGCTCCTCCCTACCCTTCAGTCTCCCCTGAGCGACTCGATCGGATCCACGTTCGACGCCCGGCGCGCCGGCATGTAGCTCGCCAGCATCCCCACCACCACCATGCACGCCGACATGGTGGCGAACGTCACCACGTCCAACGCCTGGACCCCGAACAGCAGCCCGCCCAGAGCCCGGGTCGCCGCCAGGGCCACCCCAAGCCCGATCAGCGCGCCGGTCCCCACGACCCTGGCGCCCTGCGCCACCACCATGCGGCGCACCTGCCCGGCCGCCGCGCCCAGCGCCATCCGCACGCCAATCTCACGCGTGCGCTCGGCCACGACGTACGACAGCACGCCGTACAATCCCACCACGCCCAGGATCAGCGCCAATGACGCGGCCACCACCAGGGTCAGCATGGTGAAGCTCAACGTGTTCATGGACCGCTGGCTGAGAAACTCCATGGTGAACGTCCGGTACATGGGCGCTTCCGGCGCCACCTCCTTGACCAGCGCGCGAATCTCCGGCGCGATGGTCTTGGCGCGCGCCGTGCGCACCGCGTAGGCCGGCGACGTGAGCCAATAGTCGCGCGGGTCGGCCGCGCGCAGAGGGTAGTACACCATCGGCCTGGCCTGCTCCCGGAAATCACCCTGCAACACGTCGCTCACCACGCCGATCACGGTGCTCCAGGTGCTGTCGCTGCTGGCCCTGAACCGGCGGCCCACCGGGTCCTCGCCCGGCCACAGCACCCGGGCGGCGCTCTGACTGAGCACCGCGCCGCCGAAATCGCTGGTGACGTCCGCCCGGGTGTACGCCCGCCCCGCATGCACCGCGATCCCCATGGTCTCGAAATACCCCGGCCCCGCAAAGGTGTAGCTGAGCCGGGTGACGCTGTTCGGGTCCGCGGCCTGCCCTTCGGCCTGGAACGGCGCGATCCCCACGCCCTCATCCAGCGGCACGTTCTCGATGATCCCCACCGACGTGACACCGGGCAGCGCCAGCAGGCGATCCATGAACGCCAGATGGAACGCCGTCCAGTCGGCGGCGTCTCGCAGCGCCGGCTGCTCCGGCGCGAACTGGAAGGTGAAGATGTCCTTGGTGTCGTATCCCGGATCGACGTTGCGCAGTTTGGCATGGCTGCGGAGCAGCAGGCCCGACCCGATCAGCAGTACCAGCGCGAGCGCCGTCTGGGCGATCACCAGCCCATCGCGTCCCCAGTGGCGGTGGCGGGTGGCTCCACGGCCGCCCTCGCGCAGCCGCAACAGGTTGGGCGCGGACGAACGGATGGCCGGGACCAGCCCGCAGGCCAGTGCGGCCACGATGGCAGCGGCCGCCGTGAACGCGACGGTGGTGGCGTCCACCCCCACGGTGCCGATCCGCGGCACTCCCGGCGGCGCGGCCGACACCATGAGCGGCAACGTCACCCAGGCGAGCGCCACCGCCACCACGCCGGCCGCGAGCGCGATCGTCACCGCCTCGGCGAGCGGCAGCCGGACCAGCTGGGCGCGGCCCGCGCCCACCGCCTGCCGCACGGCCATCTCGCGGTGGCGACCCTCGGCGCGCACCATGAAGAGATTGGCCACGTTGGCGCACGCGATGATGAGGACGATGGCGACCGCGCCGAGCAGCATCCACAGCGTGCCGGCGACCGACCCCAGGATCTGTTCCTCCAGCGGCCGGACCACGGCGCGGAACTGCTCGATGACCTTGGCGTAGTTCGCCGAACCCCCGAAGCGCTCCGGCAGCCGCTTGGCGAGCGTGGTGAATTCGGCCGCGAGGGCCTCCGGCGTCACACCCGGCCTGGCGCGCACCAGCATCTGGCCCCCCAGTCGCCCGGGGACCAGGCCCGCCTCGCGAATGGCGTCCACGTTCCACAGAAGCGTGCCGTCGCTGGGGAAGCGAAAGTCCGGCCCCATCACGCCCACCACCTGGCGGCGGCCGTAGCTGATGTCGTAGGTGTTGCCGATCACCGATGAGTCGCCGCCGAACCAGGTCTGCCACAGGGCATAGCTGATCACGGTGACGTCCTCGTCCTCCGGAACCGGAAGGCGCCCCAGGATGGGGGTGACGCCGAGCGTGGAGAACAGGCTCGGTGTGGGCCACGCCATCGGGATGCGCTCGACCCGATCGCCCACGCGCAGGGTGGACGTTCCCATCCCGAATACCGCCAGGTCCTCCACCAGCTTGGACTGTTCCCGGTACTGGATGTAGAACTCGGCAGCCACGCCGAATTCTTCAGGCAGCTGCGATCCGGGAGCCGTGCCGCGGACGGCCATCAACCGGTCCGGGTCGGCGTACGGCAACGGATCCAGCAGCACGCGGTTGACCACGCTGAACATCCCGGTGGTGGCGCCGATGGCCAGGCCGAGCGTGCCGATGCTCACGGCGGCGAAGCCCGGGGACCGCTTGAGGCCGCGGATGGAAAGGCGCAGGTCGCGGAGCCAGTCGGCGATGGTCATGCCCATGGTGCGTTCCTTTTTCATGGTGGTGGGCGCCTGCCCGGCGAACGCCGGACGCCAGCGCTCGGCAAGCGCCGAGCGCACCAGGTCGGTGGCCATGCCGAGCGCATGCCAGACGGCGGTTCCCGGGCCGCGGGCGCGCGCCGCCTCCCAGTCACGGGTTACGTGCTCTTCCAGCTCGGCGCCGAACCGGTGGCGGAAGGCGGCCGGGAACAAGCGAACCAGCCGGGTGAGCGCGGGTTTCACGAGCGCCCCGGGGCCACGCCCAGCCGTTTCTCGGCGACGGCGGCCGTGTGCTTGAGTCGCCCTGCCTCGGCGGCCAGCGCCCGACGCCCGGCGGCGGTGAGCGCGTAGTAGCGCCGCTCCAGGCCCGGGTGGGCGGGGACGTCGCCCCGGGGGTCCGTTTCCCTGACCAGGCCCGACGTCATCAGGCGGGCGATCACCCGGTAGAGCGATCCGGCCCGGGGCGTTTGGGTGCCACCGGATTCTTCCGCGACGGTGTCCTTGATGGCGTAGCCGTACAGCGGGCCGCGCGCGAGGGCAAGCAGGACGTGGAATTCGAGCAGGCTCATACGATCACAACGCCCGAGGGATGCAGGGTAAGCGGCGACCGGGGTAAACGTGCCGGTGGTAAATATACCGTGTGGGTAATTGAGCACAACGGCCGCGAGAGCGACGCCCCGTGCGCGACCAGCATTCCCTAGTCCTCACGCAGCGCCCCCAACGGATCCAGCCTCGTGGCTCGCCGCGCGGGGACCAGTGTCGCGATGAGGCTGGTGAGCGTGAGGATCGCGCCAATGACGACGAAGACCGCCCCATCCCAGGGCTCCACTTGATAGAAGAACTGCGCCAGCGGTATGGACAGCATGCCGGCAATGACGAACCCCAGCGTGAGTCCGAGCCCTGAGTCGAGCGCTCCGCGCCGCATCGCCGCCGCAACGATCCCCTGCCGCGTGGCACCCAGCGCCATGCGAACACCCCACTCGCGGGTGCGTTGCTGCATCGTGAAGGCCATGACGCCGTACAGCCCCATGGACGCCAATAACAGCGCGACGAGGCCGAAGCCGAGGAACAGCGCCCCCAGCACTTGGAACGCGGCGGTCTCCCGCGCGATCAGCCGGTCAATGCGTCCCACGTCCATCAGGGCCACGGATGGATCGAGCGTCGCGACGGCCGCGCGGACCTGCGGTGCCACGCGCAACGGATCGCCGGCGGTTCGCACGATCACCTGCATCGAAGCCGGCCCCGTCTGCGCCATGGGGAAATACACGCCCGCACCGTTCACACCCGGCTGGTCGATGGCTCCCATCAGGAGGTCGGGGGCCACGCCCACGACCGTACGCGGCATACCGCGATACTCCACGACGCGGCTCACCGGAGGTTGGCCGGCAAAGTAGCGCTCGGCAAAACGCTGGTTCACGATGATGACGGGCGCCGAGCCCGCCCGGTCGCCCGCGTGGAAGCCCCGGCCGGCCAGGAGCGTCGCGCCCAACACGTCGAAGAACGCCGGCGTCACCGTGAGCATCGCCACCGGCGCCGTCGGCTCTTCGCGCCCTTCCACGGAGAAGGGCAGGCGGAACCCGATGGTACCCGGAATGTCCGAGGCGAATGCGACGCCCGTGACGCCGGGAATCACGGCGGCGGTGCGCTCGAGCTCCTCGAAGAACCGCACGCGCGCCTCCGCCGAGGCATAGATCTCGCGGGGAATTTCGACCTCCCCGGTCATCAGTTCGGCCGCCGGAATGCCCAGGTCGATCGCCTGCAATTTGAGCACACCTTTGATCATCAGGCCGGCCGTCACCAGCAACGCGCACGATGCCGCGACCTCGGCGATCACCAGGCCGCGCGTAAAGCGCCCCATCCCCGATCCGGCGCCGGCGACGCTGCGTGACACGTCCTTGAGCGCTCCGCTGACGTTCACCCGCCACGCCCGCGCTGCGGGCAGCACGCCGGCCACGAGCCCGCTCACCGTGACGGCGCCGAGCACGAATGCCAGCACCCTCCAGTCGAGCCGAAGGTCGATCCACGCCAGGTTGACCGACGACACCAGGACGTCCCCGAAGGTCGACGCGCCGAGCCACGCGAGCGCCGTGCCGAACAGGCCGCCCGCCACGACGACCGGCACCGCCTCGAGAATGAACAGCGACACCAGGC
>DASWGV010000012.1:0-18729 GCA_036393515.1 Gemmatimonadales bacterium | reverse complement strand
CCATTGGAGTACGTAGCCAGAGATTCCGCAGTGCCGCTAGGGAAGCTCTGAACAAGTGAGTGACGGAGCCATGTCATGGCAACGCTGCCCAAGACCCACGGGTGTCGTAGAACCTGGCTGAACCTCCACCAGTAGCCTGCGCCGTTTCCTACCAGTGAAGCGCACAGGCCGGGCGACGATCGTCACAGCCGGATCATCCAGCCCTCTATTCGTCTGCCACAACAAAGGGAAGCGCATTCGGAGCCTTCGCACAGCCTGGAAGACGGCCTGCAAGCGAGCCGGCTTGCAGGGGATGCTCGTGCACGACCTGCGGCGCACGGCAGCGCGTGAGTTCAGGCGGAAGGGGGTCTCTGAGAGTGAGATCATGAGGCTGTGCGGTTGGAAGACTCGTGCGATGTTCGACCGCTACAACATCATCGACGAGGCCGACCTCGACCGGGCCGTGGCCAGGCGCTTCAATTGCAAACCAGCGGCAAACAACGCCCCTGCCACTGCACCAGACAGCCCGCTAAGTTCTTCTCCTGTTTGACCTAGGCCAGGTAGCTCAGTTGGTAGAGCAACGGACTGAAAATCCGTGTGTCGGCAGTTCGATTCTGCCCCTGGCCATTCCTCTTGCCCCGCCTCGCCCCCTCGCGTCCAGCAGCGGCGGCTGGTCTGTCCGCCGAAGCCCCACGGTCATCCCTGTTGCCTAGGTCCTCAGGATATCCCACCACATCTTCAGCGCGACCATCCCGATCAGGGTTCCCAACGCCCAGCCTAGCGTCCGCACGGACAGGCGGTGACCCACCACGGCGCCGAGACGGGCGCCGGGCAGGGCGCCGGTGACTAGCGAGAGCGCCAGGAGCCACTCCACTTGTCCGGTGGCGGCTTTGCCGATCGTGCCGGCTAGTCCGGACAGCAGGACGATGGCGAGGGATGAGCTGACCGCCACGCGCAGGGGCACATGCATCAGGTACAACATCAGGGGTGCCAGCAGGAACCCGCCCCCGGCCCCGACCATGCCAACCAGCCCGCCGAGCGCCAGCCCACTGCCGATGAGGACGGCCGGGTGGTGCCGTCCCCCGGATTCGTCGGGCGGGCGACGAGGGAGGAACATCACCACGGCCGCGCTGAGCGCCAGGGTCGCGAACAGGGCCGTGAGCACGCTCGCCGGGACGCGCCATGAGAGCGCGGCGCCCACCAGCGAGCCGAGGGCCATGCCGCCCCCCAGGGTGGTGACCAGCCTGCCGCGAATCTGTCCGTGATGGAGATGCCCAAGGACGCCTCCGGCCCCGGCGGCGGCCACCTGGACCATGCTGATGCCCGCGACCGTGTGGATGTCCAGTCGCGGTAGATGCAGCAGCGGCGGCACGTAGAGGAGCAGCGGTACCATGACGATCGCGCCGCCCACCCCCACGAGACCGGCTACGAAAGCGCCGCCGAACCCCAGCACAATGAGCAAGGCCTCCTCAGGCGACTGCACCAGGGCCAGGAGGAAGGCGGCGAACCAGGCGGCGGCGAGGGTGGGAACCGGTCCCGCGGCTGCACGGAGCGCGTTCTCCAACCGCGCGGTGGAGTCGAGGCCGGGGCTGGCGTTTGGCTGATCGCTACTTGCGGACATCGGGCCGAGGCAATCTACTACCGGTACGCATGCGCGGAACCTCGGAAGCGATGGCGAGAGACGGCGAGGGAGGGGGAGGAGCGGCGAGGGGGAAGCCGGAGCCCCTCTGGGCTAAGGTCATAGACCATACCCGGTGCATTGGCTGTCACGCATGCACCACCGCCTGCAAGTCGGAGAACGACGTCCCTCTTTCGGTGAACCGCACGTACGTGAAGTACGTGGATATTGGCACGTTCCCAACGGTGCGCCGCGCGTTTCAGGTCACCCGCTGCAACCAATGCGACGACGCGCCCTGCGTCACGGCGTGTCCCACGTCGGCCATGTACCGCCGTCCGGATGGGATCGTGGACTTCGACAAGGCCATCTGTATCGGCTGCAAGGCCTGCATCGCCGCGTGTCCCTACGACGCGATCTTCATCAACCCCGAGGATCACTCGGCCGAGAAGTGCAACTTCTGCGCGCACCGGCTGGACCTGGGTCTTGAGCCCGCGTGCGTGGTGGTGTGCCCCACAGAGGCGATCCTGGTCGGCGACCTGCACGACCCCGCCTCGAAGGTTGCGCAGATGGTTCAGCGCGAGCCCGTGGCCGTACGCCGGCCTGAGAAGGAGACCCGGCCCAAACTGTTCTACAAAGGCGCTCACCTGGCCACGCTTGATCCGCTGGCCGCGCGCCGGCCGCCGGCAGGCATGTTCCTCTGGGGAGAGCAGTACCAGGGGCCCGGCTCCGTCACGTCCGGTCACCCGGGGCCGGGGAACAGCTCCGCGGCGGCCGTGCTGTCGTACGATGTGCCCCACCGGATGCCGTGGGACTGGCGCGTGAGCCTGTACACCTGGACCAAGAGCATGGCGGCGGGCGCCTACCTGGTGCCCGTGGCTCTCGTGATGCTCGGCCTGATGGACCCGGGCGGGACCCTGTGGCGGTGGATAGCGCCAATGGTGGCGGTGGCGTTCTTGGGCGTCACCGGCCTACTGCTGATCTGGGATCTGGAGCATCCTGAGCGATTCTGGATGATCTTTGCCCGCCCGCAGTGGCGGAGCTGGTTGGTGAGAGGGGGCGTGATCATCACGGCGTACGGAGCGTTGCTCGCCGGGCACGTCACGGCATCGTGGCTGGGACTCGCGACAGCGGAGCGCCTGCTCCGGTGGCCGGGGGCTCTCCTCGCTTCGCTTACGGCCGTGTACACGGCCTACCTGTTCGCGCAGGCGAAAGGCCGGGATTTGTGGCAGAGCGCTCTGTTGCCGCCGCACCTCCTGGTGCAGGCCGGGTTGGCCGGGGGAGCGACCATGCTGCTGGTCGCCAAGGCGATCGAGGCCTCCGCGGTTGCACCGCTCTCGCGGGTACTGGCGGGCGCGTGTCTGGTTCATCTGGCGGTCGTGGCAGGGGAAACCACCATGACCCACACGACCGCGCATGCCCGACTCGCGGTGCGCGAGATGGTCCGCGGGCGATATGCGGCTTGGTTCTGGGCGGGAGTGATTCTGGTCGTCGCCGGAGCGGCGGCACCGTGGATCGGGGTTGTCGCGGCGCCGTTGGCGTTGGCCGGCCTGTTTGCGTACGAGCATGCCTACGTCCAGGCGGGGCAGGCGGTACCGTTGGCCTAGCCGCCCGACGGAGCCGATGGATCCTCCCGAGAGCGGCGGAGCGGCAGAAATGCTGAACCTACAGGATGGCACCGGATGACTGACCGCGAGAAGCCAGAGCGGACGTCCTATCCCGGCCCCAGCGGCGCCGGGCTCGCCGCGTTCCCGCCCAAAGAGCGCTGGGACGACTGGGTTGAGCTGGATCCCGCGGCTTGGCCACGGCGGGTCGAGCGCCACTACGCCTTGGTTCCCACCACCTGCTTCAACTGCGAGTCCGCCTGCGGGCTGCTGGCCTACGTGGATCGTGAGACCGGCGAGGTGCGCAAACTCGAAGGGAACCCGGAGCATCCCGGCTCCCGCGGGCGGAACTGTGCCAAGGGCCCCGCCACGCTGAACCAGATCAAGGATCCCGAGCGGATTCAGTTTCCGCTTCGCCGCGTGGGCAAGCGCGGCGAAGGAAAGTGGGAGCGGGTCGGTTGGGACCACGTGCTTGATGACCTGGCCGGCCGGATTCGGCGGGCCATTAAGGAAGGTCGCGGCAACGAGGTCATGTATCACGTGGGTCGGCCGGGCGAGGACGGATTCACCGAGCGGATTCTCGCTGCCTGGGGAATCGACGGGCACAACTCGCACACCAACGTGTGCTCGTCCAACGCGCGCGCGGGCTATCACCTCTGGATGGGATTCGACCGACCCAGTCCCGATCACGCGAACGCCAAGGTGATTCTGCTAGTCTCCTCCCACTTGGAGACGGGGCACTACTTCAATCCGCACGCCCAACGCGTGATGGAGGGCAAGCAGCGGGGCGCCAAGCTGATCGTGTTCGATACGAGGCTCTCGAACACGGTCACGCACGCAGACCACTGGCTGGCGCCCTACCCGGGCTCCGAGCCCGCCATCCTGCTGGCCATCGCCAACCATCTGATTCAGACCGGCGCATACGACCGGGAATTCGTACGCCGCTGGTGGAACTGGGAGGAGTATCTCGCGGCCGAACACCCCACGGTGGACCCGACGTTCGAGGGTTTCGAGGAGGTTCTGAAACGACTCTATCGGGAGTTCACCTTCGAGTTCGCGGCTGGGGAATCCGGTGTGGACGCGCGGACCATCGCGGAGGTTGCGGAGGTGGTGGCCACCGCGGGCGCTCGGCTGGCCACGCACACCTGGCGGAGCGCCGCCGCGGGCAACGAGGGCGGCTGGCAGGTAGCGCGCACGCTCTTCCTGCTCAATGCGCTGCTTGGCGCGGTGGCCACGCCGGGCGGGACCTATCCCAACGGGTGGAACAAGTTCGTGCCCCGGCCCATCCACGTGCCGCCCCACCCCAGGACCTGGAACGAGCTGACTTGGCCCCGGGAATACCCGCTGGCCTTGCACGAGCTGTCCTTCCTGCTGCCGCATTTTCTCAAGGAGGGTCGCGGCAAGCTCGACGTGTACTTCACCCGGGTCTACAACCCCGTCTGGACCAACCCGGACGGATTCTCGTGGATCGAAATGCTCACCGACGAGTCGCAGGTCGGTCTCCACGTCGCTTTGACGCCGACCTGGAGCGAGACCGCCTATTTCGCCGACTACGTGCTTCCCATGGGCCACGGGTCCGAGCGCCACGATATCCACTCCTACGAGACGCACGATTCGCAATGGGTGGGATTCCGCCAGCCAGTGAAGCGTGCGGCGGCCGAGCGTGCCGGTCGATCGGTGACTGATACCCGCGAGGTGAATCCGGGGGAGGTGTGGGAAGAAAACGAGTTCTGGATGGAGTTGACTTGGCGGATCGACCTCGATGGGGCGATGGGCATCCGGCGCTACGTGGAATCAAGCAAGCACCCGGGTGAGCGCCTGTCGGTGGACGAGTACTACGGGCACATCTTTGAACATTCGGTGCCGGGGCTGGCCGAGCGTGCCGCGGCGCTTGGCATGAAGCCGCTGGAGTACATGCGTCGCCACGGGGCGTTTGAGATAAGCCGGGGGTTAGGGCCGTTGCACGAGGCCGACGTGCCCGCCGAGGAGCTGACGGAATCTCGCGAGGGCCGGTTCGGCCGGGTGTACACCCGCTCGCCGCGGCCGGTCGGACCGAACATCGTCCCCCAGCCCACACCAGAGAGCGACGTACCGGGGGAGCGGCCGGTGGGCGTTCGGTTGGACGGTCGGGTGCTCCGCGGATTCCCCACGCCGAGCGGCAGACTGGAGTTTTACTCAGCCACGTTGGCCTCATGGGGGTGGAGAGACGCCGCGATCCCGGCGTACCCACCGAGTCAGGTGCATCCCACGCGCCTGCGCGCCGGGGAGATGCCGCTCATCTCCACCTTTCGGCTGCCCGTGCACATCCACACGCGGAGCGCGAACGCGAAATGGCTGGACGAGATCGCCCACTCCAACCCGCTCTGGCTGCATCCCGGGGACGCCGGGCGCATCGGCGTGGATCCCGGTGACCTGGTGCGGGTGGCGACGGAGATCGGCTATTTCGTGGTACGCGCCTGGGTCACCGAGGGGATCCGTCCGGGCGTGGTGGCATGCAGTCACCACATGGGACGATGGAAGCTCGAGGGCGCGGGTCAGCGTCAGCTGATGGCCACCGTGACGCTGTCTCATGAGGGATCCAAGTGGCTCCTGCGGCGTCGCGCCGGAATCGAGCCCTTTGAATCCACCGATGCCGACACCGCTCGCATCTGGTGGCGGGACGCCGGAGTGCACCAGAACCTCACATTCCCGGTGCATCCGGACCCGGTGTCGGGGCAGCATTGCTGGCACCAAGGGGTCCGCGTCACTCGGGCCGCTCCAGACGATCAGCTCGGCGACGTGGCGGTGGACACCGCCAAGGCGCACGAGGTTTATCGAACCTGGCTTGCCCGGTCACGCTCGGCGGATCGTCATTCGCCTGACGGGACCCGCCGGCCATACTGGCTGCTGCGGCCACTCAAGCCGGCTCGAGACGCCTATCGTCTGGAACCGTGAGCCCTTCCGGAGCGTAGAGAGGCCGTCGCCTTCAGCAACGCCTCCGCAAGAATGAAAAGAGGCTCGAGGTGTCCGGTTTTGGGACGGCCGGTCCCGGATCCGGCCAGGCGCATGTGCCTCCTTCGTTGAGGCGGCCACGTAATACGTTGTATTTTCACAGATTACGAGCGTCAGGATGGTGGTACAGCGGTTGCTCCTAGGAGGGTCGGAAGGCACCATGCCTTCCGGGGCAACCTGTTGGACATCAAGTTCATCTAAGAAGGGCTAGAGAAGACGGTCTATGGTGGACATACCGCGCGATCCGCCGCGCAAAGGTCGCAAGAGACTGATCTATGGCGCCGTGATTGTTGGTGGGGTTGCCGTGGTCACCATCGGGCTGGGGCAGCTCGAGCCGGCGGCGCCTACGGTCGAGGGCGGAACGGTCTGGTTTGACACCGTGCAACGCGGCCCGATGTTGCGGCAGGTCCGGGGTCCCGGCACGCTGGTTCCCGAGCAGGTGCGATGGGTCTCCTCGCTCACGCAAGGGCGGGTGGAGCGCATCCTGGTGGAGCCCGGCGTGGAGGTGACCGAACAAACGGTGTTGCTGGAGCTGTCCAACCCCGACCAACAGATGCGGGCGCTGAACGCGGATGAGCGACTTGCGTCGGCGGAAGCGCAGCTGGTCAGCTTGCGCTCGACGCTCCACTCCGGCGTATTGACGCAGGAGGGACTCGTGGCCCAGACCCGCGCCGATTCTCGCGAGGCCGAGCGTCAGGCGGCCGCCTCGGTGGACCTGGCAGCCAAGGGACTCATCGCCGAAAACGAAGTCGCGCGGCTGCGGGACAATGTGGAAACACTGCGGAGGCGGCTGGCGATCGAGGAGCAGCGCCTGGTGGTATTGCGGACGTCCATGACCGAGCAGATCCCGGTGCAGGAAGCGCAGGTGGAGCGGCTGAAGGAAGTGGTGGCGTTTGAGCGCTTCATGTTGGCATCCATGCGGGTTCGCGCCGGCGCCCCAGGCGTGCTCCGTGACTTGCCGCTGGAAGAGGGCCAGTGGGTGGTACCGGGCGAGCGCCTGGCCCGCGTGGTGCAGCCCGGCCGCCTGAAGGCGGAGCTGCGGATCCCGGAGACGCAGGTGCGGGACGTCGCCATCGGCCAGCCGGCCATGATTGACACCCGCACCGACACCATCATGGGCCGCGTGACGCGCATGGATCCGGCCGCCGAGAACGGCAGCGTCACGGTGGACGTCGCCCTGGATGGCCCGCTCCCGCGAGGGGCGCGGCCGGATCTGAGTGTGGACGGCACTATCGAGATCGAGCGGCTGGACGACGTGCTCTTCGTGGGGCGGCCCGCTTACGGGCAGGCGAACAGCGTCGTTGGGCTGTTCAAGGTAGACCCGAACCAGGGCGGGGCGACGCGGGTGAGCGTCCGGCTGGGTCGCAGCTCGGTCAACGTGATCGAGATTGTCGAAGGACTGGCGGAGGGCGACGTGGTGGTCTTGTCCGACATGTCGCGCTGGGATGCAGTGGATCGGGTGAGAATAAGATAGTTCTGGCAACGGTCTTCCATCGGGAGCCTCACATGACTTCGCAGAGCGGTTCTCTCATCAAGCTCCAGGGCGTCACCAAGGTCTTCTATACCGAGGATGTGGAGACCCACGCGCTCTCCGGCATCGAGCTGGAGATCAAGGAAGGGGAGTACGTGGCGATCGCCGGACCGTCCGGCTGCGGCAAGACCACGCTGTTGTCCATCCTGGGGCTGCTGGATACGCCGTCCCAGGGCGAGTACTTCCTGGACAGCCAACCGGTGGCGTCGCTCTCGGCCACGCAGCGGGCCGCGGTCCGGAATCGCGAAATCGGGTTCGTGTTTCAGGCCTTCAATCTGATCGGCGACCTCACGGTGTATGAGAACGTCGAGCTGCCGCTCACCTACCGGAAGATGCCGGGCCAAGAGCGCAAGAAACGGGTGATGGAGGCGCTGGAAAAAGTCGGCATGACTCACCGGGTGAAGCACTATCCGGCGCAGCTCTCGGGCGGCCAGCAACAGCGGGTCGCGGTGGCCCGGGCGGTGGGTGGGGATCCGGCCATCCTGCTGGCG
This sequence comes from Gemmatimonadales bacterium, assembly GCA_036393515.1. Taxonomy (GTDB): domain Bacteria; phylum Gemmatimonadota; class Gemmatimonadetes; order Gemmatimonadales; family GWC2-71-9; genus JACQHC01. The sequence goes on along the minus strand of DASWGV010000012.1, from coordinate 10,518 downwards.
GACGAGCCGACCGGCAACCTCGATTCGATGAACGGCAAGGCGGTGATGGACCTGTTGCGGGAGTTGCATGGGGAAGGCGCCACCATCTGCATGGTGACGCACGACCCGCGGTACGAGGAGTACGCGGGTCGCTCGGTCCATCTGTTCGACGGCAAGGTGGTGAGCGAGGAATCCGCGCAGGCGGCGACCCCGGGGCCCGATGGACGCTGATGGCCAAACGATAATCCGGCTCCGCAACCTCGAGAAGTTCTACCAGTCCGGGGCCAGCCGGACGTACGTGCTGCGCCGCATCGAGCTGGACGTGCGGCCCGCGGAGTTTCTCACCATCATGGGCCCCTCGGGCTCCGGCAAGACGACGCTGTTGAGCATTCTGGGCATGCTCGACGGGGCCTGGAACGGGGAGTATCACTTCCTGGAGCACCCGGTCCACGGGATCAAACCCAAGCAGCGCGCCGAGCTGAACAAGCGCTATATCGGGTTTGTCTTCCAGCAGTATCACTTGCTCGACGACCTCACCGTGGCCGAGAACCTCGATCTGCCCCTGTCCTACCGCGACATCAAACGCAGCGAGCGGCAGTCCATGGTGGCGGACACGCTGGACCGGTTCCAGATCGTCGCGAAAAAGGACCTCTTCCCCTCGCAGCTCTCCGGGGGCCAGCAGCAACTGGTCGCGGTGGCGCGCGCGGTGATCGGCAAGCCGCAGGTGATCCTGGCGGACGAGCCCACCGGTAGCCTGCACCACACCCACGGCCGGATGATCATGGACCTCCTGAAGAAGCTGAACGATGACGGGACCACCATCATCCAGGTGACCCACAACCCCGAGTGGGCGGCGTACGGGCATCGGATCATCAACCTGTTCGACGGATGGATTGCCACGTCCTGAGTCGTGGCGGTGGAGACTTTCCCGACATCATTGGAGTAGGAGCCTCGCACCGCGGAACTCACCTGAGGGAGCCCCATCATGTTGACTGACCTGCGCCACGCCCTCCGCACGCTCTTGAAAACCCCTGGTTTCACCGCCGTGGTCGTCCTCACGCTGGACGCGTCGAGCGCGGGTCTATCGCTGTCGTAGCGACTTCTCATCAAGCTTTCGTCCAGCCAGCGATTCAAGCCGTCCAGCGCGCTCGCTTCAAACCCGCCGCGGTCAACGGGCGCGCGGTACCCGTCAGGCTTGGATTGCGCGTTCGCTTCCCGCTTCCTCCGGGCCGAACGGGGCCCCCGATGTCCGAACGCCCGTGCTGCGCTGTCTAATCCGGAAATGGACGCTGACGGGCGCTCGCAGGGCCGAGCGCCCGAGCGTCGGCTGGCGCCGCCGCGGCCGAGTAAGGAAGAATTGAGGTTGTGTGGCGGCCCGCGGGTCGCCCGCAGGTCATTTCCATCTCGATCGTCAGGCGGCACCGGTGACGGTCCGTAAACATCCAGACCTCCCTATCCTGACGCCAGGCGAATTCCGTCGCCGCATTCGCCCTTACCTGCCAGGTACGGTCCTAGAGGTGCGAAAGCGTTGGCGCGCTGCAAAGGGCATCACCCACAAACTCAGGCATCGCTTCGTGGTTGGTCCCTACTGCTCGGGCTGCGGCAACGATCTCATCTGGCTGTTCCGCCCCGATGGCACGCTGGACATGACGGCCGATCGACCGTTCTTGCGAAACCACTTCAGGATCATTGCCCAAGGGGACAGCCGAAGACTCTATACGTTCCCGAGGCCGTGGCCATCGCGCACCGTTCACCTCAACGTGAGCAACCGGGCTGACGGGTAACAGAGTTTACCGGGAGGATAGGTAACACTTCGTGAGGGTTGGGGGGGAGCGGAGCACGAGCTAGTCCCGGATGATCATGTCGCGTTCGTCGACCTTGGCCAGCAGGACCGTCCCGAAGTGACCGTCGCGCTTGGGGAAACGCCGTAAATCGAGTTGCTGCGGGGAGACGGGCCGCACACGGTGATGGCGCGGTGGAGGCTGATCATGCGAGCTCGCCGGCCACCGCAAGGATGGCAGCCAGGCTGCGTTCGACATCGTCGTCCGTCGTCGCCCACGACGACACGCTGATGCGCATGGCCGCACTCCCCTTCCAGATCGTGCCGCCGCACCAGCACGTGCCATCCGCCTGAACGCCTTCAATCACTCGCCCCGTCTGGTCGTCGGTTCCGAACGAGACGAGCACCTGATTCAAGCCCACGTCGTTGAGCACAGCGTAGCCAGCGTCACGAAGTCCGCTCGCCAGCCGCCGGGCATGCCGGCAGGTTCGCCGTATCATGTCGGCGATGCCCTCCCGCCCGAGGCATCGCAGCGCGGCCCAGACCTCCACACCGCGCGCGCGACGCGATGCCTCGGGTGTCCAGTGCATCGGCTCGCGTCCCGAGCCTGGCATCAGATAGGCTGCCTGCAACTGCATGGCCCGCCGCAGCGACTCGGCATCACGCACGAACGCAAGTCCACAGTCGTAGGGAACGTTGAGCCACTTGTGCGCGTCGGTGGCCCACGAGTCAGCGTCCGCAAGTCCGCGCACCACACCGCCGTGATCACCGGACGCCGCGGCCCACAGTCCAAAGGCCCCATCCACGTGCACCCAGGCGTTCGCGCGCCGGGCGGTGTGGCAAATCTCCTCGAACGGGTCGAACGAACCGGTGTTCACATTCCCGGCCTGGGTGCAGACGATGGTGGCTGCGTCGAGCCGCGGCAGTTGGTCGAATCGCATCCGGCCCTGTTGGTCCGTCGGTGCCACTGTCACGCGCTCGCGGCCGAGCCCAAGCAGAGCCAGCGCCTTCAACACGGAAGCGTGGACGTCCTGGCCGACCACGACGTTGAGCGGAGGCGCGCCGAACAGTCCGTGCGATTCGACGTCCCACCCGACCCGCTTCAGCAGGGAGTGCCGGGCAGCCGCGAGACAGGAAAAGCTCGCCATGGTCGCTCCCGTCACGAACCCGCCGCCGCTCGAATCCGGCAATCCGAGCAGCTCCAGCATCCATGCCAGCGCAATCTCTTCGAGCGCAGCCGCCGTTGGCGACATCACGCGCAGCGCCGCATTCTGGTCCCACGCAGCGGCCAGGACGTTCGCGGCACGCGCGATCGGCAGTGCACCGCCGTTCACGAACCCGAAATACCGGCCTCCGGCGTTCGCTATGGTCGCGGGCGAACCGATCTGATCCAGGATGGCGAGTACATCGCCCGGGTCTGCGCCGCGCGATGGCATGGGACCACCCAGCTCGTGTAGTCGCGCGGTCGCCACCGCGTCCGGGGCAACGGATCTCGTTCGAACGCCCTCGAGGTACGCTGCGCCTCGTCCGGCTGCGTCAAGGAACAGCGCCCGTTCTATCGCCGACGAGTTCGACGCCGAGGGGTGGTTATCCACGGCCCGCGACGAACTCACGGCTTTCCTCCCGCGTCCATTCGCGAATCGCTGCGGAGCCGGCCGTCATGGCCGGCGCCGTTGCTCGGGGCGCTGGGTGTCACCGGCTAACCGTGCGTGACGCGCGCCGGCGGGATCGCCCAAGACGTCCATGGCCAGGTAGTAGACGCACCGGATTCGTCGCGCGTTCCTGAACCCGTGCTCGCAGTCGCCGTCGTAGTAGACGCTGTCCCCCGCGTGCAGCTGGTAGAGCACACCGCCGAGCGTCAGCATGAGCGTGCCCTTCTCAACCGCCACGTACTCCCGCGAGCCGCGAGCGTGAGGCAGGAAGACGCCGGCGTCCACACCCGGCTCGAGCGTCGTCCGCATCAGCTCGAACTCCACGCCCGGCAGGACCGGTGAAAGAATGCGCCGCTCCCACCCCGCCGGGTCGCGCGCCACCACCTGCTCAGAGTGCCGCATCACCATAACGCTCGCTTGGGCTTCCGCTTCCATCAGGCGCGAGAGGCTGGTGTCGAGGGCCGTGGCGATGCGATCGAGCACGACGACGGTTGGCGCTTTGGTGCCGCGCTCGATGGCTGACACCATGCTTCGGCTCACGTGTGCGCGTGCGCTCAGGGCTGCGAGCGTGAGTTCCCGTCGCAGGCGCACCGTACGGACGCGATTCCCAAGTTCGCCGAGGGTGAAGGAAGGCCTGGGATGCTGGACCGGGCGACCTGCCATATGCACACTATAGTAGATGCTGGGGCACTATAGTGTCAACGCGGACACCGGTCCTCCTCGAAGGCCGTGACGGTGGAAATTGCTGGCCGATCGCCTCATTCGGCGCTACCATGGCAATGCCTATTCGTATCAGGCGCCGCTGCCGGCGCTTTTTCACCCGCGAGGAGGAACCATGAGAACGCGCACCTTCGTCCCGGTTCTGGCTGCTGCTTGCGTCATCCTGCTGGGATGTGACCGGGCCCCGACGAGTCCTGACATCGTCAATGGGCCGAATTTCATCACGCATGGTGAGTTGGACGGGGATGCCCATCCGGCTGTCGTCCTCGTCCTGATGGAGGTCGACGGTGCGCCGGCGTTTCGCTGCTCCGGGACCCTCATCGCCCCCACGTTCGTGCTGACCGCCGGACATTGTGCCGGGGAGCCCGGCGAGTTCAGTGGCATTCGCATCTTCACGGAGTCCGATGTCCAGAACGGGAACAACAACTACCCGTTCGCCGGACCCAACAGCGTCGAGGCCGCGGCGTGGCAGTCGCACCCTCTCTACACCAACAGCGCGTTCTTCCTGCATGACGTGGGGGTCATCGAGCTGACCGAGCCCGTCGAGCTTACTGCCGACCAATACGGACAGCTTCCGGCGGTAAACGCGCTCGACGCCTTGCGACCCCGAAAATCCACCCGATTCACCTCCGTGGGCTACGGCCTGCAACAAATCAACCCTGCCTTCGTCGAGGCGGCACGGATCCGCATGAGCGCCGAGCCTCACCTGGTTCAGATCAACACGCCAGGCTTCACGGGGGGCTTCTCGCTCCTGCTGTCCAACAACGCCTCGACGGGTGGCACCTGCTTTGGCGACTCCGGGGGACCCAACTTCCTCGGTGGCAGCGGCGTCATCGCGGGGGTGACCTCGTTCGGGCTCAATGGGACCTGCGGTGGCACCGGCGGAGTCTTCCGCTTGGACCGTCAGGACGTGTTGGATTTTGTCAACGCATTCATGAATTAAAGGCACCGTCTTGGGACGATTGGATGCGCGCGGGCGCCGTGAACGCGAGGCTCAGACGGGCGCCCGCGCGCAAGGACCGAGGAGCTCGGGCTGACCGCTTCCGGGATGGTCTCGTCCCACATCCGAACGCCCAGCCCGAGCACGCCGCCAGCCTAGCACCGCTTCCCGCTTCTCTCCCAACGACTTAGCCGCGACGGGTACGTGGTACGCCGGTTGCCTTGTGCCGGGCGTATCACGCCCTGACCGAGGTTGTGATGGGCGCGCGTCCTGCGCCGACTGTTGTTCGAGATCAGTCCCACCGATCCCGCACTGAGGTCCGAATGATCACTGATTTGCGGTACGCGCTCCGGTCGTTACGAAAGAATCCCGGCTTCACCGCGGTGGCGGCGCTGACCCTGGCGCTGGGGATCGGCGCCAACACGGCGATCTTCAGCGTCGTCAACGCCGTCCTGCTCCGTCCCCTGCCCTATCCCGAGCCGGACCGCCTGGTCGAGCTGTTCACCCAGGGCCGGCAGGAGGGGCGGTTCTCCCTTTCCTACCCCGACGCGCAAGAGATCCGGGGACTGAGCCGGACCTTTGCTGGTGTCGCTCCCTACACCACGCAGCGGTACAACTTCGCCACGGGCGCCGAGCCGCGCGAAGTGCGCGCGGCGCTGGCGAGCGACGACCTCTTCCGCGTGATGGGCGCCGAGGCGCTGGTGGGACGGACCTTCGCTCCCGGCGAGCTGCGCGAGCCGGTCGCCATCCTGGGGCACGGCCTCTGGGCCAGCGAGTTCGGGAGCGATCGAGGGGTGCTGGGTCGCTCGGTTTCACTCGATGGCCGGTCGTTCACCGTCGTCGGGGTGATGCCGCCGACGTTTCGTTTTCCGGACGAAGACACTCAGCTGTGGGTGCCGCTGGGAGAGTGGTTCCGGCGCAGCCCACAGGCCGAGGCGGACCGGCGCTTCTACGCGTTCAATACGGTGGCGCGCCTGGCTCCCGAGGCGACCGTGGACCAGGCAATGGCCGATCTCGCGGTCGTTGCCCAGCGCATCAACGCCGCCCCGCGCGACCAGGGCGAGCAGCGAATGGAAATCAGTGTGGGCCGTCGCGGCCCCGGGGGCGGGCCCCAGACGTCGCTCATTCCGGAGACCCAGTTCGTGGTTCGCTCGCTCCGGTCGGAAGTACTCCAGGACACCCCGCGGGCGCTGTGGGTGCTCTTCGGCGCGGTGGGCCTGGTGCTGCTCATAGCCTGCGCCAACGCAGCGGGCCTACTCATTGCGCGCGGCACCGCGCGGCGCAGGGAGATCGCGGTGCGGCAGGCCATCGGCGCCGGGCGCGGGCGTATTGTGCGGCAGCTCCTCACGGAGAGCGTGGTCCTGGCCTTGCTCGGCGGCGCGGTCGGCGTCGGGTTGAGCTACTGGGGCGTAGACGCCCTGCTGGCGGTCTGGCCCGACGTGCTGCCGCGCTCCCAGGAGATCGACATGGACCGGCGCGTGCTGGCGTTCACGCTCGGGCTGTCGGTGCTCACCGGTCTTGCGTTCGGCCTGGTGCCGGCGCTTCGCGCCTCGGTCCTGGCGGTGGAGCAAACCCTGCGTGACGAATCCGGCGCCAGCACGGGGAGCCGCGAGCGCCGCCGGATCAACGGCATCCTGGTCGCCGCGGAGATCGCGGTGGCGTTGGTGCTGCTGGTCGGCTCCGGCCTGATGGTCAAGAGCTTCATCCGGCTGACCTCCATTGAGCCGGGGTACGACACCCGCGAAGTGCTGGCCGCGCGGATTCGACTGACCCCGTCCAGGTACGCCGCGTTTCCCGAGCAGGCCGAGTTCTTCCGCCGCGTGGTGGACGCACTGGTCGAGCATCCAGGGGTGGCGAGCGTGAGCCTTTCGCGCACGCTGCCGCTCACCGGGGGCGTGCAGATCCTGGCGTTCGACCCGCGGGAGGTGCGGCCCGACTACCCCGAGCCGTTCTTGGCCAGCCGCCTGAGCGTCGTAGCGCCGAGGTACTTCACCACCACGGGCATTTCGCTTCGGCAGGGGCGGGACTTCACCGAGGCCGATCGCGCCGGCGCCCCTGAGGTGGCGGTGATCAACACGCGCCTGGCCGAGCTGCTGTGGCCGGAGCAGAATCCGGTGGGCAAGGCATTTCCGGTCGCGTTCCCGGGCGGAGGGGCCAGCAGCGTTACGGTGGTCGGCGTGATTGGAGACGTGCATTACGCCTCGCTCGACGCCCCGGTCATGCCCGAGCTGTATCTCCCGCACCTTCAGGCCCGGAGCCTGCCGCAGATGTGGGTGGCCATCCGAGCCCGGTCGTCGCCACTCCGGCTCGCGGGCGCGTTGCGCGACGCCGTGCGGCAGGTCGATCCGGAGCAGCCCATCGGCGAAATCGTGAGCCTGGATCAGATGGTGTCGCGTTCAACCGCCGCCCGCCGGTTCAACATGACGCTGTTGAGCGGGTTTGCCGGACTGGCCTTGATGCTCGCGCTGGTGGGGATCTACGGCGTGACGGCGTATGCGGTCACGCAACGGACCCGGGAGATAGGCCTCCGGATGGCGGTGGGGGCGGGCCCGCGGGATCTGGTGCGCATGCTGGTGACCGAGAATCTCTGGCTGGTAGCGGCGGGAGCGGCCGCGGGTCTGGCGGGCGCCCTGGCGGCGACCCGGGTTCTCCGATCCATGCTGTTCGAGGTCTCCACCACCGATGCGGCGACGTTCATCGGGGCGGCGGTGCTACTGGCGCTGGTGTCGGTTGGGGCCACGTATGTGCCGGCCCGCCGGGCGGCACGGCTCGATCCGATGGTGGCGTTGCGGCTGGAGTGAGCGACATGTGGTCTGACCTGCGCTACGCCTTGCGGTCGTTACGCACATCCCCCGGTTTCACCGCTGTGGTGGTGTTGACGCTCGCGCTGGGAATAGGGGCGACGACGGCGATGTTCAGCATCCTCAACGGGATCCTGCTGAAACCGCTGCCGTACCCCTTTGCGGAGCGCCTGGTGCGGGTCTTCCCGACGACTCCCGACGATCCCGATCCACCCTTCAAGGTCGTTTCGTACCCCAACTTCCTCGACCTCGCCACGGCGACGCGCTCGTTCGAGACGGTTGGCCTCTATACGTATGGATCGCTGACGTTGACCGGGCGGGGTGATCCTACTCAACTCCGCGTGGCGCGTGCGACGCCCGGCTTGCTCGATCTCCTGGGCGCGCGGCCGGCCGCGGGACGCCTGTTCGGGCCGGAAGAGGAAGGGCCGGGGGCGCCGCCGGTGGTCGTGCTCGGATGGGAGCTATGGCAGGGCCGGTTCGGTGGTGACGCGTCGGCCATAGGCCGAACGGCCATCCTGGACGGGAACGCATACACCATCGTGGGCGTGGCGCGACCCGGCTTTCGGCTTCCCAGCGACCTCGCTGCGGGCGAGCTGACCGATGCTATAGTGCCGGTGGCGCCGTACGCCGCCCCCTTCGGGCGCGGAATCCACCGCTTCGCCATGTACGCGCGCCTTCACCATGGCGCAACCGGTGCGGCGGCGCGCGAGGAACTGGCCGCTATCGGTCGGCGGCTCGCGGAACAGCATCCCGAAACCAACGCCGACCAGGGCTTCGGACTGGTGGATGCACGGGACCTCATGGTTCGCGACTCCCGCCGCCTTCTGGTCCTGCTAGCCGCAGCGGTGGGATTCGTCCTTCTCATCGCCTGCGCCAATGTTGCCAACCTGCTGCTCGCGCGCGGGACTGGCCGCTCTCACGAAATCTCGGTGCGCGCCGCACTTGGGGCCAGCCGGGGTCGCCTCTTGACCTGGCTGGCAGCCGAGAGCGCGGTCCTGGCTTGTGTCGGTGGTGCCCTGGGCTGGTGGCTCGCCGACTGGGGCACCGGCGTGCTCCGGATCGTGGCTGCTACCCGCGTTCCGCGTCTTCAGGCGGTGGAACTCGATGGTGCTGTGCTGGCATTCGCGGCGGCGTTGTGTCTGGCGGCGGTGCTGCTGTCCGGGCTGCTCCCGGCGTGGTTCATGGTCCGCTCCGCACCGGTGCGTCCGATCACCGGGGCCAGCGGACGCGTCACCGCCGCCGGCAGCACGGCACGCGTCCGGTCGGGCCTTGCCGCCGCTCAGGTGGCGCTGGCCGTGCCGCTGCTGGCTGGTGCAAGTCTCCTGCTGAACAGCTTCTGGCGACTGTCCCGAGTTGAGCCCGGTCTCGAGGCGGATCGGGCGGTGGCGGCGACACTCTCGCTTCCGGCCAGCCGGTACCGCACCGAAACCGAAGTCGCGGCGTTCTATCGTGAGCTGATGGGAACGCTTCGAGCGATATCCGGTGTGGAGGCCGCGGGCGCCACGACGTCACTGCCGCTGAGCGGGGCCTTCTCATGCGACACCTTCGCCACCGAGGATCGCCCCGGGGACGAGCAGCCATGTGCCGAGTACCGCGTTTCGACTCCGGGGTACGGCGAAGCGCTGGGGATTGCCCTCCTCAGGGGTCGCCGGTTCACCGACGCCGATCGAGCCGGGGCGCCCCCGGTGGCACTGGTGAGTCAGGCCCTGGCGAACCGGTTGTGGCCGGGGGGAGACCCCATCGGGCGCCGGATCAAGTACGGAGGACCGACCAGCCGGGGCCCGTGGCACACCGTTGTCGGCGTGGTCGGGGACGTTAGGCACAAGGGCTTAGGGGAGCCGATCGAAGGTGAATTCCACGTTCCCCATGCCCAGGTGCCCTGGCCTCGCTCCCTCACGGTGGTCATCCGGAGCGTGAGCGATCCGACCGCCATCATCCCCGCGCTTCGACGGGCCGTTGGCACCCTCGACCCCGAGCTGCCGGTGACTGGGGCCCGCAGCATGCGGGCGGTGATCGGTGCGTCAGTGGCGGCGCCCCGCTTCCGGACGACGTTGTTCGGGGCGTTTGCGGCGTTCGCGCTCGGCCTGGCCGTGCTCGGGGTCTTCGCGCTCATGGCCCACGTCGTGTCGGAGCGGACTCGCGAGCTCGGGATCCGGATGGCCCTCGGCGCCGACCGCTTGGCCGTCCGGACGCTGGTGCTGGGTCAGGCAGGGCGACTCGTCTGCGCGGGTCTTCTGGTCGGCCTGCCCGTGAGCCTGATCACCGGCCGGCTGATGAGTGGATTCCTGTTCGGCGTTCGGCCAACGGATCCGGCGAGCATGATGGTCGTCGTCGTGGTGTTGGTGGTGGCGGCGTTGGTCGGCAGCTACGTCCCCGCCCGGCGCGCGATGCGGGTGGATCCGATGGTGGCGTTGAGGCAGGAGTAAACGGCCGGAGAACAGGAGGTTGGTGACCGACATGCTGTCCGACTTGCGCTACGCGCTCCGCTCCTTGCGGAAGGCCCCCGGCTTCACCGCCGTTGCGGTGATCACGCTCGCGCTCGGCATCGGCGCGAACACCGCGATCTTCAGTGTGGTCAACACGGTGCTGCTGACGCCGTTGCCTTACCACGAGCCCGACCGCCTGGTCCAGGTCTGGGAACACAAT
>DASWGV010000011.1:0-21737 GCA_036393515.1 Gemmatimonadales bacterium | reverse complement strand
CGTTCCGCTGCTCACCGCGGGAGCCTCCGGGGATCTTCTCTATTACATCATGCCCTTTATCAAGGGCGAGTCGCTTCGCGCCAAGCTGGCCCGCGAAGGCGAACTGCCCATTGGCGAGGCCGTGCGGATCCTGCGCGAGGTAGCCGACGCGCTCGCGTACGCGCACACGGAAGGCGTCGTGCACCGCGACATCAAGCCCGACAACGTGCTGCTCTCGGGGCAGCACGCGGTGGTGACCGACTTCGGTGTGGCCAAGGCGGTGAGTGCTTCGACCGGTGCGTCGTCGTTGACGTCGCTCGGTGTGGCGTTGGGGACGCCGGCCTACATGGCGCCGGAGCAGGCCGTGGCCGATCCCAACACGGATCACCGGGCCGACATCTACGCGCTGGGCGCGCTGGCCTACGAGATGCTCACCGGCCGCCCGCCGTTCACCGGTCCCAATCCGCAGGCCGTGTTGAGCGCGCACGTGACCGAGGCCGCCGTGCCGGTGACCAAGCATCGCGACACCGTACCGCCCGCGCTCAACGAAGTGATCATGCGGTGTCTGGCCAAGAAGGCGGCGGATCGCTGGCAGAAAGCAGACGAGGTTCGCGCGCAATTCGAAGCGATGGCGACGCCGACGGGCGGAATGACGCCCACCGCCACGCAACCCCACCCCGCGACCGGAGCGGCACAGCGGCAGAGCGGCACGGCGGCAGCGGATCAGCTTCGCGTCGCCGGGCTGTTTGCGCTCGCCTCCGTGGGCGTGCTGGCCATCGTGTACGCCGCGGTCCAGGTCATTGGGCTGCCGGACTGGGTCTTCTGGGGAGCGATCGGGCTGTTGCTGGTGGGACTCCCGATCATGTTGCTGGCGGGCCGCCACGAGCGGAAGCGGGCCGAAGCCGCATTGACCGGCACCCACATGCCAACGCCGACCGGCATGCAGCGTTACTTCACGCGGCGCAAGGCCATCCTGGGGGGCGGAGTGGCCTTCGCGGGCCTCGGGATCGTGACCGGGGGCTACATGGCCATGCGGGTTCTGGGTATTGGCCCGGTCGGGACGCTGGTGGCCTCTGGCGTCCTCGACCAGCGGGACGTGCTCCTGGTCGCCGATTTCGAGAATCGCACCGGGGACTCGGGGCTGGCCACGTCCATTACCGAGGCCTTTCGCATTGACCTGGCCCAGTCTCCCGTGGTGCGCCTGATGGATCAGGCCGGCACTGCCCAGGTGCTGCGGCGCATGAACCGCGAGCCGGGATCCCGACTGGATCTCGCGTTGGCGCGGGAGATCGCCGAGCGTGAGGGGATCAAGGCGGTCGTGGCGGGTGACATCGGGACTCTCGGCCGCGCGTACGTGGTGTCCGTCCGCCTGTTGTCGGCCTCGGAGGGGAGCGAGTTGGTGGCCCTGCGCGAGACCGCGGATGACGACGCCGGCATCATCGGTGCCGTAGACCGCCTGTCGAAGAAACTGCGGGAGCGGATCGGTGAGTCGCTGCGCTCTATCCGGGGGAATGAGCCGCTGGAGCAGGTCACCACCGGATCGCTGGATGCGTTGCGGCGCTACACCCAGGCGCTCGATGCCGAGGTGCGCGGCGACCTGGAGCGTGCCGCCGCCCTGCTGGAAGAGACGGTGGCGATTGACACGGCGTTCGCCATGGCGTACCGCAAACTGGGGGTGGTGCTGACGAACATGGGCGCCCCGCGGCTCCGCGTGGTGCGGGCGGCCACCAGCGCGTTTCGCCATCGGGATCGCCTGCCAGCCTTGGAGCGATATCTCACGACGGCCTACTACTACGACCAGGTGGAGTTCGATCGCGGGCTGGTGGTGAGCGCCTATCGCTCGGCCCTGGACGTTGAGCCGGAATCGGGAACCGCCCTCAACAACCTGGCCATCCAGCTCCAGGGCATGGGACAACCGGCGGAGGCCGAGTCGCTGCTGGAGCGCGCCATCGCGGGCAGTCCCGCGACTCAGAACTTCGACAACCTGTCCTTTAGTCAGGTGGAGCAAGGTCGTTTCGACGAAGCGCAGCGCACCATCGAGCGGTACGAACAGGCCTTCCCGGGCCATCCCAACATCCAGTTCCTGCGCGCCTGGACCGACGTGGCCCGCCACGATTATGACGGAGCCGCGCGCCACATCCAGGCGCTGGGGGACCAGACGGCGGGCAGCGCGAACTGGCAGCGCTGGGCGCGCGGAACGTTGTCGGGCATTGACCAGATTCGCGGCCGGCTGCGTTCGGCGGAGGACAACGCCCGGGCCGCCGTCGAGTCCGCCGTGCAGGAAGGAAGTCCGGGTGTGGCCCTGGGGTTGGCGATCACGCCGGCGATCCACCAGATGCGCTACCTGGGCGACCGCGAGGGAGCGGTGCGCACCATCGAGGCCGCGTTACGGCGGTTCCCGCTCAGTCAGTTGGATCCACTCGATCGGCCGTATGACGCCCTGATTGCCATCTACGCCGAGGCCGGTCGGGTGGATCGGGCCCGCGCGCTGAAGGCCGAGTTTGAGGCGGCCGTGGAGCGGGCGCTGCGGAGGTTCCCCGAGCGGCATCTGCGCGAGGCCGCGGTTGCGGAAGGCGAGGGCCGTCCCCGCGACGCGATCGCCGCGCTGCGAGCGTATCGCGCCGAGCTGCCCGGGTGCTCCTCCTGTGCCCTGCCCGAGCTGGGCCGCGCGTACGAGTTGGCCGGCGAGCTGGATTCGGCCCTGGCGGCGTACCAGCGGTCGGTTACGGCGCCGGACCCCAGCCGCATTCTCCGAGGCATGTATGACTTGCCGCCCACATTGAAGCGCCTGGGTGAGCTGTACCAACAGCGCGGCAACCGGGAAAAGGCGCTGGAGTATTATGGCCGGTTCGTGGACCTGTGGAAGACCGCGGACCCTGAGTTACAGCCGGTGGTGAGGGACGTGCGGGAGAGGATGGCGGCGTTGGTGGGGGAAGGGCGGTGAAGGGCGGGCGAGGGCGGGCGAAGGCGGTCGAGGGCGGTGGAGGTTTTCGAGGTGAGAGCCGAGACACGAAGGGCCGAGCGAACGAATCGCTCGGCCCTCTGGGCGCGGCGGGAGCCGCGCGGACGTTTCGCAGACGATTCGAAGTTATTTGCCTGAGATCCGTGCATCAACTGAGATGAAAGGAAGCCGGCGATGACGACGCGTACTCGAGCCACTCTCCTGGGGCTTTCCTCGCTCGCGGCCCTGGCCGCGCTTGTCACGGGAGCCACGGTCCAGCAGCGAGGTCGGCTGGCGCAGCCGGCGCTCTACTACCCCGGTCCCGGCAATGACTGGGAGCGCCGCACGCCGGCGCAGGTGGGGATGGATGCGCGGCTGCTGGACGAGGCGATCGCCTTTGCCAAAGCCAGCGAAACACCCGGCACCCGCGATCTGGAAGAGGGCCACTACCTGACCTTTGGCCGCGAGCCGCACGGGGAAGGGATCGGCCCCTTCAAGGTCCGCGGGGATCAGACCGGCATCATCGTCAAGAACGGCTACATCGTGGCCGAATGGGGCGAGCCACACCGGGTAGACATGACGTTCAGCTACACCAAGAGCTTTGTGTCCACCACCGTGGGCCTGGCGCTGGAGCGCGGCCTGATCCGCAGCCTGCACGACAAGGTGCGGGAGTACGTGACGACGGGTGAGTTCGACTCCGACCATGCCGCGAAAATCACGTGGGACCACCTGCTCCGGCAGACCAGCGACTGGGGCGGCACCCTGTGGGGCAAGCCGGACTGGGCCGATCGTCCGCCCACCGACCAGCCACTGGCCGATTATGTGAAGCGGGTGCACCACGAGCCGGGCACCACCTACGAGTACAACGACGTGCGGGTGAACCTCCTGGCGTACTCGGCCCTCCAGGTGTGGCGGCGGCCGCTGCCGCAAGTATTGCGCGAGCTGGTGATGGACCCGATCGGCGCGTCCAACACTTGGCGCTGGCATGGCTACGAGAACTCGTGGGTGAACCTCGACGGCCAAATGGTGCAATCGGTGAGCGGGGGCGGGCACTGGGGTGGCGGCATGTTCATCTCGGCGCGGGATCAGGCGCGGTTCGGGTTGCTCACGCTCCGGCGCGGCAAGTGGAAGGATCGCCAGATCCTCGCGGAGGACTGGGTAAAGATGGCCACGACCCCCACGCCGGTGCAGCCGGGCTACGGGTTCATGAACTGGTTCCTGAACACCGGCAAGGGGATGCTCCCGGCGGCGCCGGAAAACAGCTTCTGCCATCGGGGTGCGGGGGCCAACGTGGCCTGTGCCATTCCGGACCACGATCTGGTCATTGTGGCCCGATGGATTCAAGCCAACCAGGTGGCGGGATTGGTGGAGCGGGTATTGGCGGCTATGACACCGGCCGTGGGGAGTCGGTAGCATGCGACCGCACTTCCTGGCCGCCGATCCGGAGCGACGTGCCCGAGCCGGTATTGCTCACGACCAGTGAAGAATCTCCCTGCCAGTTACCCTCGTGGACGTCAAACAAGGCGTAGGCATCGTCGAGCCAGGCGAACTAATGGTCGACGTGGTGTGAAGGACTGTGAACGTGTCCGTGGGGCCGGCGGGGCTCTCGAACTCCACTTCCCCTTCACCGACCAGGGAAGCGAGCCTCGTCATCGCGGCGGCGGGCTTCCGGGCCTGGGCTGATCCAGCCGGTGGCACAGCCACGGCGATAACCACGGCGAGCCATGCCGCGACGCCCGCGCTCGGTCCCCGACGTCGGCTGCGCTCTCATGGCGCGTTCCGTCGCCCGCGAAGCTTGTCCTCGACCCAATCGGTCGCACAGAACACAAGGCAGCGGAGATCAACCCGCTTCCCCGATACTAACCCGGGGAGCGCCATCACTTCGCACCCGCCGTCCCCCCGGAGGGCCGCCGTGATGAGCGACACGCCCAGATAGGTTACGGCGCCGAGCTCGCCCTCACCACGGCCGAAGAGGAGTCCCCCAGGACCTCCAGCGACGTACACCGCCACCAGAACGCCCACCGCGAGAAAAGCCCCCATCCAGGAATTCACCCGGGCGAGGCGCCTCAGCGCGATCATGTGCCAGGCGCCGTACACCGCCGCGAGAAGAAGCATGACGAGCATTGCCCCCCAGGCCACGCCCCGGCCAACCCGGAGATAGAGCGGGACCACGTCGGCCATGAGCAGTACGCCGACCAGGAAGCGCAGGCCGCGGCCGAAGGGCGGAGCGGGGCGCGGGTCCACCGGCATCGGGCTACTCACCGCACGGCGGACGCTTCCGCCCGCTCCAGCGCCACACGCAGGGTGCGATCGGCTGACTCAGGCGCCGAGCTCTCGCCACTGCCGTATCATGGCACCAACCTGACTGGTTCCCGGACTGCGCGGCATGACTTCCTCCAACAACGGGCAGCATCGCATGAACGGCCCTGGTTGACTCGTTCGACGGTCCAAGTTTAGAGGCCGTAACGTGGCGCGGCCATTACCTGCCAGGTAATTGCGATTCCCTCCGGGCGTCGCTGAATTGAGGCCCCCGTGCGAAACCGGAGGTAACAGAATGGATAGGACCTTAGGCTGCGGGTGGAGGGCGACCCTTGGCTGGCCTATCATGGCCGGCATCCTGTTCCAGGGCAAGCTCCGGGCTCAGGGTCCCGACATCGGGCCGCCACCGGGGAAGCTGGTTGATGTCGGGGGGTATCGCCTACACCTCGACTGTCGGGGTTCGGCAAGCCCAACGGTTGTGATCGACGTCGGTGCTGGCGCATGGTCCATCTTCTTTACGCACATTCAGGAGGAAATCGCCGCGGAGGCACGGGTGTGTACGTACGACCGCGCGGGCATGGGGTGGAGCGATCCCAGCCCGCTGCCTCGCACCAGGGAGCGGATGGTGCAGGAGCTGCACGCATTGCTCCGGCGCTCCGACGTACCTGCGCCCTATGTACTGGTCGGTCATTCCCTGGGTGGCCTGAATGTGCGGGCGTTTGCCACGCAACACCCCGACGAGGTGGCAGGCGTGGTGTTGGTGGAATCCGCCCACGAGGATCAGTGGAGCCGCCTACCGCCGGAAGCGTTTGCCGCCCTCCGCAAGTCGCTGAGCCGCCTGCCCCTTCGTTAGTCGTCCGCCCTTCGCCGTGATAGCTTGAGAAGCGAGAACCTACCCTGAACCCGCCGGGAGTGAGTGAGATGCGATGGAGCTTAGCGGACCTGACAGGTACGGGTATAGGCGATGATGATAGGGATGCGTGCGACGCTTTCACCGGCTAGGGCATCAGAACTCCTGACCCCAATCACGAGACCTACGATGTCCCGTTTGGCATTGCTCGCCGCGCTCGCCGCGACCACCGCGGCCGCCCAACAACCCCCACCTGCGCCGGGCACTCGTCTCGACGAGCCGGAGCTCGTGGCGGCGCTCGAGGCTCATCTGGATAGCCTTGCCGCCTCCGATCGCTTCTCCGGCGTGGTAGCCCTGGTACGAGGTGACACGCGGGTATTCGAGCGCGCGTACGGCATGGCCGACCGTGAGGCCGGCGTACGGAACGGACTCGACACCCGGTTCAATCTGGGCTCCATCAACAAGGCATTCACCGCGATCGCCATCCGGCAGCTTGCCCGGGCCGGGAAACTGTCGCTGAACGATCGGTTGATCCAACACCTTCCGGACTACGCCAACCGTGACGTTGCCGAGCGCGTCACCATCGCGCAGCTGCTGGAACACAAGTCGGGGATCGGCGGAAACATCTTCGCCGCACCAGCCGGCGGATCCCGCAACGACCTGCGCGCCACGGCGGACTTCATGGCCTTGTTCGCGCATGAGCCGTTGCAGTTCCAACCGGGTGACCGGCAGCAGTACTCCAACGCCGGCTACGTGGTGCTCGGCGCGGTCATCGAGCGCCTATCCGGAGTGAGCTACTACGACTTCGTGCGGGCCAACGTGTTCCAGCCCGCCGGCATGACCAGCACCGGCTCGTACTCCCGCGATTCCCTGCCTCCCAACACCGCCGTCGGCTATACCCGGGGGGGCCCGGGCAGCGAGCGACGGGCTCCGCTGCGGCCGAACACGGAGACGCTCCCCGGCCGCGGGAGCTCCGCCGGCGGCGGCTACTCGACCGCCCTGGACCTCTTCCGGTTCGCGCGGGCGCTGCGCGAGGGCCGGATTGTGGAAGGGCCGCCCGGCGGGATGGGCGTTGCCGGCGGGGCGCCCGGCATCAACGCGATCCTGGAAACGGGAATCGCGGGCTATGACCTGGTGGTGCTGGCCAATCTCGATCCGCCGGCGGCCGAGGGCGTGGGCCGGCAGGTCCGGGAGTGGCTGGGCATCACAGAAGATGAAGGGGGACCGCGCATCATCCGGAGGCGGCCGGAGTAGGAATCAGGCCTTCTCCAACCGGGCACACAGCGCCTGCAGGATCTTGATCCGCGCGTGCCGCTTGTCGTTGGCCTCCACCAGCACCCACGGCGCGTACTCGGTGGTGGTCCGCCCGATCATCTCGTTCGCCGCCAGCTCGTAGTCGTGGGTCTTGGCGCGGTTGCGATAATCCTCGTCCGTGATCTTGTACTGCTTGAACGTGATCTTCTCCCGCGCTTTGAACCGGCGCAGCTGCTCGTCCGCGTCAATGTGGAGCCAGTACTTGAGCAGCACGATGCCGTGCTCGGCCAGCTGCTCTTCGAACTGGTTGATCTCGGCATAGGCCCGGCGCCACTCGTCCTCTCGCGCGAAGCCTTCCACTCGTTCCACCAGTACCCGCCCATACCAGCTGCGATCGAAGATCGTCACCCGGCCCGCGCGGGCGAGGTGGCGCCAGAAGCGCCACAAGTAGTGCCGCGCCTTCTCTTCGTCCGTCGGCGCGGCCACAGAGATGACCTGGTAGTCCCGGGCATCCAGGGCCGGCGTGATGCGCCGGATCGCGCCGCCCTTGCCGGCAGCGTCCCAGCCTTCAAACACCAACACCGCTGAAAGGCCATCCGCCTTGGCCTGACGCCACAGCCCGTTCAGCCGCCCTTGCAACTGCTCCAGCTCCCGCTCGTACTTCTTGTCGGTGAGCTGCTGAGACAGGTCGAGGGTGTCGAGGATTGTGTGGGGATCTTGCTTGACGCGGGTGGGTTTCCTGGCCGCAGGCGCCGCGGCCGGCCCGGCCAGCCGCTGGGTGATCCGGTCCAGGAGATCCCGCGCCGCGGTGAGGCTGCGATAGCGCTTGTCGGTCCCTTCGATCACGAGCCACGGGGCTTCGCCTGTGCTGGTTTCTCGTAAGGTTCGCTCGGAAACCCGGCGAAACTTGTCGTACAACTTGAAGTGTTTCCAGTCCTGTTTGGTGACGCGCCATCGGGTGTCGGGGTCCGACGCCAGGGCCTTGAGCCGCTTTTGCTGCGCCTTCTTGCTGAGGTGAAACCACCACTTGATGATCAAGGTGCCGTCATCCACCAGCATCTTCTCGAAACCCTGGATGCGTTGGAGCGCGGGCTCCAGCTCGGCTTTCGTGGTTTCGCCATATACGCGCTGGATGATCGGATCCGTGTACCAGGATCCGAAGAAAATCCCGATGCGCCCCTTGGCCGGCAGCATGCGCCAGAACCGCCAGAACGGCGGCCGCTCCCGTTCCTCGTCACTGGGCGACCCAAAGGCGTGGGTATCGAGGTGGCGAGCGTCCATCCACTCGTGCAGCAAGTTGACGGTCTCGCCCTTCCCGGCGCCGTCCACGCCGCCGATGACCACAATGACCGAAAAGTCGGCCGTCTTGAGGCGCTCCTGGGACGCCAGCAACGCTGTGCGCAGACCAGGCTCGGCACTGTCGTACTCTTCCTTGGACGTCTTACGGTTGAGTTCGGCGGTCTCGAACATAGGGGCGGACAGCGGTAAGGGTGGCAGTACGGGTAGGGGAAAGGGATGACCGATCGACGGGAAGGTGTGGTCGTAGACGGCACGCGGCAACCCGCTTGCCTCACCGTTCTTTCTATCCGCCCCTAACCCGCCGCCGTTATATTCGTCCCACCTCCCCACCCGAAAACCATGTCAGACTCGGTCACCAAGGCCCCGTTGGCCCTTCTGGCGGCGTTCGCTTTCTGGCCCGTCGCCGCTCCTACGCTTGGCGCGCAGCTCGCCCAGGCCCCCGCGCCGGCGTCCCGGCCGGTTCCCGTCGGCCGCGCCGTGCGGGCCCCCCTCGCGCCGGTCGTGGACGGCCGGCTCGACGACCCGGCCTGGGCGGCGGCCCCGGTGCTCGCCGACTTCGTGCAGCACGAGCCCTACGACGGTCAGCCGGCGACGGAGCGGACCGAGGTCCGCATCGTGTACGATGACGCCGCGGTGTACATCGGCGCCTGGCTGTTCGATCGCGATCCCTCTGGCATGGTCCGCTCGGAAGCGCGGCGCGATATCAACCTCCAGGAAACCGATGCGTTTCAGATCGTGTGGGACACGTATCGCGACCGGCAGAATGCCTTTGTGTTCGGCACCACGCCCGCCGGAATCGAGTACGACGGGCAGGTCACCAAGGAGGGTGAAGGCGGGTTCACCGGCAATCTGCGCCAGCAGGGTGGTTCCGGGGGCGGGGTCAACCTGAACTGGGATGGCAGCTGGGAGGTGGCGACGTCGGCGGACGAGCATGGGTGGTACGCGGAGTTTCGCATTCCTTTCACCACGTTGCGCTATGGGCGGGGCGGCCCCCAGGTGTGGGGCATGAACCTCGCCCGGAACCTCAGGCGCCGGAATGAGCAGTCCTATTGGACGCCCATCCCCCGGCAATACACCCTGTACCGCGTGTCGCAGGCCGGCACATTGGAAGGCCTGGAGGCACCGACCCGCATCACCGCGCAGGTCACGCCCTACGCCATCGGTACGGCGCACCGAGACTTTGTGCTGGACTCCGCGCTGGACTGGTCGGGCAACGGCGGCGGAGACGCCAAGGTCGGCCTCACGCCCAGCCTCACCCTCGACCTCACGTACCACACGGATTTCGCGCAGGTCGAGGTGGACGAGCAGCAAGTCAACCTCACCCGCTTCAATCTCTTCTTCCCCGAGAAACGGCCGTTCTTTCTGGAGAACGCCGGAACCTTCTCGGTGGGTACGCCGCAGGCTGTCGAGTTGTTCTTCAGCCGGCGCGTGGGAATCGGCCCCAACGGTGAGCAGGTGCCCATTCGGGGCGGTGGCCGGCTGTCCGGAAAAGTCGGCGCGCTCCAGGTTGGGCTGCTCGACATCCGAACCGAAGCCGTCGGGACGGCGATTCCGGAGAACAACTATGCGGTGGGCCGGCTGGTGCGCGAGCTGCCCAACCGATCACGGATCGGCGTGACCTTCGGGAGCCGGCACAACACGGACAGCACGGCGGACCGCAACCTGACCTACGCGGTGGACGGTCGCCTGGGGATCGGCGACCGGATCGCCTTCGATGGATACCTCGCCGGCACCGACACGCCCAATCGCGTCGCAGGCCGGCACGCCTATAGCCTGAGCGGGAGTTACACCGGGCGGAATTGGGAGGCCGGCGCCGTCTTCCGGGAAGTGGGCGAGGACTTCAGCCCCGAACTGGGATTCCTGGAGCGGCCGGCCCACCGCTTCGTGAGCCTGCGCGTCCTGCGCCATCTCCGGACCCCCAACGTACCCTGGTTCCGGGAATTCCGGCCGCACATTTCTTATCGTGAGCATTTCGATCTGGCGGGGTTCAGCCAGACGCGGCTGATCCACATTGACAGCCATTTCGTGTTTGCCAACGGTGCGTTCTTCCAGCTTCCCGCGATCAACCTTACCCGCGAGGGCCTTCAGAGTCCGTTTGAGATTTCACCCGGGGTGATGGTCCCGTCCGGCACCTACGACAACCTCGAGTGGGGCTTCCAGTTCAATACCAACCGCGGGGCGCCGCTCTCCATCGAAAGCCGGATTGACATCGGCGGCTTCTACTCGGGACATCGCAAGGGCGCGCAGGGAACGGTGAATGCACGGGCGGGGGCGACATTCAACGCCGCGCTCCGGTACAGCTACTACGAGGTGGACCTGCGAGAAGGAAGCTTTGAGACCTCGCTGCTCGGCCTTCGATTGTCGTACACTTTCACCCCGCGGATCTACCTTCAGTCCCTGGTGCAGTACAACAATCAGTCGGAGCAGTTCTCCGGAAATGTGCGGTTCGGCTGGCTCTCCACCGCCGGCACAGGTCTGTTCCTGGTGTACAACGACGTCCAGCGGGTGCAGCGCGTGGTGCCCGGGACCTTGCTCGGCACTTGGGACGCGCAGGATCGGGCGTTCATTGTGAAGTTGACGCGGCAGTTCAATTTGGTGAGGTAGGCACGGGGCGGCAGCGGCTGCCGACCGACCACGACTTGACAACCTGCCGTATGATGCTAAGTTCTTAGCAGCCTGCTAATTTGCTGCCATATACGTTTTTCGGTGACACCTTTCCCCGTCACCGAGCGTCTGAACCAGGAAGGGGACCACCCTGTGGTGCGCGATACCAAGCCGCCCCTCTCCCGCCGGGAACGCGAGATCATGGACGTGATCTACCGGTTTGGCCGAGCCACGGCCCAGGAGGTCCGCGACAACCTGCCGGAACCGCCGAGTTACTCGGCGGTGCGGACCCTGCTCCGCGTGCTGGAGGACAAGGGACACGTGCGGCACAAGCAAGACGGCCCCCGGTACCTGTACCTGCCCATCGTGCCGCGAGAGAAGGCGCGGGAGTCCGCCCTCAAGCAAGTGGTTCGCACATTCTTCAATGATTCAGCCGAACAGGCCGTGGCGGCGCTGCTCGACCTGTCGGCCCATGACCTGACCGGCGAAGAGTTGACCCGTCTGGCCGACATGATCGAGCGAGCAAAGAAGGAGGGACGCTGAGATGCTGTTCGTCCTGGATTGGACGCTGAAGGCCAGCCTGTTGCTCGCCGTGGCTGGCGCGTTTGATGTCATTTTCCGGCGCCGCTCCGCGGCGCTCCGCCACCTCACCTGGACCATGGCGCTGGCCGGCGGCCTGGCCGTTCCGCTGGTGTCGCCGCTGGTACCGTCGTGGCGGCTTCCCATCCCCGCGCGTATAGGGCTCCCGACGCCGCCCGCTGCCGGCGTGCGGGCTAGCACGCCTCCGCCGTTGTCGGAGGTGGCCCCGCCTTCACCGCGCGTCGTCAACCCACCATTCGCGGGCCGGGGATCCGGCACGGACCATCCGGCGGCGCTGGACCGGCCCACTGGGCCGGCCACGGAGGGGTTTCCCGATGCCGTGCGGTTTCGGATCTCCGTACCGTGGACGTCGGTGGTGTTGCCGCTCTGGGCGAGCGGAACGCTGGTCTTGCTGGTCTTCATGGTCCTGGCGACCGCGCGCACCCGCCGCCTGGCCCGGCGGCTCCCCCGCCTTCGGTCCGAAACCATCGCGGGGCTGACCCGCCGGCTGGCGCGCCACATCGGGCTGCGGCGTGAGGTGATCCTTCTGGAAGGCGACCCGGAGGTCATGCCGATGACCTGGGGCGTGGTGCGCCCGGTGATTCTGCTGCCGGCCGACGCGGCCGGTTGGCCGGCCACGCGGCTCCGTTCCGTGCTGCTCCATGAGCTGGGGCACGTCAAGCGGCACGATTGTCTTACGCAGCTGGTGGCTCGCGTCGCGTGTGCGCTCTATTGGGTGAATCCACTGGTGTGGCTGGCGGCCGCGCGGCTGCGGGTGGAGCGCGAGCTGGCGTGCGACGATCTGGTCCTCGCCACGGGATCGCGTCCGTCGGAGTACGCCGGGCACCTGATAGACGTGGCGCGCACGCTGCGGGCCGAGCGCCTGGCCTCGGTGGCGGCGATCGCCATGGCGCGGCCCTCGCATCTGGGGCGGCGCGTCACCGCGGTGCTGGATGCCGGGCGGGAGCACGGCGTGGCGCGCGCGGGACTGGTGGCCACCACCGGCCTGGCCGCGGCCGTCCTGGTGCTGCCGCTGACCGGCGTGAGCGTGTGGAGGGACACCGGGACCGCGGAGGGGACAACGGTCAGCGGGACAGCCACCGCAAGGCTGGAGCGTCCGGTGGAGGATGCCGCCGCTACCAGTCAGATGGCGGTCGCCGGCCCAACCGAACCCCACTCGCCGCTCGCCGCCATGCGTGCCGAAGTCCGCGATCTTGGCCAGCGGCCCGCGCGGCTGATCGCCAATGTACGCGGTCTGGCGTCGGCGGCCTGGAATTCCCTTTCGTCCCAGCCGGCCGGCCTGTCCGTCGCGTCTGTCCAGTCGTGCAGTTGGACCACCGATCGAAACACCTCGGCCTCCACCAGCATCAACGACGACGCCATGACTATCCGGATCCGGGTCGGCGACTGCCGGCTCGAGATCCAGAGCGAAGGGGAGGTCGAGTTCACCGACGACGATGCCGACGTGGCGCGGATCTCCCGCGGCGGGTACTTCGACATCGAGGAGCGCCAGGGACGCGACACTCAGCGCCTGGAAGTGCGGGCGCGGAACGGCGGGCTGGAGCGCCGCTGGTTGGTGAATGGGCAGGAACAGCCGTACGATGCCGCGGCGCGCGCCTGGCTGGCGGAGATGCTGCCCACCGTGTTCCGCCGCACCGGGCTGGACGCGGAACGGCGGGCGGAGCGGATCTTCCAGCGGGGCGGGGTGGACGGCGTGCTCCAGGAAATCGCGCTGATCCGGAGCGACTGGGCCTCCCGCAAATACTACACCGTGTTGCTGGCGCGGGCGGATCTGGACGCGGCGACGCTGCGGCGCATCGTCCAGCAGGCGGGCCGGGACATCGCGTCCGACTTCGAGCTGGCGGAGCTCTTGATCGCTATCGCGAAACAGCAGACGGTGGACGAGGGCGTCCGGATCGCGTTCGTGGAGGCGACCGGGCACATCGAGTCGTCGTTTGAGCGGCGGCGCGCGCTGACCGCTGTCTTGAACCGCGAGGGCCTGAGCGCGGAGCTGGCCGATGCCATGCTCCAGCAGTCAGTGGGCATCGAGTCCGACTTCGAGGCGGCCGAGCTGCTGATCCAGGTGGTTCGCGCCCGCCCCGCCGGTGCCGTGCTGCCCCAGGCGTTCTGGCAATCGGTCAACGGTATCGGGTCGTCTTTTGAACGCCGGCGGGTGCTGGGTGCCGTGGTCGCGCGGGCCGCCGGCAATCAGGCTGTGCTGGAACACGTGCTGGAGAGCGGGGCCGGTGTGACGTCGGATTTCGAGCGAGCGGAGTTGTTGATTGCGGTGGCCGGTCAGTACCCCGCCAACCAGGCGTTGCCGGCCGTTTACCTGCGGGCGGTGGGGACCATGTCGTCCGGCTTTGAGCTTCGCCGCGCCCTGGACGCCCTGGTCAAACGCCCCGGCGTGAGCAGTGCCATGCTGGTGTCCGTGCTGCAAGCCGCCCGCGGCATGAGGGGAGACTTCGAGCGGGCGGAGCTCCTGGTGAACATCGCCAAGGGCTATCCGCTCACCCCCGCGACGGGTGAAGCGTTTTTCGCGGCCGCGGCGGAGATCCGCGGGGATTTCGAGCACGGGCGGGTGCTCAAGGCCGTGATCGCCCAGGGGGACCTGGATACCGCCAACGTACGCGCGCTTCTGACCTCCGCCGCGGGGATCGGGTCGGACTTCGAGATCGCGGAGATCCTGGTGGCGGTGGCGCGGGCCTACCCCATTGGGGATGACCTCAGGCCGGCGTTCCTCAAGGCGGCCGACAACATCGGCTCCGAATACGAGCGGGGCCGAGTGTTGAGCGCCATGTACCGTCGCGGCACGCGCACGGATGCGTGACGTGCTCGGTCGCGCCGGGCTCGTGACCCTGGTGGTGACGGGCCTGGTGGGGCCGGCGCGAGCGCAGTCGGCGGGCGCACCGGTGGGTCCGGTCAAGGAGGCGCGTGCCGCCCGGGTCGAGCAGGCTCCGGTGGTGGACGGCCGGCTGGACGACACGGCCTGGCAAACGGCCCGGTTCTTCTCCGATTTCGTTCAGAAGCAGCCGGTCGAAGGCGCTCCGCCCACCGAGCGGACCGAAGTGGCGATCGTGTACGATGAGGACGCCCTGTACGTGGGCGCCCGCATGTTCAGCCGCGACCCCAAGACGATTCAGGCGTTTGTGACCCGGCGGGACAACGGCGGGCAATCTCAGCACATCTGGATTTCGTTCGATACGTACCGCGACGGACGGACCGCCTACAGCTTCGGGATCACGGCGTCCGGCGTTCGGCTGGACTGGTATCACCCCAGAGACAGCGAGACCGACATCGACGATTCCTTCGATCCGGTCTGGGATGGGAAGGCCCGGGTGGATTCCGCCGGTTGGACCGCCGAGCTTCGCATTCCCTTTTCCCAGCTCCGGTTCACCGACCAGCCGGTGCAGGTGTGGGGGATGAACGTCGATCGCTGGATCCCGGAACGGAACGAGGACGTCTTCTGGATTCCGGTCCCCACCAGCGAACAGGGCTGGTCGTCCCGCATGGGGCGCCTGGTGGGCATCGAAGGGATCCGGCCGTCGCGCCGCGTCGAGCTCCTGCCGTACACGGCGACCGCCACCACGATTCGGGAGAATCCCGATCGGGCCAACCCGTTCGACGGCGCTGCGTCCGGCACCGTCCGGGTCGGGGCCGATCTCAAGATGGGCTTGGGTCCGAACCTCACCCTGGAGGGGACCGTCAATCCCGATTTTGGACAGGTGGAAGCGGATCCAGCCGTGGTCAACCTCTCCGCGTTCGAAGTGTTCTTCGACGAGCGCCGGCCGTTCTTCACCGAGGGATCACGCCTCCTCTCCGCCAATGAGCAGTTCTTCTACTCACGCCGGATCGGCCAGGCGCCAACCGGTCCGGCACCGGGCGACTACGTGGACCGGCCGCCCACCAGCACGATTCTGGGCGCCGCGAAGCTCACCGGGCGCACGGCTGGGGGCTTGTCCGTCGGCGCCCTGGCGGCGGTGACGGGGCGGGAACACGCGCGTACCTACGACGAGGCCACGGGCGCGTTTGGCTCCACCGAAGTCGCCACACCGACCGGCTATGCGGTGGCGCGTCTCCAACAGGAGTTCGGACCCTCGGCCTCCACGGCCGGCCTCATTCTCACCGGGACCCGGCGGGCTCTCGAGCCGGGCAGCGTCCTGGCGCAGCGGCTCCATCGTTCGGCGGTGACGGGCCTGAGTGATATGGAGCTGCGCTTTGCCAACGGCACCTATGTGCTCAGCGGTGCCCTGGGATTCAGTTACGTGGAGGGCGACTCGTACGCCATTCTTCGTACCCAGCGCTCCAGCGCCCGCTACTTTCAGCGCCCGGACGCGGATCACGTGGAGCTGGATCCGTGGCGCACCTCTCTGACGGGGTATGCGGCGCAGGTCGGGCTGTCGAAACGGAACGGCCGCCATTGGCTGTGGGACGCCGACGCGTTCATCGAATCACCGGGCCTGGAGCTGAACGACGCGGGGCGGATCGCCACCGCGGATGGCGGGGGGGCGTTTGCCTCCGTGACCTACCGGGAGACCCGGCCGGGGAGTGTGTTCCAGAACTACAGTATCCGGTTGGGCTCCGAGAACGCCTTCAACACGGCGTTTGAGCGGCAATTCGGAGCGCTCAGAACCGACGTCAACGTCACCTACCGGAACTTCTGGCGAACCACGCTCACCGGGTGGGTGGACGTGCGCGCCCAGGACCAGTTCGCCACGCGCGGGGGACCGTCTATGGGAACCCCCCTGGCTCCCGTGGTGATCGCGTCGCTCGACAATGGCTTCGCGGCCAAGACGCGCTGGCGCGGGCGGATCTACTACGGTTGGAACGAGCTGGATGGGCTCACCTACCGGCTGTCGGGCGGTATTTCCATTCGTCCGGGCCCGCGCTGGAACCTGTCGGTGGACCCCAACTATCTGCGCTACATCAACCCGCGCCAGTACGTGACCGAGCTGGCAGGCGGCCCGGCGTCCACCTTTGGGCGGCGGTATGTGTTCGCCTTCGTGGACCAGAGCACGTGGCTCGCGTCCATCCGGCTGAACTATGCGCTGAAACCGGATCTGACGCTGGAGTTCTATGGGGAGCCATTCGCGGCCAGCGGGCGGTTCTACGATCACGGCGAGCTGGCCGCGGCGCGGAGCCGGGACCTCCGGACCTATGGGACGGATGGTACGATCATCGCGCAGCAGACCGACGGATCGCTCGCGGTCACGGACGGCGCTGATGGGTTCACCTTGCCCGCGCTGGACTTCAATGTGCGATCGTTCCGATCCAATCTGGTCCTCCGGTGGGAATGGCGGCCGGGGAGCACGTTGTACCTGGTGTGGCAGCAGGATCGCTCGTCGGCTACCGCGGTGGGGGATCTGGTGCGGCCCTTGTCGCTGTTCGATGCGGTAGGCAAGGCGGGAGATAACTTCCTGGCCCTGAAGGTCTCTTACTGGGTATCGCCGAACTGACCTAGGTCCATTCTGCCGAGCAGGTGCTCAGCCCGGATCCTCATCCTCGTAGTTCTCCCAGCCTTCCGACGGCTCCTCCTCGCCGACGGCCAGCGGTGGAAGGTCTATGCCCTGGTAGATCTCCTCCATTGTGAGGAGGGTATCCAGCACCGGGAGCAGGATCTCCCCCTGGCCGTGGATTTCGTCCCGCAGCCACTCACCGCTCGCGTCCCGGGCATACGCCAGCACGTGACGCCGCCGCTGGTCCACGATCAGGTATGTCCTGAGTGACGGCACTCGGCGGTACGCCTCGAGCTTCTCACGGCGGTCCGTGGCCCGAGTGCTCGGGGAGGTGACTTCAACCACCAGCGATGGCTCCTCGACGATGAGGTCGACGTTAGCTGCCGTGCCGCAGGCCAGAATCACGTCGGGGTAATAGACCCGGCCGGCCACTTTCAGCTTCACGTCGGTGGCGAACACCTTGCAACCGCGCGCGCGGGCCGCCGCGCGCAGATGGGCGGCAATGTTCAAGGTGATCAGGTTGTGCCGGGTGGTGACGCCACTCATGGCGTACACCTCCCCCCCCACGTACTCGTGCTTGATGGGGCTTCGCTCTTCGAAGGCCAGGTATTCGTCGAGCGACATCAGGGTTCCGGCGGGCCGTTTTCGATCCACGCGCCGAGCTTATGCTCGGCGGGGCCGAGAAAGCAAGAGGTGGTGCCCGCCGCCTCGCCCCCGGGTGCCGGGGTGGTGGGGACCGCGACGTCTTCATCCGGGTCGGTGAGGGCCGGGTCCAACCCGTCAGCGGTTGGGCCGTCCGGCGCGCACGCAGGAGGCGCGAGGAGAACGATCATGAGCATTGGGGAAAGGCGCATGTTACGGCTCCTGTACGCCGCTCGGATCGCTCTCAGCGCCCTAAGTCGGTTACGTCGTAGATCAGCAGCGCGGGGTCGGGCGGGTCCTTGGCCGCGAAGACGTAGCGACGCTCGCCGATCACAGCGAACGTAGCGGTGTGCACGCCGGTGGGCACCACCGCTCGCGCGCGGAGCCTCGGCCGGGCCGGGTCGGCGAGGTCGTAGAAGTGCAGCCCGGTCCCCCTCTCGTCGCTGAACGTGAGCACCTTCCCGTCGTCGCTCACTTCGACGTCGGTCACGTGGTCCAGCCCGCCGCTCGAGCCCACGACGATCGAATCAACCTGGCGGTGCTCCGCTTGGGTCCAGGCGCCACACGTAGAGCGAAGGGAGCGCGACTCCCGAGAAGCATTCTGCGGCGCATGCGTGCTGCTGCCCCGTATAGGCGTGGCCGGGGTGGACCCAGAAATCGGAGCTGGCACCCCGAGGGAGGTTGAAACCGCCGCCCAGCACGGTGAGGGCCGAGCCGGAGAGCCGTAACTGCCAGAGGCCGCTCAGCTCGTCGATGGCGTACAGCGACCGCCGGCAAGCTGCACCCCCCAGACTGAGGTAGACCGGCTCCCGCCAGGCTGGATGCGGGCGATCTTCCGGCCGGCGAGGTTCCCCGACAGGGTGCCCGAGACGTCAAGTGCCACGACGCCGACACGGTCACCTGGCGCGTGGCGCCCCAGGCCGAGGAACTGGTGATGGACCTGAGGGAGTTGTTCCACGGCCTGCGGGAGTAGCAACGCTTCCAGGGCGTCGTCCTTGGCCGCGTGCTGCTCCCGCGCGGCCGTTTCCCCGGCCACCGCCGCGGCGACGGCCGCGTTGACCGCGTTGAGCAGGTTCTGCTCTTTGAACGGGTGAAAAGGATGGAACAACGACGCGCTACGACGACGTGATGTCAGCTGACAACGGGGTGATGTGGAGCGACCACGGGTTCCTGCAATTGACATCAGGCCCTTGTTAGGTTCCCGCGACCCGATGTGAGCCGACTGCAGTCAGATGACAGCTGACAACCAAGCGCAGACAATTGCGCCGGGTGGGGGACTCGGGCGGCGGACCCATGTCAGCCGGCGGATCACGCATGTCCATTGCCACCGGGTCGCCGTGGGTCGCCAAGGGGTCGGTGTCGGTTGACAAAGGGCCACTGCGCCCGGCAGACGCTCGATGTCAGCTGACATACGACCGCCGTAATTAGACCGTCCGCGTCCGTAGTCGCGCGCGGCACCAGCACTTAGGCCCTGTCCCCTCGGGCAAGCGGTGCGTGCGGGAGGGCCCTCCCCACCGCTGCTCCGACACCGGCGGCGCCGAGCAGCCCCAACGCGACACCGCCGGCGGCGCAGTTTCGATCCATCCTGCGATGGAATGATGCCGGTTCGACCGAGGGCACGGCGCAGATTGCCTCGTGCCTCACGCTTGCCGCCCCGGCCGAGGAGCATCCATACTAGCCGAGGAGCATCCATACTATGGGTATGCCCGACACCGCCCGCCGGTACACCGTCGAAGAAGTCCTGGCCTTTCCCAGCGACGGCAACCGTTACGAGCTGGTCCACGGCGAGCTGCTGGTGAGCCCGGCGCCGCGGTACCTGCACCAACGGGTAGTCAGCCGCCTCCTGGTGCTCTTGGGGCGGTACCTGGAGCCGTTTCGCCATGTGGCTGAGGTGCTGGTCTCACCTGCCGATATCACCTGGGGTACCGAGGACGACCTGGCCCAGCCCGACGTCTTCGTGGTCCCGGTGCGCGAGACCAGCGACGAGTGGAGCACCCTTCGCACCCTGCTCCTCGCCGTCGAAGTTCTCTCCCCCAGCACGGCGCGATACGACCGGATCACCAAGCGCCGGCTCTATCAGGAGCACGGAGTGCTCACCTATTGGGTGGTGGATCCGGACGCCCGGTTGGTGGAGGTCTGGCACCCCGGGGACGATCGTCCGGAGATCGTGACCGAGCGGCTGGTCTGGGCCGTGGGCCCGGATGCCCCGGAGTTGGTGATCGAGCTCCAGGACTTGTTGGCCGGCGTCAGATAACCGGCCTCAACTTCCGCGTCGAGCCCGCTACCAAACGGTTAGTAGACGCTGGCCCTGCGCCGGCCGCCGTAGCGGCGTAGGCGCTCGCGGCGCTGACCACAGCGCCGACCACGCTGGGCTCCCGGCTCCGTTAGCGTTGCCCTCCGACCCGGACGGGTACGTTACTGCTCACCGGGGATCCGATCCCGAGCTGCCCGGAGCCGTTGGCGCCCCAGCAGTATGCCACGTTGTCCGCCGTGACGCCGCAGGTGTGTGTGCCGCCCGGACTGATCGAGCCGAACAGCAGACCCCCTGCGACGGCGGCGGGAGCGGTGCGCTGGAGGGTGGTCCCATCACCCAAGGATCCGACGGTGTTGGACCCCCAGCAGTACGCGCCACCAGCCACCACGAGGCCGCAGGTGTGGTTTTCGGACAAGCCAGAGCTGACGCTGACCGACGTGAGACTCAGGCCCCCGGAGACCGGGGTTGGCGCCAAACGGTTCCACGGGAGTGAGTTGCCCACCTGGCCGCTGTTATTCTCACCCCAGCAGTAGGTAGCGCCGCCCGCGGCGACACCGCAGGTGCTGTTCCCGCCGGCAGAAAGTGACGTGAATGGTAGGCCCCCCGTGACGGCGCGAGCCGTGGCTCCACCAAGCGTATCGACTCCTGTCCCCAGCTGGCCGTGGTGTTCGTGGCCCCAGCAGTACGCCGCGCCGCCGGGGCGCAGGCCGCAGGTGTGCTCATACCCGGCCGCGATCCCGACGTACGACGTACCGCCGTCGGCTAGTACCGGGGTGCCGCTGCAGCTTGTTTCGAAACCAAGCTCGTTGCACGGGCCCACGTCGGCGCCAAGCACTCCTACGTCCCCCCAGCCCCAGCAGAATGCCTGCCCCGCCGCCGTGATGGCGCAGGTGTGGTCAAAACCGGCTACGATCGCAGTGAAGGTGTGGCCGCCCACGACCAGTACGGGGACATTCGTCACACCATAGGCGCCCCCATTCCCGACCTGGCCCCAGGTGTTGTCGCCCCAGCAGTAGGCTGCGCCCGTGGTGGTGAGGCCGCAGGTATAGGCGCCGCCCGCGGTCAACCGCGCAAACCGAAGCGTGCCGGCCACCGGCATCGGCGTGAGACTCGACCCCCCGCGCGCGCTGCCGAGCTGCCCCGCAGAGTTATCACCCCAGCAATACGCTTCTCCTTTCGGGGTCCGGCCGCAGGTGTGGGCACCCCCGGCGGCGACGCCGGCAAAGGTGATCGCCACCACAGTGACGGTCACCGTCCCCGAGCGCTGCTCTACCGTGGCTGTCACCGTCGCCGAGCCCACGCCGACCGCCGTCACTAATCCGTCAGAGGAGACTGTGGCCACCCCGGAATTGCTGCTCGACCACGCAACCGTTCGTCCCGTCAGGGGGAGGGGGGTGTCGGCCGTATCCATGGGCGTGGCTGACAACCGAAGCGAGCTGCCCGCTGAGAGCGCCAACTCGGGTGGTGAGACCGTGACTGATGCAACCGGGACCATGATGTCAAACACGACACTGATGTCAGACCCAAGGCCGCTCGCTGAGGCAGTCAGGGTATAGCCGCCACCGCTCCGGTCCAGTCGCAAGTCGGCAAACGTGGCCACGCCTCCCACGGCGGCAACGG
>DASWGV010000010.1:0-4877 GCA_036393515.1 Gemmatimonadales bacterium | reverse complement strand
CGCGCCGTGAGGTCCAGCTCGATGGTCTCGAGATCGTCGAGCAGCAGGTCCAGCGGGCCCGCCGGGGCGAGGGCGGCAAAGGCCTTCAGGTAGCGCCGGCACGTGGCGCACGTCTCCACCCGGCGCGACTCCAGCTGTCCCTCAGCCGACAGCAGGCCGAGGCGCTCGTGATCCTGCTCACCGCAATAGGTGCAGCGGAGCCATGGGGCCAGCCAGTCGGCGCCGCAACGGCCGCACCGTAGTCGGCGCTCGCGCTCCACCCCGCGAAGCTCCGCCCGGAGCGGCCAGGCGCCGCAGAGCGGGCAGTAGCCGTGCGGCCAGCGACCGGGCGCCTGCTCGGCGAGGTGCGCGGACCCCGTGAGCAGCACCGGCACGACGAACTGCAGGACCGCGGGAAGCGCTCCGCCGCCTGCGCCGTCCTCCTGAGCGGCCGCGCCATCGACGGCGCCGTTCCGGAATGCTGATTCAAGGAGGGACAGGGAATCGCGGTCACGCGGCCACGAGGCGTTCGCCGCCCGCGCGAGATCCCGGAGCAGGCGGTCAACCTGGCGCCGGTTGAGGCGCAGCGTGGCTCCGTGGAGGACCGGTGCCTCCGGAGGGCGGTCACGTCCGACGACAATCTCACATGCCGGGGTGCGCGGCAACGCCCGCGCGGCCGCACGCCACAGCGCGAACCACCGTGCCCAGGCGGGGTTGGCCCGCTCCAGGGCCGTCAGTCGCTCTGCCCGGCGGGACTGAACACGGGCATCGGCCCGTCGCATCGTTCTAGCGTGGTGACGCACGGCGTGTCGTGGTAGGGCTCCGCGCCGTCGTGAAACCGAACCACGGCCCGGCGGTTGCCGATGTCGGCGCCGGCGCCGCCGCCGCGCGTGCGGAGCGCCTCGGGGCTGCCGCATGCCGCCAGCGCAACCGCCGCCAGCGCAACCCACGGCCTCATGGCAGGGCGATCCCGGATCCGGTGACGTGAATCTGATTGGACGAGAAGATCACCACCATCCGCAACAGCAAACCACCCGCCAGCACGAGCGTCGCGGCCCGTGCCAACCTGCGCGGCCCGTACGGCCCCCGCGCATGCAAGACGAGCGGCGTGATGATGCCGAGCCCAACGACCCCCACGGCCAGCACCAGCCCCCACCACCCGACCAGCACGCGCGCGACGGCGCCGAGTGAAGCGACGAAGGCTACCAGCACTACCAGCTCGAGCAACATGGCGCCGCGATCGAACCGGGACAACCACTCCACGGTGTCCGAATGCGCCCGGCCCAAGCGCCCGGCGAGGAGGACCAGAGTGGCCGCCCCGGTGGATGCGGCGGAGCAGAGGAACAGGGCTCCCAGAAGCGGCGAGTCGGCCCACAGGGGGCGGTTGGTCACGGCGAGCAGCACGCCGGTATAGCCGGCCAGGAAGAGGCCCAGCGCGCCGCCGGTCACGGCGAGCAGCCGTCCGGGGCCGGCGCGCGTGAGCGCGCGCAGCGGCCGCCAGGTAAGGCGTCCTTCCTCCACCAACCCGGCGGCCGCCGCCAACGTGGCCGCTCCTCCGAACAAGAGGAGTCCCCACGCGCCCACCGACATGGGTGACCAGGCCTTGAAGATAGGCTCGCCGGTGTTCGAGGCGATCAGCATGTGCCAGAACCGGAACGGCTTGGTCAAGTCGAGCGTGAGCAGCGCGCCGCTCACCATGGCGCCGGCACAGGCCGCGTAATGGGCCAGGCGGATGACCGGCCGATCCTCCGGCCGGCCGAAGAGCTGGAGCAGGGAGGCAATGAAAAAGCATCCTCCCGCGATCCCGCCCACGAAAAAGTAGGCGACGATATACCATCCCCAATGCGGCGAGGCCGTGAAGAAAGTGTCAGGCATGGTCCATCCGCCGCTTGCGCAACGTGACCAGCCCCACGATGCCCATGATCGCCGCGGCGGCCAGGGAGAACAACGACGACGATCGCAGGTTCCTGGTGGGCATCCGCGGGTTCCTGGGGAGGCCGTACACCTCGGGCTCATCCACCAGCAGATAGAACGAATTGAGCCCGCCCAGGATGGCGTCGTCCGCCCCGTAAAGCCGGGCACGTGACTCACCCAGTCCGCGAAGCTGCACCAGGCGGCGCTGCGCCCGCTCCTTCAACTCGTTGATGGGCCCAAACTGGATCGAATCCGTGGGGCAGGCTTGCGCGCAGGCGGGCTCCAGCCCCGACTGCAACCGGTCGTAGCACAGGGTGCACTTCTGGGCCGTGTTGGACGCCGGATTGACGTCAATCACGCCGAAGGGGCACGCGGCGATGCAGAGCCGGCAGCCGTTGCAAACGTCGGATTGGATCAAGACCGTGTCGAACTCGGTGCGGATGATCGCGCCGGTGGGACAGACCTCCAGGCAGGGGGCCTGGACGCAGTGCTTGCAGACATCGCTCATCATCAGCCAGCGGCCGCCCCGGCGGTCCTCGCCAAACTGTTCGACGAACTTGACGTGCCGCCAGTTGATCCCGTCCAGCCGGCGGGTGTTGTCGTAGCTGTCCCCGCTCATCTCCACCACGCCGCCGTTGGTGGCCGGCAGCTGGTTCCATTGCTTGCAGGCGACCTCGCACGCCTTGCAGCCGATGCACACGCTGGTATCGGTGTAGAAGCCCATCGCTTCCGGCATCAGGCGCGCTCCACGTTGCAGACAAAGGCCTTGCCTTCGTGAATGCTCACATTGGGATCGCCCACCAGCGCGGTGAGCTCGTTGACCACGTCGCCCGTCACCACGCCCTGCCAGCCCCAGTGCCAGGGCATACCAACTTGATGGACCGTGCGACCCGCGATGTGGAAGGGCTGGAGACGCCGAGTGACCAGCGCCTTGGCCCGGATCTCCCCTCGCGGCGTGCTGATCCGCACCCAGCCGGTGTTTTCGATCCCCTTTTCCCCGGCCAGCTCGGGCGATAGCTCGATGAACAGCTCGGGCATCAGTTGGGTCAGCCACGGATTCCAGCGGCTCATGCCACCGGCGAGGTAATGCTCGGTGAGCCGATAGGTGGTGATCACATAGGGATATCGTTCGTCGCCCACCTCGACCAGCGGATTGTCGTCGCGCCGCCAGTACTTGAGCACCGGGCTGGTCTGGCGGCGGTAGAGAGGATTCTGGATCGGTGATTCCGCCGGCTCGTAGTGGGTGGGCAGCGGGCCGTCCAGCAACCCGGAGGGGTTGAAGAGCCACCCCACTCCGTCCGGCTTCATGATGAAGGGGTCGGTCCCGGCATGCGCGTCC
This sequence comes from Gemmatimonadales bacterium, assembly GCA_036393515.1. Lineage (GTDB taxonomy): Bacteria > Gemmatimonadota > Gemmatimonadetes > Gemmatimonadales > GWC2-71-9 > JACQHC01. The sequence goes on along the minus strand of DASWGV010000010.1, from coordinate 1,645 downwards.
AGGCCGATGCCGTCGGGATCGGCGCGGGCGCCGGGGGGCTTGGTGAGCGCAAAGTCAGGGGTGTCGAGCCCGGTCCATTTGGCGCCGTCCCACCACACCCATTTCTTGCGCTCGCTCCATGGTTGGCCGCGCGGGTCAGCGGACGCGCGGTTGTACATCACGCGGCGGTTGGCCGGCCAGGCCCAGCCCCAGTTGAGCTGCGCGCCCGGGACGCCGGGGGGATCGGGCTCCTTGCGCTTGGCGAGGTTCCGGTCCGGAGCGGGGAACACTCCGCAATAGATCCAGGACGCGCAGGTGGTGGAACCGTCGTCCCGCAGCTCGCCGAATCCGGCGAGATGCTGCGACGGATCGCCGGTCCGGTACCCGTTGATCTCCCTCAGCACTTTCTCCGCGTCCGGCTCCCCTGGGACGCCGGGCGGCTCGTCGGGGTCGAAGTCCCAGACCAGGTTCCGGAATCCTTCATCCCGGGGCAGCTCGCTGTCGGCGTACAACCGCTTCAGGCGCAGGGCAAGCTGATGGGTGAACCACGGGTCGGACCGGCAGTCGCCCGGCGGCAAGGCCGCCTGGAAATGCCATTGGAGCATGCGCTGGGTGTTGGTGAAGCTGCCTTCGGACTCCGCAACCTGGGCGGACGGAAAGAAGAACACCTCCGTGTGGATGTCTTCCGGCTTCACGTCGCCGCGCTCCACCTCCGGCGCCTTGTACCAGAAGGCCGCGGTCTCGGTGATGAAGTTGTCCTTCACCACCAGCCAGTCGAGCGCGCGCAGTCCCTTGCGCTCCAGGCTGGCGTTGAGCGACGTGGCGGGGTTCTGCCCTATGCACAGCATCCCCTTCACCCGTCCCTCGGCCATGGCCACGAACATGGGCAGGTGGGAGTGGTCGCCGGAGATTTTGGGATGCCAGTCGTAGCCGAACGCGTTGTCCGGTGTCGCGGCCGCGCCGTACATGGACTTGAGGTAGGAGACCAGGAACTTCGGCATGTTGGCCCAGTAGCCGGCGGCGCTCGCTTCGCTGGCCAGATACTCGCGAATGGTGCCGTGACGTTTGAGCGCCGACGGCGCGGGCATGTAGCCGTGAATACTGTGATACAGGGTGGGGATGTCGGTCGAGCCCTGAATGGATGCATGGCCGCGCAACGCCAGAATCCCGCCGCCCGGTCGACCGATGTTGCCCAGCAGCAGTTGGAGCAGGGCGCAGCAGCCGATCATCTGAGGGCCGTAGGTGTGCTGGGTCCAGCCCACGGCGTAGGCCCAGGAGGTGGTGCGGTCGCGCCCTGAGTTTTCCAGGATGGTGCGCGCCACTTGGAGAAAGGTGTCCTGCGGGCAACCGGTCACGCGCTCCACCATCTCCGGCGTATACCGGCTGAAGTGACGCTTCACCAGCTGCAAGACGCAGCGCGGATGCCGAAGCGTCGGGTCACGCAGGGGCGGTGGCCTCCGCAGGGAACGGATGATGTCGTCGAACCGAGCGCTCCGGGCGGTGATGGGCGAGTTCCGGGGCCCGGTCCCGCGGGCATATTGCCAGCTCGCGCTGTCGTACTGCCCGACAAAGGCGTCAAAGGGCCAATCTTTGGGGTTCCCGGTGTATTCCATCAGGCCCGAAAACACGCCGTCCAGGTCCTCGGCGTCACGGTACTCGGCCGTGA
>DASWGV010000009.1:0-20608 GCA_036393515.1 Gemmatimonadales bacterium | reverse complement strand
TGCGGTGGGCACCGAGGCGGACGATATCGGCATGCTCGCGGTACGCACCGCCGAGGAGTGGAACGCGCGGTATGCTTTTCCCCGCATTGTGCTGGATGGCACCCCGCCGCCCCTGGAGGCCTTCAGCCGGCCCGGCGCCGTGGTGGCGGGCTCGCCCGGTTCCGGAACCGGGGCACCCCCAACGGCGGCGGTGCGGGCCCGCCTGGGCAACGCGGTGGCGGCCCGGCTGGCGGAGCGGGCTCGCCGGTCTGACGCGATGGTGGCGAGCCTGGCCAGCGCGATGCGGATCGCGGACCCCACGCTGGCGGGGGTCGGCAGCCGGCTCGCGACCCCAATGGCCGGCACCCTGGTGTTCAATCCCACGCCATTCACCCGGTCCGACCTGGCGCGGTTCCCGGATGGCACCGAGCGCCTGGTGACCGACGTGCCCGGCAACGGATACGCCTTCGTGCCCGAGGTCCCTGGTGAGGCAGCCACCTGGGAGGATGCCCCAAGCGGCTCCGTCGCCGAAGGCTCAACGTTCCGCGTCGAGCTCGATGGCGATACCGGCGGAATCAGGTCCCTGGTCAGTCGAGCCAACCAAACGGAGTGGGTGCGCCCGGGTGGTGTCCTCAACGATCTCCCCGCAGCCCGCGCCACGGGCGTCGCCCGAGTGGTCCTTCCCGGAGTTGCCACCAAACTGATCGCCCAGCGAACCACGGCGGGCGGCGAGAGGGTGCGCTCGACCGTGACCGTCTATCAGGGTCTGCCCTGGGTGGACGTACGCAACGAGGGGGTTCAGCCGGGCACACCCATACCGGAAACGTCGTTCTCCGTGGGGCAGGACGTATCGTTGGTGGAGTGGGAAGTACCGGCGGGCTCGCTGGAGGCCATGGCGCCGGTGGAGTGTGCCTGGCTACGGTGGCTCCGCCTGTCAGGAGACAAGGGGAGCGTCCTGTTCGGCGGGCTCGAATCGCCGCTCGCCATGGTGAGGGACGACGGATTGGTCGTCCTCTCGCCCGCGGGCGATGGGGCCCGCTACCGACTGGCCGTCCAGCCCGCCGGCGGCGACCGCTATCGCGAAGACCCCTGGCGGCATGGGTGGAGTTTGGAACCCTTTCTCAGCGCCCCGGTCCCGGGGACCGGCAGGATCGGGTTACCGTCCTTTGGCGGGTTGTTAGAGACTTCCGACCCCGGTGCGGCCATCGTCGGTCTCGAGCCCCAGAGAGACTACTCCGTGATCGTCTATGTGCAGGAGCTGATCGGCTTCTCGCGGACGGTCGCCGTGCGCAGCGCGGTGCTGCGGTTCGGCGATGCCCGTTTGACGGATTTTGTGGGGCGCGATCGCGCTCCGTTGGACACGACGGACGGTGAGGTGAGGCTCGACCTGCGCGCCCGTAGCGTAGCGGCCATCAAGCTGCTGGATCTGGGTGTGCGAGCGGCTTGAACGGCCGGCGTGGTGGAGGGTATATCTGGAACCGCAGGGCGACGACCACCGACGGAGGCAACGTGAGGCGACACGCGTGAAGACTCAGCCCCGGACGTTAGGAGAGCTGAAGCAATCCGCCTGGGGCGAGCCGGCGTTGCGGCTCCGCACGGTGAAGGACGAGATGCGGCAGAACCTGCTCGGCCAGCTGGAGGACCGCGGCCCCGTGTTCACCGGCATCCACGGGTTCGAGGAGACGGTCCTGCCGCAGGTCGTGAACGCGGTCCTCTCGCGCCACAACTTCATCCTGCTGGGTCTCCGCGGGCAGGCCAAGAGCCGGATTCTCCGGGCGCTGGTGGCGCTCTTGGACGAGCAGATTCCCATTCTGGCGGGAAGCGAGGTCAACGACCATCCGTTCCGCCCCATCTCCAAGTACGGCCGGCGACTGGTGGAGGAGTGCGGCGACGCGGCCGGAATTGACTGGGTCCCGCGGGAGCAGCGTTACGTCGAGAAGCTTGCCACGCCGGACGTCACCATTGCGGACATCATTGGAGACGTGGACCCCATCAAGGCGGTGCGCGGCGGGCATCTGCTGTCCGATGAGCTGACCATCCACTTCGGGCTGCTTCCGCGCTCCAACCGTGGCATCTTCGCCATCAACGAGCTGCCGGACCTGGCGGGGAAGATCCAGGTGGGGTTGTTCAACATCATGCAGGAAGGCGACGTCCAGATCAAAGGCTATCCCATCCGGCTGCCGCTGGACGTGCTGCTGGTATTCTCCGCCAACCCCGAGGACTACACCGCGCGCGGCAAGATCATTACGCCACTCAAGGACCGGATCGGCGCCGAGATTCACACGCATTACCCGCCGACGGTCGAGCATGCGGTCGCCATCACCACGCAGGAAGCCTGGACCGAGCGCGGCGGGCGGGCGGTGGACGTTCCACCGTTCATCCGGCAACTGGTCGAAGAGGTCGCCTTCGCGGCGCGGGGCGACAAGCGGGTGGATCGCCGGTCCGGCGTGAGCCAGCGCCTGCCCATCAGCGTCCTGGAGACGTTGATATCGAACGCGGAAGCCCGCGCGATCCGCACCCACGAGCGGCGCGCCGTACCGCGGGTGTCGGACGTCTATGCCGCACTGCCCTCCATCACCGGCAAGATCGAGCTGGAGTACGAGGGCGAAATGCAGGGGGCCGACACCATCGCCAAGGAGCTGGTCCGGCGGGCCGCCGGGAAGACGTTCGACGACCTGGTGGGTGGCGCCGACGTTGACACCATCGTCCAGTGGTTCGACGACGGGGGTGCGCTGAAGGTATCGGACGTCGAGCGATCGGACGCATGCCTCAAGGGATTCACTGCGGTGGCGGGACTGCTCGACCTGGTGGACCATGTCGGCCTGGCTCCCAAGAAGGACCCTCCCACCCTGGTCTCAGCCTGCGAGCTGCTCCTGGAGGGGCTGGTGGCCCACAAGCGCATCTCCCGCACCGAGGACCAGGGCTACACCCGCGTTCGCCCTGACCGGAATCCGCCCTTCAACAAGGGGATGCCGGGGGCGGGGCCGAATCTCTTTGCCTGATGCAATGTCCAACCCAATAACGAGGCGGTGGTAGGGTGGCCATCATCACCATCTCCCGCCAATACGCCTCCGGGGGCGCGGAGATCGCGGCCCTGGTCGCCAAGCGCCTGGGCTGGGATCTCATTGACAACGCGTTTGTGGAGCAGGTGGCGGACGTGGCCGGGATGGCGCCGGAGGATGTAGCGCGACTCGAGGAGCGGGTACCAACCTTTGTGGAGCGCCTGGCGCGCGCGCTCGCCGGGTCTTCACCCGAGCTGTTCCTGACGGCGGGCGACGTCGTGACCGCCGAGACCATGGTTCCCGAGCAGCAGCTGGTGCGGATGACCGAGGTGGTCATCTCCCAGGCGGTACAGCGCGACCGTGTGGTGCTGGTGGGACGGGGGGCGCAGGCCTACATCGGTACGCGCGAAGGCGCGTTGCACGTGTACGTCGTGGCGCCCCGTGACGTGAGGGTGCGCCGCGCCGCCGAGCGACACGGCATCGCGGTGCCCGAGGCGGAGCGCAAGGTGGACGAAACGGACGACAACCGCCGGCGGTACGTGAAGACGAACTACGGCCGGACCTGGGACGATGCCGCAACGTATGATCTGGTGGTGAACACGGGAGCGTTCTCATTCGGGGAGTGCGCCACGATCATCGATCAGGCGGTGGAAACCAGGGGGTGGCGGTAGGCGGTTCCGCGCCAGCCCGCCGACCCACCACGGCACTATGGCATCGCCCCGACGTCGGGCACTCTCCAGTGCGCCACTGCCGTCACCGCCAGACAGACTCCGCCGCCCATCACCAGGGCCAGCGGCGCCCCCACCTGTTCCGCCATCCAGCCGGCGCCGAACGCCCCAATGGGCCCCATGCCCACGAACGAGAAGGTGAAGACCGACATCACGCGACCGCGCAATTCGTCCGGCGTGACGGACTGAAGCAGGGTATTGGTGGTGGCCGTGTTGATGATCATGGTGAAGCCGGTGAGTGCCACCAGCAAGAGCGACAGCGGTAACGAACGGGAAAGCGCGAAGGCCGAGACCATGACGCCGAAGGCAATGGACGCCCACTTCACAACCTTCCCTTTGGGCAACCTGGTGGCGTAGGCCGCCAGCCCCAAGGCCCCGGTCATGGCCCCGGCGCCCACGGCCGAGCTCATCCAGCCGAACTCCGCCGCGCCGCGCCCGAGCACGTCGCGCACCATCACCGGGAGCAACACGAGATAGGGGAATCCAAAGATGCTGAGGGTCGCGAGAATCAGCGACAGGGTGAACAAGCGGCGATCGGAGCGGACGTAGGAGAGTCCCTCGCGCATGTGGGCCAGGGCCGAGGGCGGGTGGGTGGGCAGGTGAACGGGCGGCTGGCGGATGGAAAAGAGCGCCGCCATCACGGCAAGAAATGAGAACCCGTTCAGCAGGAAGCACATTGCGACGCCGATCTTGCCGATCAGGATGCCGGCGATGGCCGGACCCAGAACGCGGGTCACGTTGAAGGCCGAGGAATTGAGCGCGATGGCGTTCAACAGGTCCTGCTTCCCGACCATCTCGACGAAGAACGACTGCCGTGCCGGAATATCGAAGGCGCTCACCACGCCGAGCAGCGTGGCGATGACCATGATCTGCTGGACGGTCACGACATCGGCAAAGGTCAGCGTAGCCAGGGCAAGCGCCAGCATCATGGATGAGCCCTGCGTGATCTTGATCAGGCGGAGCTTGGACATCCGGTCCGCCACGACACCGGCGTAGAGGGAGACCAGCAGGACAGGCAACGACCCCAGAGCGCCCACCAGCCCCACGTAGAGCGGCGAGTCCGTCAGCAGGAGCACAAGCCACGCTTGCGCCGTGCTGCCCATCCACGTGCCCAGGAGTGAGACCAGCTGGCCGCCGAAGAAGACCCGGAAATTTCGGTGGCGGAGGGCGGGAAAGAGGGACATTGCGGAAACAATCGCCCGGCGCCAGTGTTTGAACAAGGTTGAGGATCACTCATGCGCTCTGTCACGTATTCCAAGTACATCCCCGAGCTGCTCGACGCGATCAACATGCAGGAGCTGCTCGATCAGTTGAGCGACTTCCTGCTGCAGTCAGGGTTCGCCGGCGGACCGTTTTCCCACCCGTATTGGGGCGAGTTCGGTGACGAGGACGGCGAGCGCACGCTGGATGGGCTGCGCCGGGCGATCCTGGAAGCGCTCATGAAGTCGGGCAAACTGAATCAGGACATGCTTCAGGTGTTGCGGGGAGAGTCCACCGGCGACCAACAGCGAGACCAACAGATCCAACAGCAACTGGCCGAGGTGCTCGATCAAATCGTCCAGAAGCTCATTGCGGAGGGGTACCTCAACCTGGAGCAGGCGCCGCGGGTGCCGGAGGGCCATCAGCCGGTGTTCGGTCCCGGTGGACAAGCGCGCTCGGCGGCGCAACAGGTCCAGTTCAACCTCACGGACAAAGGACTCGATTTCCTGGGCTATCGCGCGCTGCGGCATCTCCTGGGCAGCGTCGGCAAGTCGAGCTTCGGGAGCCACGACACGGCCTACCTCGCGACGGGCGTGGAAGCGGAGGCGGTCTCGAAGGAGTATGAGTTCGGGGACACCATGAACCTGGATGTGCCGGGGACGTTGGGGCGGGCGATGGGGAGGAACAGCGCGGCGGGAGAGCCGCACGGTGGGAGAGCGGCAGAAGGCGGAGCGGAACCGATCATTGATCTCGACTACCCCGACCTCATGGTCTTCCAGTCGGAGTATCGGTCGAGTGCTGCCACCGTTCTGATGCTGGATTGCTCGCACTCCATGGTGCTCTATGGCGAGGACCGCTTCACGCCCGCCAAGAAGGTGTCGCTGGCACTCACCCATCTGATCCGCACCCAGTTCCCCGGGGATTCACTGCGCGTGGTGCTGTTCCACGACTCCGCGGAGGAAATCCCCATCGAGCGGCTGGCGCACGCGCAGGTGGGGCCGTATCACACCAACACCGCTGAGGGACTAAAGCTCGCGCGCCGCCTGCTGCTGGCCCAGAAGAAGGACATGCGGCAGATCATCATGATCACCGACGGCAAGCCCTCGGCGCTCACGCTGCCGGACGGGCGGGTGTACGTGAACTCCATGGGCCTGGACCCGCGGATCCTTCAGGAGACGTACCGCGAGGTGGCCATGTGCCGCCGGGCGGGGATCATGATCAATACCTTCATGCTGGCGCGGGAGCGGCTGCTGGTGGAGTTCGTCAAACGGGTGTGCGAGATCGCGCGGGGAAAGGCCTATTTCACCAGCACCATGACGTTGGGGCAGTACATCTTGATGGATTTCATGCGGAGGAAGACCAGGAAGGTTGGGTAGCTCAACCGCGCGCAGTGACCAGCCCGCCCCTGACCGGGCGATCCGGCACGGTCGCGGTGCTACGCGGGCGGAATAGGGCCCAGTCGGGAGCGGGCTCACCGCGTAGGCACCCCACCGAACCACCCCGGCTCATTCCCCGGCTTCCACTTGATGTTGCACCCAATGCTCGGCTTCTGATCGGCCGAGATCGGCTTGCCCGACAGCAACGCGTCCAGCGCGCCCCGCAGATCCTTCCCCGTCACCGGCTCGGTGTCCTTGGGCCGGCTGCCATCGAGTCGGCCGCGGTAGACCAGCTTCCTACCCTGGTCAAACACGTAGAACTCCGGCGTGCACGCCGCCCGGAATGCCCTGGCCACTTCCTGCGCATCGTCGAAGAGATAGGGAAACCGCCACCCCTCGGTCTTGGCCAGCTCCCGCATCTTCTCGGGGGAGTCGTCCGGAAACGCAGCCACGTCGTTGGAGCTGATCGCGACGACACCCAGGCCCTTGGGCTGATACGCCCCCGCAACCCGCCCGATCTCCTTCACCACGTGCTTCACGTATGGGCAGTGATTGCAGATGAACATCACCAACAGCGCCCGCTCGCTCTTGAAGTCGGCGGGCGAGACTCGCCGCCCGTCTACGGCGTTGACCAGCGAGAACCCGGGCAGCGAAGTGCCGAGGGGGAGCATCGTCGAGGGTACCGCAACCATGTGGCCTCCGCATGCTTGCCCACGAGCCGGCCGGGCCAGACTACGCTTTCACCGCCTGCTTCGCCTGCCAGACGTGCCGGCGATCGTGCGCGGCCATGAGCGCGAACGCCGAGCCGAGCTTGTACCTGAGAAATTTGGCGAAGGGCGACTGCACCTTGGGACTCAGATCATAGCCGTCCGCTTCCTTGAGCAGGCTCAGCACATCCTGGTGCAAGCGTGCGAACTCCGCCAGAACGGCGTCCTTGGCGAGCGTGCTGGACGGAACAAACCCGGCGCCGGTCCTGAGCCTCCGCTTAACCGGCGGCTCCATGGTCCGGATGAACCACCCCATCAGGAACCCATGGCGAGTGGGTCCCTCGGCCCGGCGACCCTGACTCCGCACGTTCGCCGCCGCCGGGCGCATGTTCTGGAGCATGGCCCGCTCGGTGATGTTCAGATGCTCCAGACATTGCCCCGGGGACCACCCACCCGATGCCGGCTGCCGATTGAACGCCTCTTCCGACAGCGGACCCGCCAGCGCCTTGGCATCGCTCACGATAGCCTCAAACTGCCGGATCAGCTCCGCTACTTCTGCCGTGCCCGGCGTCATGCGACCTCCTCTTCTAATGCCGGCCCGTACACGCCCGGCACCCGCAACCCCGCCTGCCGCATCAACACCGTCAACTGGCCGCGATGGTGAATCTCGTGACGCAGCATGACCTCCAACGTCAGCCCGCGGGGCCAGGTCTGGCCGTAGAGTGCATCCTTCACCCGCAGCGTCTCGTCCGACCACTGACTCTCCACCGCCTCGGCCAGCGCCTTGGCCGCGTCAACGTACTGAGACTGAATCTCGCTGGCCCGGACCGGGGCGGACATCCCCTTGCGTGGCGCCGAGTACTCCAGTCCGGTCTTTCCCACGATCTCCCGCGGGGCGACGACGATGTGCCAGGCCAGCTCCCCCAAGGTCCGATGCCCGGGCGCCACGCGCTGCCCCAACGACGCATCGGTCACCGCCGCCAGCACGCGCGCCGTGGACGCCGACTCGTGGGTCCAGGCATTCAGGAAATGACGAATCGCCGTGAACATCGTCAGGTATTCAGTTGTCCCTTGTCCGCCCTACCCGATCGCAACCAGCCATTGGGCGACCTTGGTCGCCGAATTGAACAATGCAGCGACGCTGCGAGAACGACAACCGGCGTGCGTGACCAACTCGACTTGCCCCCCTGCCTCCGATATCTTCCCCTCTAAAGCCACGCCTCCTCCGACGCAAGCGAGCATCCCTCCGTGTTCGAGAACATCTTCGAGACCGTCAACTCCGCCTTCGCCCAAATCCTCTATGAGGATTTCCTCAAGGACCCGGGCTCGGTGCCGGCGGAATGGCGGGCGTTGTTCGAGAACGGGCTCAGGGGGGTGGAGCCGACCGAGGCGCAGGGCGGCACAGGACAGCGTCAGGGGGCGACCCCTTCGAGTGGAACGGCTGCCGTCCCTGCCGCCTCTCCCGCTCCTTCCGCCCCGCTCGAGCCGATCACCGGCCCGGCGCTCCGCCTCCTCCAGAACATGGAGGCCTCGCTCGACATCCCGACCGCCACCTCCTTCCGCGACATCGACGTCGGCCGACTGTGGAGCGTCCGCGCCGGGCTCAACCAGCAGCTACAGTCCCGGAACATCAAGCTCTCGTTCACGCACCTGATCGGCTGGGCCATCGTCCGCGCCTTGAATGCGTTTCCCGCCATGGCGCGCGCGGTGGTGGAAACCGGCGGCGCGCCCCACCGCCTGGACCCCGGCGGCGTCCACCTGGGGCTCGCGGTGGACGTGGAGCGCAAGGACGGGACCCGCGGCCTGATGGTGCCGGTCATCAAACAGGCCGACCGCATGCGCATACCTGAGTTCCACACCGAGTACGAGCGCCTGGTGGCCGGCGCGCGGGACGGCAAGCTGATGCCGGACGCTTATCAGGGCGGGACCATCACGCTCACCAACCCGGGCACCATCGGGACGGTCGCGTCCGTGCCCCGCCTCATGAAAGGTCAGGGCTCCATCATCGCCACGGGCGCGATCCGCGAGGTGGCCGGCGTGCGCGTCATGACCATCACCAGCACCTACGACCACCGCATCATTCAGGGCGCGGAATCGGGCATGTTCTTGCGACGGGTGGAGGAGTTGCTGCAGGGGAAGGATGGGTTCTATGACGATGTCGCGGCGAGTTTCGGCATCGCGGTCGGGGCGGCAGAGCGGCAGAGCGGCACCGCGGCAGACGCAGCACCGCTCACGGGCGTCGATCGGGACCTCCTCTACTACGTCGCGGCTGCCACCTCCCTGGTTCGCGCCCACCGCACCCACGGCTACCTCTGCGCCAGGCTCGACCCCCTGGGAACGCCGCCGGTGGGTGATCCCGCCGTTGACCCGGGTCCGGCCGAGCTCACTCCGGAGGTCATGGCGCGGATCCCGGCGCGCGCGCTACGGGTGTACGTGGCGGGGGAGACCCTGGCGGATGCCCTGCCCCGGCTGCGCCAGACCTACTGCGGCACCATTGCGTACGAAATCGAGCACATCGCCAGCCACGAGCAGCGGCTGTGGCTCCGCCAGGTGATTGAGGCGGGCCAGCACCGCACGCCCATGACGCCGGAGGAGCAGCGACGCCTCCTGGAGTTGGTCACCCGTACCGACGTGCTGGAGCGGTTTCTGCACAAGGCCTACCTGGGCCACAAGCGCTTCGGCATCGAGGGCCTGGACATGCTGGTCCCGATGCTCCATTGGGCCTGCTACGCGGCCGCGGAACAGGGCGCGACCGAAGCGGCGATCGGGATGGCGCACCGCGGCCGGCTCAACGTGCTGACCCACGTGGTGGGCCGCTCCTACGAAACGTTGCTGGCCGAGTTCGAGGGGGGCCGCGAAGTCGAGGAGACGCTCACGCCGCGCGGTGGCACCGGAGACGTGAAGTACCACCATGGCGCGACCGGCCATATGAAAACGCCCGCTGGTCGCGACATTGCCGTGGCGCTGCTACCCAACCCGAGCCACCTCGAGGCGGTCAATCCCGTGGTGGAGGGTCGGGCCCGCGCCAATCAGACTCAGCGCACCGGCCCGGCCGCGCGCCACGATCCGAGACTGGTGCTGCCCATCCTGGTGCACGGCGACGCCGCCTTTGCGGCGCAGGGCGTGGTGGCGGAGACCTTCAATCTCTCGCGGCTCGAAGGATTCGGGACCGGCGGCACGCTCCATATCATCACCAACAATCAGGTGGGCTTCACCACCGATCCGCGGGACGGCCGCTCCACCGACTACGCCAGCGACCTCGCCAAAGGGTTCGACGTCCCCATCATCCACGTGAACGCGGACGACGCCGAGGCCTGCGTGGCGGCGGTGCGGCTGGCGATGATGTACCGCGAGCGATTCAAGTTCGACTGCGTGATTGATTTGGTGGGCTACCGGCGCCACGGTCACAACGAAGGGGACGAGCCACGATATACCCAGCCGGTCATGTACGATCGCATCGATCGGCATCCCACGGTGCGCCGGCTCTACGCCGATGCGTTAGTGGCGCAAGGGTTACTTGCCCCGGAGGACGCGGAACGGGTGGAGCGGGAAGCCTACGATGGCCTGGTGGCGACCCAGCAGAAGCTCCGGACCGAGCTCAGCGCGGAGGGCGAGGAGCCGGTGCGGATTTCCGGCGCGTGGATCGTTCCGGCGGAACCGGAGACGGCCGTGCCGGAGCCGGCGCTCCGGGACCTGAACGCGCAGTTGCTCCGGGTGCCGGACGGGTTCGCGGTCAACCCCAAGCTCGGCAAACAACTCGAACGCCGCCGCGACGCGCTGGGGGACGTGGCCGCGATTGACTGGGGCCACGCCGAGTCGCTGGCCCTCGCCTCGCTCCTCACGGAAGGCGTCCCATTGCGTCTGACGGGCCAGGACACCGAGCGCGGAACCTTCAGCCAGCGTCATCTGGTCTTGCACGACGCGGCGACCGGCCGGCGTCATGCGCCGATTCAGCACCTTTCGGGCGCCCGGGCCCCCTTGGAGCTGCACAACAGCCCCCTGTCCGAGTACGCCGCGCTGGGCTTTGAATACGGCTACGCCGTCGCCGCGCCGGAGACGCTGGTCCTGTGGGAGGCGCAGTTCGGCGATTTCGCCAATGGCGCCGAGGTCATCATTGACCAGTTCATCATCGCGGGGCTGGCCAAGTGGGGCCAGACGTCCCGCCTCACGCTCCTGCTCCCGCACGGCTACGAGGGGCAGGGGCCGGAGCACTCCAGCGCGCGGATCGAGCGGTACCTGGCCCTCGCCGCCGAGGGCAACATCCGGGTGGCGAACTGCTCCACGCCCGCCCAGTACTTTCACCTGCTGCGCCGGCAAGGGAAGCATGCCGAGTTGCGGCCGCTGGTGCTGATGACGCCCAAGAGCCTGCTGCGCCTGCCGCAGGCGACGTCCTCGCTGGGGGATCTCACCCGCGGCCGGTTCGATCCGGTGCTGGATGACCCGGCGCTGCCGGGCGATCGCGCCGCGGTCACCCGCCTGGTGTTGTGCTCGGGCAAGGTCTATTACGACGCCGCCCTGGCCAAGCAGCGGCCCGACGCGCGGCACGTCGCGATCGGAAGGGTCGAGATGCTATATCCCTTCCCGGAGAGCGCGGTGCGCCATTTGGTCCGCGCGTACCCGGGCCTGCGCGAGCTGGTCTGGCTCCAGGAAGAGCCGAGCAACATGGGCGCCCGCAAATGGGCCGTTCCACAACTCGAGGGCCTGGCGCCCGGCGGGGTTGAGGTCCGCTACGTGTCGCGGCCCGAGCACTCCAGTCCGGCGGAGGGGTATCCCGCCGCCCACCGCGCGGAGCAGGACCGCCTGGTCAGGGAAGCACTCGCGTAGTGTCCTTCGCGCTGCTCCGCTACGCCGTCTTCGTGGTCTTCCTGGTCAGCGCCGCGCTCGGGCTCGGCGCCTGGGCCCTGCGCACCCGCCGGGTGAACCCCTTCAGTGCGGCGGGCCAGACGCTGCGGCGCGTGACCGACCCGGTGATCACGCCGCTGGAGCGGTGGCTGGTGCGGCGCGGCGGCAACCCCCACGCGGCGCCCTGGTGGCTGATGGGGTTGGCGCTGGTGGGCGGCATCCTGGTCATCACCCTGGTCCAGGCGCTGGCGTTTCAGCTGGCACGGGTGGCGGCCGCGAGTCGCGGCGGCCCGCGGGGCGTGCTCCGGCTGGTGGTGTACTACACCGGCCAGCTGGTCCTGCTGGCGTTGGTGGTGCGGGTGATTGCCTCGTGGTTCGGCGCGTTCCGGTACAGCCGGTGGATGCGGCCCGTGTACGTGCTCACGGATTGGGTGGTGGAGCCGCTCCGACGGGTGATTCCGCCGCTCGGCATGATCGACGTCACACCGATCGTGGCGTGGCTGGTGATACAGCTCCTGTTGGCGTTCGTGATGCGGTTGCTGTGAGGCGCAGGGGCGGGACAGCGGCAGAGCACCGGGCCGGCCCGCCGGTGCTGATTCACGTGCAGCCTGGCGCTCGCCGAACCGAGATCGCCGGCCGACACCGGGACGCCATCAAGATCCGCGTGGCGGCGCCGCCGGTGGACGGGGCGGCCAATCAAGAGTTGATTCGCTTCCTGGCCGGCTATTTCAAGGTCTCGAAGTCCGCGGTGGAGATCGTCAGCGGCGCCGGCAGTCGCGACAAGCGAGTCCGCATTCAGGGCTACGATCAAGCGCGCGCGGTGGCCCGGCTTGACCCTCCTGTTTGACCCGGTCAGACGCTCCGGCTAGATTGCGGGCACAATTGAAGAGTCGTGGTGAGTTGAGGCGTATTGCAGCCACGTTAAACAAGTCGCTAAAAAGCCCCGACCCCGGCGCGCATTTGGCGACCGGGGAATTTTGTCGACGGAACGCTTGATCACTGAAGACTAAAGAACTGGCAACTGACTCCGTGACCCGCCCTGATCGCTGGAAACTCCTCCAGGAGGCCATTCGCCGCCGCATCCTGGTGCTCGACGGCGCCATGGGGACGATGATCCAGACCTACGGTCTGGCGGAGGCCGACTTCCGCGGGGAGCGGTTCGCCCACCACCCGCGACCGCTGGCCGGCGACAACGATCTCCTGTCGCTCACTCGACCCGACGTGATCGGCGCCATTCACCGCGCCTATTTCGAGGCCGGAGCGGACATTGCCGAAACCAACACCTTCAACAGCACGCGGATCTCGCAGGCGGACTACGGGCTCGAATCCGCGGTGTACGACTTGAATCTGGCGGCGGCGCGGCTGCTGCGTGAGGCGGCGGACGAGTTCACCGCCCGCACCCCGGACCAGCCCCGTTTTGTGGCCGGCGTCCTGGGACCGACCAACCGCACCGCGTCGATCTCGCCGGACGTGAACAACCCGGGCTTCCGTAACGTCTCATTCGACGAATTGGCGGAGGCCTATCGGGAGCAAGCCCGCGGCCTGCTGGACGGCGGCGTCGATCTTCTCATGGTGGAAACGATCTTCGACACGCTGAATGCCAAGGCCGCCTTGTTCGCCATACAGGACGTCCTGCGGGAACGCGGCCTCGATGTCCCCATCATGGTCTCCGGCACCATCACCGACGCCAGCGGCCGCACCCTTTCCGGCCAGACGCCGGAAGCGTTCTGGTACTCCGTCAGCCACGCCAGTCCCTTCAGCATCGGCTTGAACTGCGCGCTGGGTGCCAAGCAGCTACGGCCCCATCTGGAAGAGATCGCGCGCGTCGCAAACCGGTACGTGAGCTGCCACCCCAACGCGGGCCTGCCCAACGCGTTCGGGGGCTACGACGAGACGCCGGAGACCATGGCCACGCTGCTGCGCGAGTTCGGGCGGGCCGGGCTGCTCAACATTGTGGGTGGGTGTTGCGGCACCACGCCGGCGCACGTCCGGAGCATTGCCGAGGCGGTCCGCGACTTGCCTCCGCGTGAGATCGCCGCGCTCGAGACCCATACGCGGCTCTCCGGTCTGGAACCGCTGGTGATCCGGCCCGAGACCCTGTTCGTCAACGTGGGTGAGCGCACCAACGTCACCGGGTCGGCTCGATTCGCCAAGCTCATCCGCGAGGGCGCGTACGAGGAGGCCCTCTCGGTAGCCCGGGACCAGGTTCAGAACGGGGCGCAAATGTTGGACGTGAACATGGACGAGGGGCTGCTCGATGCCACCGCGGCCATGACCACGTTCCTCAGTCTCATCGCGTCCGAGCCAGACATCTCGCGCGTGCCCATCATGATCGACTCCTCCAAATGGGAGGTGATCGAGGCCGGGCTCAAGTGCGTGCAGGGCAAGGGCGTGGTGAACTCGATCTCGTTGAAGGACGGGGTCGAGGCGTTCCTGGAGCGCGCCCGCAAAGTCCGCCAATACGGTGCGGCGGTGGTCGTCATGGCCTTCGACGAGCGGGGGCAGGCCGACACGGCCGAGCGAAAGGTGGATATCCTGACGGAGGCGTGTCGTATTCTGACGGAGGACGCGGGGTTCCCTCCGGAGGACATCATCCTGGACCCGAACATCTTCGCGGTCGCGACCGGCATCGAGGAGCACAACCAATACGCCCTGGCGTATCTCCAGGCGTGCCGCACGCTGAAGGAGCGGCTGCCCCACTGCCTGGTGAGCGGCGGCCTGAGCAACCTCTCCTTCGCCTTCCGGGGCAACAACCCGTTGCGGGAAGCGATGCACGCCGCCTTCCTCTATCACGCCATTCAGGCCGGCATGGACATGGGGATCGTGAACGCGGGCGCCCTCCCCGTCTACACCGACATTCCGGAGGATCTGCGCCTTGCGGTGGAAGACGTGTTGTTCAACCGCCGGCCCGACGCCACGGAGCGGCTCACGGAGATTGCGCGCACCGTCCAGGGCCGCCGGGACGACGCCCGCGGCCCCGACCTCACCTGGCGCACCAAACCGGTGGAGCAACGGCTGGAGCACGCGCTGGTGGAAGGCATCGCCGACTTCGTGGAGCAGGACGCCGAAGAAGCCCGTGGCCGGTTCGCCCACCCCATCGAGGTCATCGAGGGACCGCTGATGGCGGGCATGAACGTGGTGGGCGACCTGTTCGGGTCGGGGCGGATGTTCCTGCCGCAGGTGGTGAAGAGCGCCCGGGTTATGAAGAAGGCCGTGGCCTATCTGGTCCCGTTCATCGAGCGCGAGAATGCGGCATCCGGACGGGTCCAGGCCAAGGGCCGCGTGGTCATGGCCACCGTCAAGGGCGACGTACACGACATCGGCAAGAACATCGTCGGCGTGGTCCTGCGGTGCAACAACTACGAGATCATCGATCTGGGCGTGATGGTGCCCGCCGCCCGGATCCTGGAGACGGCCCGCACCGAGGGCGCCGACGCCATCGGCCTGTCAGGATTGATCACGCCGTCGTTGGACGAGATGGTGCACGTGGCCAAGGAGATGGAACGGGAGGGATTCGACCTACCCTTGCTCATCGGCGGGGCCACCACGTCCAAGGTGCACACGGCGGTCAAGATCGCACCCGCCTATCACGGGCCGGTGGTGCACGTGCTGGACGCGTCGCGGGGCGTGGGCGTGGTGGGCACGCTGCTGAGCGCGGATCGGCGACCGGCCTTTGCGGCGGACGTGAAGCGCGATTATGCGCGGTTGCGGGAGGAGCACGCCGACCGAGTCGCCGCGGTCCGCCTCCACCCTCTGTCGGAGGCGCGCCGGCACCGGTTCACTCCGGACTGGGCGCGTCACCGGCCCGTGGCGCCGGCGGAGGCCGACCTCCGGACGTTCGCGGACTATCCGCTGGACGATCTCATCCCGTTCATTGATTGGACGCCGTTCTTCCGGGCGTGGGAGCTGCACGGCACGTACCCGCGCCTCCTGGACGACGAGAAGGTGGGAACGCAGGCCCGGACGCTGCTGGAGGACGGTCAGCGGCTGCTGGAGCAGATCGTCCGTGAGCGTCGGTTCCGGCCGCAAGCGGCGCTGGGGATTTTCCCCGCCAACGCGCGGGGCGACGACATCGAGATCTATGCCAACGGCGACCGGACCAGCGTGCGCGCCGTGGCGCACCACTTGCGACAACAGGCCGAGAAGCCGCCGGGGCGTCCCAACCTGTGCCTGGCGGACTTCGTGGCCCCGGCTGATTCAGGCTTGCCCGACTGGATTGGGGCGTTCGTCGTGACGGCCGGCTCCGGGGTGGACGACTTTGCCGCCGAGCTGGAGCGCGGCCACGACGACTACTCAGCCATCATGGTCAAGGCATTGGGCGACCGCATCGCGGAAGCGTTCGCGGAACGACTGCACCAGCGCGTGCGCCGGGAGTTCTGGGGCTACGCCGCCGACGAAGCGCTCACCACCGATGACCTGGTCCGCGAGAAGTACAGCGGCATCCGCCCGGCTCCCGGGTATCCGGCCTGCCCCGACCACTCGGAGAAGCAGGCGCTGTTCGCCTTGCTGGACGCCACGCGGAACACCGGCGTACGTCTCACCGAGAGCGGGGCCATGTGGCCGCCTTCCTCGGTGAGCGGCTGGTATTTCGCGCACCCGGAAGCGATCTACTTCGGGTTGGGCAAGATCGCCCGGGATCAGGTGCAGGATTACGCGCAACGAAAGGAGATGCGAGTCACGGAGGTCGAAAGGTGGCTGGGTCCGAATCTTGGATACGCGGTGAAGAATGACTAGGCGGCAGGAGCGGCAGAGCGGCAGAGCGGCAGATGGAACACCCCGCGTCTCTGCATGACGACGACCCTCCGAGATCTCATCTCCGACTCCCGCGTCCACGTCTGCGACGGCGCCATGGGCACGGTGCTGTACAGCAAGGGCGTCTTCGTCAACGTGTGTTACGACGAGTTGAACGTAAAGGAGCCGCGGCTGGTCGAAAGCGTCCACGAGGCCTACGTGCGGGCCGGCGCCGAGGTGCTGGAGACCAACACGTTCGGAGCCAACCCCGTCAAGCTCGCCGCCTACGGCCTGGCGGAGCGCACGGAGGAGATCAACCAGGCGGCCGCGCGGTTAGCGCGCCGCGCCGCGGGAGACCGGGCGTGCGTGGTGGGCGCCGTTGGGCCGCTGGGCGTGCGGATTGAGCCGTTCGGGCCCACGGGCCGGGCTGAGGCCCGCGAGCATTTCACCCGGCAGATCAGTGGGCTCGTGGCAGGGGGGGTGGACGGTTTCATACTCGAAACGTTCGGCGATCTCGAAGAGCTTCGGCAGGCGCTCGCAGCCGCGCGGGCCGTGACCGACGGGCCCGTGATCGCGCAGATGAGCGTGGGGGAGGACGGCAGCACCGCATACGGAACGGACGTCGAAACCGTGGGCCGTTCGCTCACCGAGTGGGGCGCGGACGTGGTGGGCCTCAATTGCTCCGTGGGACCCGCCTACATGCTGGATGCCATCGAGCGCATGGCGGCGGTGACCGATCGGCCGCTCGCGGCCCAGCCCAACGCCGGATTGCCCCGAGCCGTAGGGGACCGGCGCATCTACCTCTCCAGCCCGGAGTACATGGCCACGTACGCCCGGCGCTTGATCGGGGCGGGCGTGCGTTTCATCGGGGGATGCTGCGGCACCACGCCAGAACACATCAAACTGATCCGCGACGTGGTGGCGACCATGCAGCCACGGCGCTCGGCGGCGTCCGTCAGCCGGGCCCTGGTGAGCGCGCCCAGCGGAGTGACTCCGGTCCCCCTGGGTGACCGGTCGCGGCTGGGAGGGAAGCTGGCCAAGGGCGGGTTCGTGACCACCGTGGAGCTCGCCCCTCCCAAGGGGTGGAGCACGGCCCAGTTCGTGGAGCAGGCCGAGGCGCTGCAAGCCGCGGGCGTCGACGCGGTGGCCGTGCTGGACGGGCCGCGCGCGGTGACCCGGATGGGCGCGGTGCCCGCGGCGGCGTTGCTGCGCCAGCGCGCCGCGGTGGAGCCGATCGTCCACTACGCCTGCCGCGATCGCCAGATGTTTTCGATGATCAGCGAGCTGCTGGGCGCCGCCGCGTCAGGCCTCCGCAACCTGCTGATCGTGACGGGGGATCCGCCGGTGGGCGAGCTGCCGGGAACCACGCCGCCGTCCGACATTGACAGCATCGGCCTTACGAATGTGGTGCACCGCCTCAATCACGGACTCGACCCGGGGGGAAATCCCATCGGCGAGCCCACCCGTTTTGTGATCGGCGTGGCGGCGAATCATTCCGCGACGGACCTGGAGAAGGAGCTCAGCCGGTTCGCCTGGAAGGTTGAGGCCGGCGCGGAGTTCGCCGTCACCCAGCCGGTGTTCGATCCCGACGCCCTGGAGGCGTTCGTGCGGCGCTGCGAGGCCCATCGCATTCCGTTCATCGCGGGGATCTGGCCCATGGTCTCCCTGCGCAACGCGGAGTTCCTGGCCAACGAGATGCCGGGCGTGCGCGTGCCGGGGGCGGTGGTGGAGCGGATGCGCCAGGCCGAGGAGGGCGGCGCGGAAGCCGCGGAAGCAGAGGGCGTGGCCATCGCGCGAGAGATGGTGGCGGCCGTTCGTCCCATGGTGCAGGGCGTGCAGGTATCCGCGCCGCTCGGCAGAGTGGACCTGGCGCTCAAGGTGGTCGCGGGATCGTAGACAACGCGGCCTCCGTCGGCCGGGTTCACCCGATGGCCTCCAGGAGACTCTTGTACCGCCGTTCGGGATTCCGAAACCCCAGGTTGCTCACGTACACGTGGTTCACGCCCAGCTCCCGAAGCGCGCGGATGGACCGCGCGCAGATCTCCTCCGGCGACGCCCCCTGCTCGAACTCCCGGGTGATCTCCACGGCCGGGACGGGGAAGAACGGCGCCAGGCGGGCGAAGGTATCCGGCCGCGCGCTCCGGTAGAGAAACACCCCGAACACGCCGGGGTACGGCACGCCACGACGCCGCGCCTCGGTCAGAAACCCCTCGACGGCCCGGATGGAGTGGTGCGAGACGATCTGGGTGAGATAGAACTCGGCGGCGACATCCGGGCTGAGCAGAAAGTCCACCTGCCGAGCCGGATCGCCGTGGGGATTGGCCCAGCCGCCCAGCGCCAGAGCCGGCATGCGACGGCGAATCTCCTGCCGGAGTTGATAGGCGTTCGCCAGGCATCGGGCCGGTCCCACACTGCGATCGCCGCCCAGCACGGTCAGCGCTTCAAACCCGTGGCCGGCCGCGCGCGCCGCGTAGGTGAGGCAGTAGTCCAGCGTGTGCTTGCAGGTGAGGAACGGCACCACCCGCGACGGCGCAACGTCGCCCGCCAGATTGTTCACCAGGTGCTGGAGATTCTCCTCCTCGGCGGACCCCACGGCGTTATCCGTGATGAAGATGACCGAATCCTGCTGGGCCAGCCGCCGGACCCCGTGGTACATGTCAATCCAGGTGTCCATGGTCTGGGCCCGCGAGAGGCCAGCCGGCGGCGGCCTGAGCTCCACGGCCACCAGCGGACGATCGGCCCGCAGCCGGTCAAGCAGCTGGTTTGAGCGAGGCGGAGACGTGGACACGGCGTGCGGTTGGTTCAGGGAGGACTGAGTCTATTAACTTTGCAGCGTAAAGTACTTCAAGGAGCCCGATGACCGCCATCGTTCCCGCAACGCCCGCGGATCTCGCCGCCGTTCTCGCTCTGCTGGAACGCAGCCGCTTGCCCGTGGCCGGCGTGGCCGCGCAAGTGTCGTCCATCCTGGTCGCGCGCGACGGCGCCCAGGTCGTGGGTAGCGCGGCGCTCGAAATGTACGGCACGTCGGCATTGCTCCGGTCGGTGGCGGTGGACGCAGATCGGCGCGGCCAGGGGCTGGGCCGCGAGCTCGGGACGGCGGCGTTGGCGCTGGCCGCCAGCCGCGGCGTCCACACCGTGTACCTGCTCACCGAGACCGCCCCGGACTTCTTTGCCCGGCTGGGCTTCAGCCGGCTGAGCCGCGAGGCCGTGAGCGCAGAAGTGCGGCAGTCCATCGAATTCCGCGAAGCGTGCCCGGCCAGCGCGGTCTGCATGGTCCTCTCGCTCCGCCAGCTCCCTTCTCCCGCCTCGGTCAAACCCGCATAACGTATTGCGGGACAATGGATTATCTTGCCCCAGCAGCCAGGTAACGGCCCGCCCAGCGAGGGCCTTACCGGCACAGCGTTTGCACCACCGCAGGTCAGGAGCGAGGAGTTGACCCTGGCGATGACACGGCGCGGATACACGATCATCGAGCTGCTCATCGTGATCGTGATCTTCGGCGTGTTGCTGGGTGTGGCGTACAACCGGCTGGGCCCCGCGTTGGAGCACGCCCGGGTGGGCCGGGCCGCAACGGTACTCGCCACCGATCTCCAGTACGCCCAGATGCTGGCGGTCCGCCAGCGCGGGCCGGTTGCCCTGATCGTGAATGAGTCACTCAAAGGATACATCATTCGAGAGCGTGACACGGCGTTGGTGCATCGCCAGCGGCTTCTGGGTGACGGGAGCGAGTATCTACTGGACGAATTCACCGCCAGCGCCCCGTTCGTGGAGCTGTTCCCGAACGGGGTGGCCAGCGCCACGACGACGTTCACGCTTGGTCTCGCCGGGTTTCAGCGTCAGGTGCGGGTCACCCGGGCCGGCCAGGTCCGCGTCATCCGTGTGCCGTAGGTGGTGGCCCGCGGACTTGGTGGACGGCCGCAGCGAGACGAGGCGGGCGTCACCCTGGTGGAGGTGTTGATGGCCCTGGGAATTCTCTCCGTCGTGCTGGTCGCGTTGGCCGGCTTGATGTTCCAGGTGAGCCTCCAAACCCGGCGCTCGGCGGC
>DASWGV010000008.1:0-19350 GCA_036393515.1 Gemmatimonadales bacterium | reverse complement strand
TGGAAGATCGATTGGGGAACGCCGCCACCGGGTTCACCGGGTCCCTCACCATCGCGATCTTCTCCGGGACCGGAACCCCCGGTGCGACCCTCTCCGGAACCCTCACGCAGCCGGCGAGTGGAGGCGTTGCGACCTTTCCGGATCTGCGCGTCGATCTGGTGGGCCTCGGCTATCGCCTGCGTGTCGCCAGCGGAGGATTGTCAGCGAATAGCGCGGCTTTCGACGTGATCGCTCCGGCGCCGGCGCCCGCCTCCATGGAGCGGGTGAGCGGAAATGGCCAGACCGACACGGCGGAGGCCGCGCTCGAAAGTCCCTACGTCGTGCGCGTGACGGATACCCAGGGGACGCCCGTGCCCAGCGTGCCCGTCACCTGGGTGGTGACCTCCGGGGGTGGCTTGGTCGCGCCGGCCAGTTCGGCGACCGACCCCGCCGGCCGGGCTAGTGCCACTCACACGCTGGGCTCGACTCTTGGCAGTCAGGCCGCGACGGCGTCGGTGGCCGGGCTCTCGGGATCCCCCGTCACGTTCACGTCTACAGCGACCCACGGTGCGCCCGCGGGCCTGGTGTTCCGCCGACAGCCCTCGAGCGTCGCGCCGCTCGTTGCCATTACGCCTCCGGTGCAAGTCGCCATGATAGACCGGCTGGGCAATACCGCCACCGGATACGCCGGGTCCGTGGCGATCGGCATCACGCCGGGCACCGGGACGCCGGGTGCCACGCTCGCGGGGACGCTGACCCGGGCTCTGGTGGACGGCATCGCCACGTTTCCTGACCTGAGCATTGCGCTGATTGGGGTGGGGTACCGCTTGCGCGTCACGGCGCAGGGGCTTACCCAGGACAGCGCGCCGTTCGACGTGTTCCTGCCGTGACCTCCGCGACGAGGGCCGGTGAGGCGCCACAGGACCTGGCGGTCCTGGCGCGTGAAGAGCTGGCGCACCGGTTCGAGATCGCCGCCGTGCTGGCGCGCCGGGAGCACTCGGTGCTCTGCGACGCGCGGGAGCAGGGGCGCGGGCGCCGCGTGGCGCTGCGTGTGATGGCGCGGCGGCACATCGCGACCGCCCGGCAGGAGCCGGCCGTGCTGCGCGCGATCGCGGAAGCGGCGCTGGAACACCCTCACGTGGCCTCCGTGCACGAGTGGGGCGTTACCAGCCGCCTGGTGTGGTACGCCATGCAGTTCGTCGAAGGAACCTCGCTGATGGAGGTCCTCCAGTCGCGTGGGTGCCTGAGTCAAGCGGTATGCCGGCGCATCGCCGGCCAGGTGGGTGGTGCCCTTCAGTACGCGCATAACCTGGGCGTGGTGCATGGAGACGTTCGCCCGGGCAACGTGGTGCTGGATGCTCAGGACCGCGCATTCGTGACGGACTTCGCGATTGCTCGGTTGCGCCCTGTGCTGGGCGGCGCGGTCCCCGAGCAACAGCCGCCGGGCCGGCGGACCCCCGAGAGTCTGGATGAGACCGGCGTTACCGGGCTCGACGCTGCGTCCGACCAGCGGGGATTGGCGGCCCTGGTGTGGGAATGTCTCACCGGGGCGTCACCCCATGCGTTCGTCCTGGCCGGTGAGGCGGGCTATCAGGGAACGCCATTCGACGAGCTCACCCACGACGTGCCACGGCCGGTGTATGATGCTGTGCGTCGTGCGCTGAGTCGGCGCTCCCAGGAGCAGTTCCCCCGGGTGTTGAACTTCGTTGCGGCCCTCAGTGCGACAGAGCCGGCCTCCGGAATCGCCGAACCCGTGAGGCCGGCCGGCGCAGCCACGCCGCCCGTGCTGTTGGTGCGCGGCTCCGCCCTGGGACACCCGTGGTCCCGCGTGGCCTTCGCGATGGCCCTGCTGGTGGTGACGGGGTTCGTCTGGCAGAGCGTTCGGCGACCGAGCGCGGATCGGGAACCGCTCCGTGCCGCGGCAGACCCGCGGCCGGCTGTGGTGGCGGCGCGGCCGCTCTACGCCGGCCCGCCTCTTCGGGAGGCGCCGCCTGCCCAAGCGGCGATCGAGCAACCGGTGGAACCATCGCCGAAACCGCCGTTGAAGCCGCCTCCGGTGGCAGTTGCCACGGCGCGACCCTCGCGTTCCGCCGCCCGAAGGCCGCTCCCCCCGCCGCTCACCCCCGGAAGTCTGGATATCAGCTCAGTCCCCTGGGGACGGTTATATGTGGATGGGCTTCCGATGGGGAACACCCCCAAGGCGGGACTGTCCTTGCTTCCTGGCACGCACGTGGTGCGGGTGGTCCGAGACGGCTATCGCGCCTTCGAGCGTGCCATCGTGGTCGAGTCGGGCAGGCGGATCCGCCTGGTTGGGATTGCACTCGAAGGGTCCGAACCATGACCAGCCGCGGACGGAGTCTCGCACTGGCCGTGGCGCTGGCCGTGAGCGGCGCGGCGCCGCTGGCGGCACAATCGGGGCGCGCGCTGGTGGCCCAAGGAATCGCGGCCTACACCTCCGTCGAGTACGACGTGGCCGCGGCGCTCCTGGCGCGGGGCATCGCCGCGCCCGAGGCCAACGCGTTGGACGACAGCGCCCGCGCGCCGGCCTACATGTACCTCGGTGCCGCGGAGCTCTATCGCGGGAGGTGGCAGGCCGCTACCGAGGCGTTTGACCAGGCGCTCGCCGCCGATCCCCGGCACCGGCCCGATACGCTAGTGTTTTCGCCGGACGTCACCCAGCTGTTCGAGGCGGTGCGCCGCGAGTCGGCCTACGCCTCATTCCGTGCGGTGCGCGAGACGACGATCGTGGCGGGCCAGGAGGCGCACCTTGCGCGGGTGTACTCCAGCGCCCCCCACCGCATGGTGGCCGACCTGCTGATCGAAGGTGGCGGGCGCGCGCGCGGCGTTTTTAGCGGCGCCATGGGAGACAGCGTGGACCTCCGCTGGAACGGTCTGGATTCCGCGGGCGCCGCACCGCTCACCGGCCGGCTGGTGCTTCGGATGACTTCGTGGTCGCTGCGCGGGGAGCGGACCGTCACCAACCTCCCGCTTGCGGTTACCGCCATCCCGCCGGACACCTTGCCCCATCCCGCAACGCCCCCGCCCCCGCCCCCGCCGGGGACCGGTCCAGAGCCGGAGACCGGGAGCGGCTGGCCCGCCGTGCGCGCGCTGGCGGTTGGCGCGCTGGGGGGCCTGGCGGCGGTGGCGTTGCCCCGCATCGTGTCGGCCGAACCGGGTGCAGGGGCGTCACACTACGTGGTTGGGGGAGCGATCGCCCTGGCGGGCATTGCGGGCTTCGTGGTGCAGCGGCCGACCTCGCGGCCGTCCGCGAGCGCGCCGAATCACGGAGAGGCCGTCAGAATCTGGCGCCGGCGTAGCGAAGAAATTCGGCGGGAGAACGCCGAACGGCGCAAAGTGGTGCGGCTCCTCGTCACGGCGGGGAACCCGGAGCCGGGGCAGCCTTGGTGAGAGCCCGGCGCGCGGTGTGGTGCATGCTGGGGTTGGGCGCCTCGCTGGCTCCGTGGAACCCGTTGCCGGCCCAGGCGCCTAGGGCATGGGCCGCGGGCACGGCGAGCACGGTGACGCTGCGCAGCATTGCAGCAGGATTCGGTGAGGACCTGAACGGCCACCTGCTCGGCGGCGAGGCCGGCGTGGCCTGGGGTCCCGTGGTCCTGAGAGTGGCTTACGCCGAGGGTCGGCTCACCCCCGATAGCGTGGGCCTGGAGCGCCGCGACCACGCCGTTGGGCACGCCCTCGCCGGCCTCAGACTCTTTTCCGGTCTCGACGTCACCGTGGGCCCACAGGCCCGTGCCTACCTGCGTGCCGACGCACGGGAGCGGTGGGTCTCGTGGATCGTGCGGGCGGGACTCGAGGCGCCTATCGTCGCGCCGTGGGTCCGGGGATATGCCGTTGGTTGGGGTGTGGTTTCCGGTGCAGCCAGCGTGGACGGGCTCTTCGATCGGGGCCGCGGTGGAGTCGCGGGCCTCCGGATCAGGCCCGGCCGGGTGATCGGGCTCAGGCTCGAGTATTCAATAGAAGAGACCCGGCTGACCGCGCCGCTCCGACGGGAGACCATCGAAGGACTCGGTGTTGGAGTGTGTTTGGGGTGCGACTGAACGACGTTTTTAGGCACCGGTCATGCCGGCCCGCCCGTGCCCGACCATCATGGACTCCGGCATCAGGACCGCCACCACCTCGCCCCGCGCGGTCACGGTGCCGTCGGTGCCTAGCGACACCGTGACGATCACCTTCCGTCCCGCCACTTCTTTGGGCTGACCCCGAACTTCCAGTGGCGTACCCGCGGGCGTCGGCGCCAGAAAGTTCACGTGGAGCGCCGCCGTCACGTACCGGGGCACCGCGCCCTGCACCAGTGCGCGTCCAGCCGCACGCTCGGCCGCCGCTGCCGCGGTCGCGATGCCGTGGCAGTCGAGCAGGGACGCGATCAGCCCGCCATACACGTAGCCCGGCAGGGCGAGCTGGTACGGTTCCGGGGTGAACGTGGCCACCGCCTCTTTCCCGTTCCAGAAGCTCTTGATCTGGAGGCCGTGCGGATTCAGCCGCCCGCATCCGTAACAATGGCTAAACTCGTCCGGATACAAGTCCTGGATGGCTGTTGTCATTGAGGCGTGCGGGGACGGCCACCGCGGCTGTCGTGGGTCATTCCGAAGGCGCCGTTGCGCGAGAGAAGCCGAAGATCACCGGTGCCGCGGCGGTGATGTAGTCCGCCGTCGACATGATAATGGAGTCCGTGAGCGAGCCGGCGTTGAACGCGATTCGATCGTTGGCCTGGATAGACGGGTCGGCGTACAGGTCCAGATCCAGTATCGGCCGGCCGAAGGGCGGAACGGCACCCTGTGCCAATCCCGTGATGGCTTGCAGCTCCTCCGGCGTGGCGAATCGAGACTTCCTGGCGCCGAAGCGGCGCCGGATGGCACCGGAGTCAATGCCGCGGGCGGCGGACAGCACAAACAGCTTGAAGGTATCGTCCACTTTGAGAACGATGGCCTTGCCGCCCACCTCCAGCGGCTCACCGCGGGCGCGGGCGGATTCTTCCGACGTGCGCGTGGGCTCGTGGTGCTCCTCGCGGTACCGGACACCGCTGTCCCTGAGCAGATGGCGGATGGCATCGAGGACGAGAGCCACGGAAGGGCTACGCAAACCCATCCGCTTGGGAAACCGCCCCATCGGAAGTCGGTGTGGCGGCTGGCTTGGGGCGCGGCCGCAGGGCGAGCCGCGGCTCGCTGCCGGAGACCGGACCGGTCGCTTCGGGATGCTCGGGTTCGGCGCGGTCGGCGTGCGGGCCGGGGTCGTCGGACGAACGGTGCGATGTCATGACAGTCACTCCTCCTGGGTGAGAAAGGGCCATGATGCCGGAGCGAGCGACCGTTTCAGGGGAAGGGGAGGGAGGCGTTGAAGTGATGCGGCCCCTCCCACGCTCACCGTGAGAGGGGCCGCTCAATCTCGCTGTCTCTAGCCTACCGCGGCCTTACCTCCCACGAGCGCTACGCCCCAGGCCCAGCAGTAGGCCCAGGTCGTGGGACAGGAGGAGGGCGGTCAAGCGGCGCATACAATGGGCATCCTAATTCCTGTTGACGGACGGCGTCAAGGCCGTCCCGCCGCCGTCCCCGCATTCACCAGCGCATTGAACAGCACCTTGAACGTCGCATGGGTCTGGGCCCGGTGCTGCGCCCGGATGCCGATCAGCACCATCCGCCCGCCGCCGTCGAAATCCACCTGCACCGCCGCCGCGCGGCCCGCCAGGTGTTCCTCGCCGCGAATCCAACCCGAGGCCCGCACGTCGGTATTCGGATAGCGCAGTGGTATGCTGGCCCGCTGACTGCTGAAGGCTTCTGTCACCGCGTAGAAGGGACTGCGGATGAAGTAGCCATGCGTGATCGGCGGCATCCCCCAGGTGAGCGGATGGCTGGGATCAGCCTGGAGCCGAGGGATGGAACCGGGAATCAAGAGTTCACTGTCGTTCAGGGTACGGGCCAGGTTCTTCACCGGGATGGGCCAGCGCTCGATGAACAAATCGCCCGCATTCCCCAGGGCGACCACGGTGCCCCCGCTTTCCACGAACGCCTGGAGCGCTGCGATGCCGTCTTCGCCGATCCCGCCCCGATAGACCGGCGGCGTGGAAGGAGAGTCACTGCCCCGCAGAATACTCTCGGCGTTCTGGTCGGTGAACAGGATCACGTCGTACCGGCCCGCCAGTGGTTGCGTGAGCACCCGAGGCGGGGCGTGGTCCTTCACGTGCCCCGGCCACCGCGCACGTTCCTCGGCGGGAATCTCGACGTCCCCGCCGGCGGCCGGCGCCGCGGCCCTCAAATCCTGCGGGTGAAGCGTGGTGTACTCGAAGCCGAAATGCTCCAGCACCCACCGAGTCCAGCCTTCGTCCATGTTAGAGCCCCATGGCTGGTAGAGCGCCACCTTCGGGCGCGGTAGAGCGGCCGTGGCGCCAGCTGCTGCAGGAACGCCGCTCACGGCATGTGCTACGAGGCCCAGAGGTTCGACCGTCTCGCGGACACGTTGAGCGGAGGCCCCTTCGATGACCCAGGTGCCGGGGGCGAACGCGCCCTCAGCCGCCGTACCGCTCTGCCGCCCAGCGGTGAACCGTCTGGTTGCGCGCCGAATCCTGGCGCCGGAGTCCCAGAGCTTATTCACCGCGGTGAAGCCGTCGTTGGGTGCCGCATCGATGAGGTAGGTCCCACCGGAGCCGACCATCCGCCCCGCGGGAAGCATGACGTTGCGCACCACCTCGAGCGACGCATTGAACGGCGCCTCCGCCAACCTGGTGTCCACTCCCATCAGCATGCCCAGCGTCCACGCGGTCACGTCGTACGGAGGGCGGGGAGGAGACTCCGGCGAGAGGCGTACTTCGGGATACACCTGGGTTTCCAACATCTCCTTGGCGTAGGCGCCGAACACCTGCCCCAGTCGTACCACCCAGGTACCTGCTCGATACTGCCGGCCGGCGGCCTCAAAGGCCTGAGTGGCTCGCTCCACGATCACGCCGTTCGCGTCCAACAGCCGCAGCATCTTGGCCGCGTCGATGGGGTTGGTCTGTTCCGGATCCACGACGACGGCGTAGGGCGTGCCGTTAGCCGCGCCGGAGCCTTCCATAACGCGACCGGTGGCCAGTGAGGAACCGCCGGCGCCCCCGATCCCGGCCGGTCTCTGCCCGCCGCCGTTGCCATCCCCGGCTGTCGCCTGCCTTTGCCCATGTACGCCCACGAACTGCCGAATGGCGGTTCGGTTCACCTGGTACAGCTGCTCCAGCAAGGTGCGCCGAGTGTCGGCCGCTGATTCGAGCAAGGCCATGGTGGCGATCAGCTCGTACTCCACGATGTCTCGCAGCCGCCACCAGCCTCCAAGCCACGGCCGGGGGTAGTTGGTGCGGGGCTGAGTGTCTCGTGGCGCGGGAAGCGTGTCGGTGGCGCGACCGTCGAATCCGCCAAACCCTCCCCCGGGTCCGCTCGGCACCTCTCCCATGCGCGCCACGCGCTGGTAGGTGGGCGTCGCGATCCGCACGCTCGCGACTTCCGTCAGCATCCCTACCTGGTTGTGCCACCAGCCGGTCCACGCCATCGCGCCGGGCCAGAAGTTGGTGTAGGTGTAGTCGTAGATGATCCCGGTCTTGCCGGCGGCCTCGAGCGCGGCGGCCTGGGCCTGCCCGTAGATCCCGTTCAGCCGGTAGATCAGCGGGTGGACGTTGAGGTTGATGGGATCGGTCGCCGGCATGGTAAAAATGCGCGGACCGGCGGCGCCCATCTGGTGCTCATCCAGCCAAATGGAGGGGAACCAGTCCTTATACAGGATCTGCGAGATGATCCGCGACTCGGCCTGGGTGAGCATGTAGAGGTCGCGGTTGTTGTCGTGACCCACGTAGGGGTGATAAAGCCAGGGGATGTTCCCCGCCTCGTACTCGGTGCCCGCGTAGCGGTTGTACCACTCCACCACCATATCCTGCCCATCGGGATTGAGGCTCGGCACCACGAGGAAGATTACGTTGTCCAGGATCTTGCGGGTGCGCTCGTCCGTGGCGGTGGCCAGGTTGTAGACCAGTTCCAGCGTCATCTGCGCCGCCCCCACCTCGGTCGCGTGGATCGTGCACGTTATCAAGACCACCGCCTTGTGCTGGCTGAACAATTCGTCGCGCTGCGCGGCGGTGTGCACCGCGTCCGGATCCTGGCCCGGTACGTGGTCCTGGAAGTAGAGCCGGCGCTGGAGCCCCTTGTAGCGGTCGAGGTTGGCCAGCGTTTGCGGACTCGAAATCTCGAGCAGGAGGAACGGCCGGTTGTGGGAGGACTTGCCTACCTCGCGCAGGTTCACGCGGTCCGAGACCTGATCGGCCATCTGCATGTAGCGGACGAGGCCGTCCCAGTCCACCAGCTTTCGGTCGGCGCCGATCTGGTGGCCGAAGACCTGTGCGGGAGACTGAAGCGTTTGCGCCCGAAGGGACGGAGCGAGGAGCGCCACGGCAAGCAGAGAGATGGCGCGGGGCCCGGAGAACATGGAGCGGACAAGCATGAGCAACCCCTTCAACACGAGTCTGAGATGAGGACACGAAAGTATAGGTCTACTGTCCTCATCCCGCACGCGCGCGGCCTTCCCGCGTTGGCCAGGTGGCGAGGTCGATCGTCACGATGCTCCTGCGAGCCCTAGTCCCTGGGGCTCTGCAAGTAACGCTCAGGGATAGGATTGTCCCCGCGTTCCCCTTCCCAGTAGATCGTAACCACCCACCAGCGTTTGCCGTCGTACCACAATTGGATGCTGTTGATGCCGCGGGCGACGGGCTGCGGGTCGCTCGCCACACGGCGACTCTCATAGGTGCTGAAGACGTGGACCACCCCGCCAAAGCGTTCGGTGCGGCGGGCCACTTCCCGTTCAAAGAACCCGCTCGACTCGAGGCGCGGTCCTACGGTCGTGATGTATTGCTCCACGTCCCACAGCCGGAGGGCGGGCGCGCTGTCGGGCCGGTAGACGGCGGGAATGAGCCGAGCGCCCGGCACGAACAGGGTCCGCATGCGGTCCCAGTCGCGTTGCTGGCCGGCCGGACCGGAGATGACGTCGTAGAGTGCGGTGAGTATGGCGTCCATCGACGCCACGTCCTCGAGCCGTGTGCTGGGCGACGGGCTCGGGGCCGTAGCGGCCTGCGCGAACAGCAGGAGCATGCAGAGGGAGTTCATGCCGAATCTTCCCTGGGGAGAGAGGGGAGGGTACCACAGCAAGTTAGGGAGCAGGGGAAGGAGAGGAAGAGCCGATCTCGCCGGTCACGCCAAGGTGCGCCGACCGCCGGTGTACCAGTCCCAAGAGAATCCCGAACACCGTGTACTGGACCAGCGCGACGCTGGCTTCCACCGCCACCCACGACGAGATGGACGGCACGGCGTACTTCCCCGCCTCCGCCAAGGCGATGTACGACGCGAGAAACGCGCCCAGTGCCCAGGAGAACACCAGGGCATTGCGCGCCGTGGATCCCTGGCGGTTAAAGCTCGGGAAGAGCAGCGCGAAAAGCAGGCCCTGGACGGCCATGGAAACCAGGCCCATGGGTATGATAGGCTCCGGCCGCATGATCGAGATGGCGGCGTAGTGGTCGGCATTGACGGCGAAATGCGACCCTCCCTGCACGGCGAACGTGGTAACGACGTAGGCCAGGACGGTGAGGGCAATCGTCCCCGGTTTGCGCGGTTCCATATGAGCCTCCCTGGGATGTACTCTGGTGAACCGACCTTGTATTATGCAAGTAAGGTAGTCGATCTTACTTTTATCATGCAAGTGAGGTCCCATGAAGCGGACCGGCCGGCGGTCGGATTGCCCGGTGAACTTCGCGGTGCAGACGTTCGGCGACGGGTGGAGCTTGCTGGTGATTCGCGATCTGATGTTCACGGATCGCGCCACGTACACGGGGTTCCTGGCAGCCGAAGAGCGGATTGCCACCAACGTGCTGGCCGATCGCTTGCGGCACCTGCAGAAGGCGGGTCTGATCCGCCAGCGCACCAGCGGCGGCGTGGCTGGCTACGGGCTCACGGAGAAAGGGCTCGATCTGCTGCCCATGATGTTGGAGATGATCCGGTGGAGTGCCAGCTTCGACGACCGGACGGCGGCACCCCCTGGGTTTGTGAACCGGATCAGGAAGGACCGGGAGCAGCTGACAGCGGAGTTACAGCAGGAGTTGCGGCGCCGGCACGGACTGTCCGAAAATCCCCCGGCGCGGCGGCGGTCGAGGTGACGGTCGCCCCGTGTCTACGCCTCGTTCGGCGCGGCGCCGCGACGAGCCCGGAGCCACGCATCGAGCGCAAACCGGTCCGCCTCGGGCGGCATGACGAGCACGAACAACAGCAGAGCCAGGCGCGGAATCACGTGCTGGGTGAAGGAGTAGAGCGGCTCCTTGAGCAGGTGCCCGAAGGTCACGATCACCAGAACGCCGCCCAGGGCCAGGAGTGCGACCCGGGTCCGCCAGCCCACCAGCACCATGGCCCCCCCCACCAGCTCGACGAATGGAATGGTCAGGCCAACGGCCCAGAGCGACCAGAGTGGAAGAAACGTATCCGCGTAGGGCAGGAACCACCGCTCCACGTGACCCACCGGGCCTTGTTCGAACACCTTGTAGGTTCCGGCCATGAGGAAGATCAGGCCGAGTACCGCGCGGGCAAACAGAATCGCCCACGCCCACCCATTCGGTTTCCGCTCAGGCACGCCCAATTCTTGTCCTCACGCAAAGGCGGCGCCAGAGGCCGCTGGGGGATTTGCCGAAGTCTACTCGCTCCGCAGGGCCGCGTTCGCGTCGGCCCGCGTGGCGCGGAGGGCGGGTATCGCACTTGCCAGGAGCGCTGCCGTCAGCAGCACGGCTCCAACCAGACCATAGATGGTCGGATCCCGCGCCGACTGCTGAAACAACAGCGGTTGGATCCACCGGCTCGCGGCCAGGGCCAGCCCGCTCCCCACCAGGACTCCGGCCGCCGCGAGGCGTACCCCCTGGCCCGCAACCAGGCGCACCACGTCGCGGGGTTGGGCTCCGAGCGCGATACGGACGCCCAGCTCATGTTTGCGCTGGGCGACATCATAGGCGATCACGCCGTAGAGTCCCACCGCGGCAACCACCAGCGCCAGCACTCCGAACGCCACGAACATCGTTGCGCCCAGGCGCAAAGACCGTTGCGCGCCGTGGACCAGGTTGGATAGCGGCCGGACCGTGACGTAGGACAGTCCCGGCATCGCCGCTTGAAGCGCCTGGCGCACGCTCTCACTCTGAACCGCCGGGTCGCCTCGCATGCGCAGCAGCAGTAAGAGTCCGTTCGCGTGCGTAAACTGCTCGAGGGGCAGGTAATAGTGAAACCGTTGCGTCTCTCTCAGGCTGCCCTGCACGATGTCTTCGGCGATACCCACCACGGTCGTACATGGCAGCGTGTCTGCCCAGACGCGCATGCATTGGCCCAGGGCCTCCCGGCCCGGCCACAACGCGTCCGCCATCCCCTGGCTGATCACGGCAATGCGCGGCGCGCCGGCACCGTCCTCCGGAACGAAGCCCCGTCCCCGGACGATCCTGGTGCCCATGGTGCGGAAGTAGTCCGCGGTGGCCGTCTGGTAGGTGAACCGGCCGAGGCGCTCCACCGAATCAATCCCGGGCACGAACAGCCGGGTGGAATTGGTGATCCAGAACGGCGCCGTACTCACCCAACTGGCGTACTCGACACCGGGCATTGCCTGCGCGGTTGCGAGCAAAGTGCGGCCGAGACGCGCGTTGGCGCTGTCGTCCAGAGACATCCCGCGCAGTACTCTGGACCCGAGCAACACGCGGTCGGCCTCGTATCCCAGGGGCATGGCCCGGGCCCGGGCCAGGCTTTGGACGAACAGGCCCGCGCCCACGAGCAAGAAGACGGAAAGTGCGCCCTGCGTTAACAGCAGCGCGGCGCGGGCTCGCGAGTGGTGGTAGGTCCCCGCGCGGGCGCCGGCCTTGAGGGCGCCCGTCAGGTCGCCTCGTCCCGAGAGCAGCGCCGGCACCAGTCCGGTCAGGACGCCAAGAACGGCTGCGATCCCGATCGCCACACTGAGCGTACGCCAATCCGTGGCCACGGCCAGCGGTCCACCCTCGTCGCTCGTGAGCAGCCGGCCGACGCCTGACCCGCCCCATTGGGCGACGAGCAATCCCGCCGCGCCGCCCAGGCCGGACAGGACCAGGCTTTCGGTGACCGTTTGCGTCAGGAGCCGGCTCCGGCTCACGCCCAGTGCCAAGCGCAGGGCTATCTCCCGTCGGTGTTGGAGAGCCTTGGCCAGGTAAAGGTTGGTCACGTTGGCGCAGGCGATGAGGAGCACGATCACCGCGACGCCGGTGACCCACAGGGCGGTGCGGGCGTACAGGCCGCGGTCGGGCCCCGCCTCGAGCTTCAGAGCCGACGCCACCGCGCTCGGCCTCGCCACCTCGGGCGCGGGCAGCCAGGGTTCCACGGCGCGCCGTGCGTTCCAGCTGACGACCGCCGCCCGACTCAGGTCCGCCGACGCCTGGGCGAGGCTCACGCCGGGCTTCCGCCGCACCATCACCTCCATCCACGCCCAGGTGTAATTGGCGAAATAGGTGGCGGCGCGGCGCGGGTCCTCATGGGCGCCGGCATACGTCGTGATGGGGATGTACACGGCGGGCCCGTCGTTATCGTTGACGCCGGCAAACCCCCGCGGGGCTACGCCCACGATCCGCGCCGGAATATGGTGGACCTGGAGGATCTGGCCGCGAACGTCCCGCCCGCCGAACTCGCTCATCCAGAAGGCGTATCCCAGCACCGCCACGTCGGCGCCCCGGGGTGTCACATCCTCATCGGGTGCAAAGAACCGACCCAGCGCGGGTCGGGCATCGAAGAAGTCAAAGAACGAGGCGCTCACCATGGCCACCAGGCGCTCTCGCGACGCATCGCCCAAACCGATCGCCATGATGCGATTGGCAAAGCCGGCGTACTGGGAGAAGGAGGTCGTCCGCCGCTTCAAGGCGAGGAAGCGGGGGTACTCGGTCCAGGACCGGGTCGACAGGGTGCCGCGATCCCACGAACGCCAGTATGCCCGATGCACCGTGCCAGGATCGCGCAGGTAGGGGAACGGCCGGAACATCAGGCGGTCAATGACGCCGAACATGACGGCGTTGGCGCCGATGCCAAGCCCCAGCGTGAGGATGACCGTGCCGGCGAATCCGGGGGAGCGGCGCACGTTCCGGAGGGCGTAGCGCACGTCGTTCAGGAAATGCTCGAGCCAGGGCCAGGACCATCGGTCCCGTACCGCTTCCTGCAACCGCGGCAGGTTGCCCAGCCGTCGCCGCGCAAGGTGGGACGCTTCCACCGGCTCGAGCCCGGCGGCTGTCGCGTCCTCGGCGAGCCGGTCTCGGTGAAACCGCAGCTCCTCGGCCAGCTCGCGGTCGAGCTGACCCCGGCGAAGCCAGTCACGGAGTCTCGCGAGCCACTCGCGCATGTGGGTCCCCAGGCTAGCGCGGAAGTGAAGCCGTCAAGCGGTGCGCATCACCCGGCTGATCGCCGCCACCAGGCCGGCAAAGCCAGCCTCCTCCGCGCCAAGCCGTCGCTGGCCCGCCGGGGTGATGGTGTAGTACCGGGCCCGACGGTCGTTGGGCGTCTGGCGCCACGCCGCCTTGATCCATCCCTTCTGCCGCATCCGTTGTAAGGCCGGATAGAGCGAGCCTTCCTCAACGCGCAGCACTTCCTGCGACAGCCGGTGAATATGCTGGGCGATGCCGTAGCCGTGCATGGGCTGCGCGGCCAGGGTCTTGAGGATCAGCATGTCCAGCGTACCGGGGAGCAGGTCTCGCTTGGGTGCCGGGGTCATGGGCGATCCATAGTGTGTCTATGGGATAGACAGTCTAACCTTCGCAAAGGTTGCGGGGAAGCCCGCGCGGGGAGGAAGCCGGAGGACAGCGAACAGGGAACGGGTAGGGACGGCGGAGCCGAACGGGGGCGTTTCTAGACCGGTGTCGACGCCTCCAAGCGGGGGACCTTCAGCACGTGTTCCACTTCCTGGTGGGCCGCAATCAGCCGCTCCACGTCTTCGGACACCTCGGCCGCGAGCCCCAGGTGCGTGGTCAGCCCCTCTACCGTGGCCGAGCCCGCGTGGAGGCGGAGCAGGTTCAGGCGCATGGTCTCCAACGCGCCTACGGCATCGCCCAGCTTGGCATGAATAGCGTCTCGCGCGGCCCGGAGATCGCTGTACTCGGCGGAGGCAGCGGCGTCGCCCGCGTCGGCCAGGGCGTCTTGCAGCTCGTCGTAGCGTCGGCGGAGCAGCTGCGCGTCGTCCTGAAGGCGGCGAAGCACCTTGGGCAAGTCGTGCAGGGCCTGTCGCGACTCCTTGGACAGGTTCTCGTACAGGTGTTCGGCGGCCATCCCCAGCGATAGCTCGGTGGCGCGATGGGTCATGGCGGACTGGTGTGGGCGGCCGCCCGGGAGCTTGCGCGCCAGCGCGAATACCAGCTTCCCGATGCGACCCATCCAGAGCTTGGACCAGAAGCCGGTGTCCACGTCGCGATGGCGTTGCTCGAGTGAGAGGAAGCCGATGGCGCTGAAGATCGCGAGCCCGCCCGCGAGCCCCGGGATCGGTCCCAGGACAGCGACACCCCGAATTCCGAACAATGCTCCGGTGATAAGCCCCAGAAGCGAAACGCCGGCGACCGCGCCGTTCACCTTGGTCACGAACCGCAGTACGCTTGCGAGCCGGGAGTGGTTGGGTCGGCGCTCCACTGCCAGCTCTTCCTTGGCCTGCTCAATCTCATTGGCGAACGCGGGCGCAAGGTCCTGGTGAGCGAACCCAAGACGCAGGAGGCGCCGGGCCGCCCCTACGAAATACGCGAACGGGACGGCGGTCATGCTCGCCACAAACGTGGCGAAGCCCGCGCCGACTCCAAACAGCGCGGCGACGCTGATGGACCCCGAGAGCAGCACGGGGGCCGCGGCGAGCGTGCCGGCGCCGTTGAGCCGGGCATTGCGTTTCACAAAGGCGCGTAGGGCGGCCGGCAGCTCGCGGCGTTGCTCCAAGGCCACGCCGAGTTGTTCCGCCAGCGCTTGGGCGCTGGCCGGCCGATGGTCGGGAGCCTTGGCCAGGCAGCGATCCACCAGCGCCGCGAGCTTGCGCGGCACGGCGAGGCCCAGGGACGCAAGCTGCGGTGGCGACTCCGTGACCTGCTTGGCCAGGACCTCGGTCGGGCTGGTGCCTTCAAAGGGGAACCGTCCCGACAGGGCGTAGAACGCCGTCGCGCCCCATCCGTAGAGGTCGCTGCGTGCGTCAATCGTCGCGCCGAGCGCCTGCTCGGGACTCATGAACTCGGGCGTGCCCGTAATGCCTTCGGGTCCCGAGTCTCCGGCCGCCGCCGCAATGCCGAAGTCCGCCACCAGCACCCGCCCAGTCGCCGTTTCCAGCAGGATGTTGTCCGGCTTCACGTCACGGTGCACCAGTCCCTGCGCGTGCGCGTAGGCCAGGGCCCACGCCACCTCGCGCAGCACGCGCGTGCCCTCGGATCCCGGGAGGGGTCCGCGGGCGCGCACCCGTTGGGCCAGCGTCTCGCCGTCCACCAACGCCATCACGTAGAAGACGAATCCACCGGTGTCCGCGACCGCATGGATGGGGATGATGTTGGGATGTGACAGCTTGGCCGCCAGCCGGGCTTCGCGGAGAAAGCCCGCGCGCAGTGACGGCTGGCTGGCCCGGTCGGGCGGGAGCAGTTTGATCGCCACCGGCCGGTCAAGGTGCACCTCGCGAGCGAGATAGACGATGCCCATGCCACCGCGCCCAAGCTCACGGTCGATGGAGTACCGGCCCGCCAGGGCGAGCTGAAACGACAGGAAGAGAGGATCAACCGGTGGGGTGGTTTGGGGCATGAACCAAGATACCGATCGCCG
Organism: Gemmatimonadales bacterium; assembly: GCA_036393515.1. Classification (GTDB taxonomy): domain Bacteria; phylum Gemmatimonadota; class Gemmatimonadetes; order Gemmatimonadales; family GWC2-71-9; genus JACQHC01. The sequence goes on along the minus strand of DASWGV010000008.1, from coordinate 3,550 downwards.
GCGGCAGGTAGCCAGCCAGCGGTCTACTCGAGCAGCCGGCGCACCTCGTCGGCGGTTGCGATCCGCCGATCGACGTGCTGGCCGATCTCCCGGGCGCGCTCCAGTGCCTGGGTGAGATCCGGGACCGACCCGACCCCTGCCTGCAGCCGGAACAGCGCGAGACGCAGGTGTTCGAGTGCCGCGACTGTCTCGGTCAGTCGTTCTCCGGTGTCGCCCCGGGCCCGGAGCGCCTCCGCTCCAGCTTCCAACTGCTCCAACACCCGCGGAACGCCGGGGGCCTGATGTCGCGTCGCATCGGGCAACGCGTGGTACGCCGAGAGCGCGGATCGTCCCAAGACCGACTCGGTCGGCTCGACCGCGGCGAGTGCAGGTCGGGCGGGAGGGTGCAGGCCGGCCCCGGCCACGCGGAAGAACCAGCGGCCCATCTTCCCCGCCCACAGGCGGAACCACAGCGTATCCAGCCGTCTCAACCAGCGGCGCTGCTTGGTCACGTCGGCCTCTTCCGCCTGCACCTGCGCTTCCGCCAGGAGGGCAGCACGGATGTCGCCGAAGGCGTAGCCGTCTTTCAGGAGTCGCCGGGCCACCATCACCAACTGGAAGACGAGGATAGACCCGATAATTCCCGGGCCTCCAAAGGACACCGACACCCCAGTTTGGCCCGCGGTCACGGTCTCGCCCGCGATCGACGTCGCCAGGAGCACCATGGTCGAGACCTGCGCGTTGCGGATGAAGGCACGTACCAGTGGCGGAGCGCGAAACTCCCGGCCCCGCGCTTCCCCCACCACCCGGGCCACGTCGTCGCTCACCTGAAAGCGCGCGGCCGGCGCTTTGAGGAGACAGCGATCGATCACGCTCGCGAGCTTGGCCGGCACTTCCGGCCGGACTCGCTGGAGGAGGGGCGCGGGTTCGGCCACCTGTTTCGCCATGATGGCCGGAAGATTGGATCCCTCGAACGGGGCCCGGCCGGTGAGGGCGTAGAAAAACGTCCCTCCCAGCGAGTACAGGTCACTGCGCGCGTCCACCGGCTCGCCGCAGGCTTGCTCGGGGCTCATATAGCGCGCGGTCCCGACGATCCCGTCGGCCGGCCCCTCCTGTTCGGTCAGCCCGAGCGCGATGCCGAAATCGGTGACCAGGGCGCGGTCGGTGGCGCGCTCGATCATGATGTTGTCGGGCTTCACGTCGCGGTGGATCACGCCGCGCTGGTGGGCGTAGCCCAGCGCCCAGGCCACTTCCTGGAGCAGTTTCATGGCCAGTCGGGGCGTCAGCGGTCCGGAGCGCTCCACCCGTTCGCGCAGGGTCTCGCCGTCCACGTAGCCCATCACGAAGTACACCAGCTCACCACGCGCTTCGACCAGGTGAATGGGCACGATGTTCGGATGCGAAAGGCCGGCCGCGGTGCGCGCTTCGTTGAGAAAGCGGTCCCGCGCGTCGCGGCCGGCGGCCAGGTGCGGCGGGAGGAGCTTGATGGCGACCGGGCGGTCGAGGGCCACGTCGCGGGCCAGCAGGACGATCCCCATGCCGCCACGCCCCAGCTCCCGCTCGATCGAATAGCGGCCGGCCAGCACTTCCTGGAGCGCCAGATACTCAGGGCTGATCGGGGCGGTCATGTCTCCGTCGTCCTACGAGTCCGGCGGAACCGCGTTTCGCGTGGTTAGCGACCTCCTCGGCGTTCGTACGGGTTGTTGTGCTGGATGTACCGCGCGGCCTTGCCGTCCGTGCCCATCTCGAAGGCGATCGCCTCACCCAGCGCCCCGTCCTTTCGCACCCGCCGGAACGTGTGGCCGTCCACGTGGCGGAGCTTGGTGAGGGCGTCCATGGGGTCGGTCGTTGGCAAAGGCAGCATGGCCAGGCCGTCCTCCCATTTCACTACCGCGCTCTCGGTGCTGCTGAAGCTGCTGGCGTAGGATCCCACGTACGCATCCAGCGACGCGTCCGCTACCGGCGCGGGCTTGTCCTTATCCTTCACGGCCTGCGTCACCACCGGCCCCACGATGTCGTACAGCCGCTGTGCGTACTGGCCGGCGTTGATGCCCTGCGCGTTGGCCATGAAGACGGTGGCCACCCGCTCGTCCGGCTTGATCAGCAATTGCGACCGGAATCCCGGACAGGACCCGCCGTGGCCCACGAAGGTCTTGTTCCCGCTCCGCCACACCGAGAATCCCAGGCCGTAGGAGTTGGTGAAGTCGGGGTCTATCCAGTGGACCCGCTGCATTTCCCGGAGTGTGGTCACTTTCAGGATCTCGGCGCCGCCGTTCGACAGGAGACGGAACTGCCAGGATGCAAAGCGGGCCAGGTCCTCGACGGTCGAGGCGTATCCGGCGGCGGGCGCGATGCCGTTGGCCTTGAAGAACGGCACCGGCACTCGTCTGCCCTCCCGCCCCAGGCCGGTGTAGCCGGTGGCCAGGCGCTTCCCGCGCTCTGGCACGGGCATGTCGGGGGTCGTGCCGGTCATGCCGAGCGGATCCAGGATCCTGGTGCGGACCAGGGCCTCGTAGGGCATATGCGCGGCGGCGGCAGCTACCTCGCCCGCCAGCGTCAGCCCCAGGTTGGAATACTGCCAGACCGTCTCCGGCTCGTAGAGCATCTGTTGGCTGGAGACCCTTTCGATGATCTGCTCGCGCGTGGGAAACTCGAAGCCCGGCCCGGACCAATAGGCATGATCCGATTCCCGCGGGAGACCGGACGCGTGCGTCAGTAGCCCCTCGACCGTAACCACCTCGGCCTGACCGTCCAGCGAGGTGATCGTGAACCAGGGCAGGTGCTGGCTCACCGGGTCATCCAGGCGAAGCCGGCCCGCGTCGCGTTGCGCCATCACCGCCACGCTGGTGAAGAGCTTGGAGATGGAGCAGATGCTGTAGATGGTGCTCGGGGCTGCGGGGCGCCGGGACGCCAGGTCGGCCAGGCCGTAGCCGCCGGCCCAGAGGATTGCCTGGTCGTGCACGATGGCGGCGGAGACGCCGGGGATCTGATCGTACGCGGCTTGAGCCTCGAACCAGGTGCGGGCCAGGTCGAGTGCTTGCACGACGCGGGGATGCTCAGCCGGGGCCTGGGGACTGTAGGCCCGGACGGCGGAGAGGGGAAGCGCAAGCGCCAGCGGGATGCAGGAGGCGAGTTTCATGGACGGCCTGTGGGATCAGGGCTGCTCCAAATATCGGGGCTGGACCGCGGGTCGCCAGTCGACATCGGCGGGTGATATAATAAACGATATACTACATAGTCATCGATACTGTATAACATATTGACAACGCTATTGCCATATGATATACTAAATGGCAAATAGCTGTATGATATTGTTTATAGTATTGCAGGAGGATCAGAGGATCAAATGAAACGGGCGCCAACCGCTGTTCCCACGGATGTCGTGCGAGCTCTGGCCCGTGAGCGAGCGGCCCGGGGTCTCAGCCAGGCGGAGCTGGGGAGAAGGGTCGGAATAAACCAATCACACATCTCGCTCATCGAGCGGGGGCTGACCGACCCTCAAGTCTCGACCATGCAAAATCTCGCGGGGGCGCTGGGACTGTCCTTGATGCTCATCCCCAGGGCATTAGGC
>DASWGV010000007.1:0-14051 GCA_036393515.1 Gemmatimonadales bacterium | reverse complement strand
CTTGAGCCTTCCGGACGGTGCCCTGGTTGCGATGGTGGCTCGCGGACAGCAAGTGGTGGCGCCACGCGGCTCGACCCAGTTGCTGCCGGGGGACCACGTATTCGTGCTGCTGCGTCCCGACACCCGGTGGTTGGTGGACCGGGTCTTCAGCAGCCGGGGGTCGGGCGCCGAAGCCGGCCCGCCAGCGGTCGAGTTCCAGCTCCGGGGCGGGGCGCAGCTCGCGGATTTTGAAGAGTTCTACGGATTTCGAGTGGACGCCCCAGGGTTCAACACGCTCGACGAGTTCCTGCGGGCACAGCTGCGGGACGAGCTGGAGGTCGGGCGTTCTGTGACGGTCGGGCCGGTGACGTTGACAGTGCGCGAGGTCGTTGACGGACGGGTCGAGACGGTGGGTCTGTACATCGGCACGCAGCCCGATACGTCGAGTCCGGCAGCGTAGCCCCGCGAGCCAGCCATGGGTGTACGGACCGCCCGGTCAGGGTTGCGACGTTAGCCGAACGAACTCCCCCTCCGATATCCGCCCCCGCGTGACCCGATACACCGTTACACCGGACGCCATCCGGAGCCAGGGAGGTCCCGCCGGCCCCACCACCGCGGCCGTCTGCTCAAACCGGGTAAACGTGGTGCCGTCCGTGCCGTACTCCAGCCGTTCCCGCATGTGAAAATGGCCGCCAAGCGCCAGCGGATACGGGCGACCGGACATCACAGCCAGTACCTCGCGCGCGTTGGAAACCACGTGCCGGAATTGCTGTCGCCCGTTGACCCGAATCAGGGTGGGCGCCGGCGGATCTTCGTTGAACCCGTCCAGCGCCAGGGCGGAGCTGAAAAACGGAATGTGGTTGAAGGTGACCAGGGGCACGCCGGCCGGCACCTGGGCCAGATCGCGCTCCAGCCACCGTAGCTGCGTACTATCCACGTGCCCGTAGTACCACAGGTCGGCGATGTCCACGCTGTTCAGGCCCACAAAGTGGACGCCGCCCAGCGTGAAACTGTAGTAGTCGGGGCCCAGATAGTGACGGTACATGTTGCGGCCATAGAGCGGATGCATGGGAGACACCAGCGAGAGGTGCCGCTCAATGCCAAAAATCTCGTGGTTGCCCGGTACGCTCCACACCGGGGCCGCCAGCCGCGCGCTTTCCCGCGCGTACAGCTCGTAGTACCCGCGCGCCTCGGCTTCGCCCACCCTCAACGCGTCGCGGGTGAGGTCGCCTGAGACCAGCACAAAGGCCGGCTTCACCGAGTCCACGATGGCCCGCAGCCGGTCCATCCGCGGTCGAGCCGATTCCTGGATGTGCGGGTCCGACGCATGCAGGAAGGTGAAGTCGTCCGCGCGGGCCACCGTCGCCAGCGCAAAGGCCGGAGGCACGCCGTCCTCCACTCGACGCCAGAACGGCCCGACCGCCCGATAGCCGTCCGGCACGCTCACGAAGACCACGCCGAGTCCGGGGCTGGGGAGCGTGAAGGCCCCGCCCGCATCGGTCGCCACCACGTCCACCTGATTGGATACCACCACCCGCTCGATGCCCGGCTCTCCCGCCTCGCGACGCCCGTCGCCGTTGCGGTCCACGAACACCACGCCGGCTACAGTCTGAGCCGATGCCTGCAGGGGGAGCACCAGTCCAGCACAAAGTGCCCACCATACCCGGCGGGCCAGGCGGTCAGAGCGGCGGGGCCCGGTCACGCCGGGCTGGCCAGCTTGAGGCCCAGGATGCCCACCACGATAAGCGCCATCGAGACCAATCTGGCGGCGTCTCGGGATTCCCCCAGGAGCACGATGCCGGCGATCGCCGTGCCGACGGCGCCAATGCCGGTCCAGACGGCGTAGGCCGTGCCCACGGGCAGGGCCTTCAGGGCCTGCGAGAGTAACACGAAGCTCGCCCCCATGCCCGCCAGGGTCACAACGCTGGGCCATAGCCGGGCGAATCCGTGAGACTGCTTGAGCCCGATGGCCCACACCACTTCGGCGACACCGGCGAGAAACAGCAGGATCCACGGGCGGGACATGGGTGCGCTCCACAGCGTCGGCGAAGGAGGAAGGGTCTTGGTCGTCAGCGCCGATTCATCGGCTGGGTCCACAACACCCAAACGAACAGTGGGGCGGCCACGACGACGATCGCGATCGCCGTCATTTCGAGGATGCGTTGAGGCGTCGGGAGCCGGGCCCAGCGGTCGGCCCAGGCGGCGCGAAGGCGCTCCGCGGGGAGAAACATCACACCCTCGCTGGGAACATTTCCCGTATAGTGTGGTTGGGGTGACGTTTTCGCCAGCGTGGTCCGCCGTCCGTCGCGGTCCGTCTCGGCGGCAAATTGCTTGGGTGGGTAGCCGGTGTTATCTAAGAGGCCGTCATGACCGTTCCTTCCCCGACCATTCCGGCGGCGATGGTGCAGGCGGCCCGGGCGAGCTACGAACGCTGCTGCGCGGTGCCGGATTTCCTGAGCTGTTTCTATCGGAACTTCTTCAAAGCCGCGCCCGAGGTGGAGGTGTTGTTCGCGGCGACGGATTTCCCCCGGCAGCACCAGCTGTTGAAACACGCCCTGGGTCTCCTCCTCAGCTTCCCGGCGCAGCCAGAGGATGGGCCCGGGCTGCTGAGCCGTGTGGCCGAACGGCACAGCCGGCGGCTATTGGCCATTCGGCCGGAGTTGTATCCGCGCTTCGTGGAGGCCCTGGTCCAGACGGTGGCCGAGCACGATCCGTCCTTCGATCAGGGCATTGCCGAGGCGTGGCGGGCGGCGATCGCGCCGGGGATCGCCTTCATGCAGGGCCGGTACTAGACCATGGCTCAGACCTGCGGTCAATGCGGCGCGACGCTGGCGGGCGACGCCGTGTTCTGCTCCGCCTGTGGCAGCCAGGTGGGCAAAGGCCCCGGAGCGGCGGGTGGCCGTCGCCCCAGCGCGGAGACCATCGCCACCGGCGAACAGCGCCTGCTCAAGACCGTGCGGGACGCCACGCTGGGCGAATACGAGATCATGAACGAGATCGGACGCGGCGGGATGGCGGTGGTGTTCCTGGGACACGACATTGCGCTCAACCGCCGCGTGGCGATCAAGTGCATGGCGCCCGCCCTGATGCTCATGGACAAGGGCATTCAGGAGCGGTTCAAGCGCGAGGCGCGCACCGCCGCCGGCCTGAGCCACCCGCACATCATCCCGGTGTACGCCGTGAAAGAGGGGCGGGACCTGGTGTACTTCGTGATGAAGTACATCGAGGGCCGCTCCCTGGAGTCCGTCATTAAGGAAGTAGGCCCCCTGCCTGTTCCGGTGATTCAGACCATCCTGAACCAGGCGGGCAGCGCCCTGGGGCACGCCCACCGGAACGGCGTGGTCCACCGGGACGTGAAGCCGGGCAACATTATGCTGGATCAGGACGGCTGGTTGGTGATGACTGATTTCGGGATCGCCAAGGTGGCCCAGGCGGAAGCCCTGACCATGACCGGTGGCATGGTGGGAACCCCCGCCTACATGAGTCCGGAGCAGTGCAAGGGCAATCCGGTCACCGGGGCCGCGGACCAGTATTCCCTGGGCGTTGTGGCGTACGAGATGCTCACCGGGAAACCGCCGTTCGCGAGCCCGACCATGGTCAACATGATTTACGACCACTGCCACACGCTTCCGCCGCCGCTGGCGGGGCGGCGGGAGGACGCCCCGCCGGAGCTGACCGCCGCCGTGATGCGCATGCTCGAAAAGGATCCCGACATGCGGTTTCCCAGCATCGAGGATGCGGTGGCGGCCGTGGGCGTTGCGTCAGAAACTCAGGACGCGGTCCGCACCCGGCTCCTGACCCTGGTGCAATCCACCGCCACGGCCAAGCTGCTGGACAAGTTCCGAACTCCCGGGAGCCCGGTCCCCCATGCCCGGGCCGGGAGTCCGGCCCCTCCGTCCCAGGTAGTCGCAGCCGGCCCCCCGACGCCGAGTACGCCGGCGCCCCACCTGACGACGCCCGCCCCCGACCCCGGTGCCCCGGCGCGAGGAAAGCTCGCGCCGTGGGCCTGGGCGGTGCCCGCTGCCGCGGGCGTCGTGGCGGGCATCTTCGTCCTGGGACGGCGCGCGTCTGATCCCCCATCGGAGGCGGCGGCGGTGACACCGTCGGTGACCGTGACCGCCCCGGCAGTGGCGCGGCTGGACGTGACGCCGGTGTCGCTGGCGCTCGTCGTCGGTTCCGAGGCTCCGCTCAGCGCGGTTCCGCGCGACGACTCTGGGGCGCCCGTGGCGATGGCTGTTACCTGGGAAACGCTCGACCCGGGCATCGCGGCGGTCTCCGCCGGCGGCGTGGTTCGCGGCGTGAGTGCCGGGCAGGGCCGCGTGGTGGCGCGGAGCGGCGGCAGTTCCGCGAGCGTCGTGATCACGGTTGCGGCGCCGGCCCCACCGGCCGCCGCTCGGAGCGCGGGTCCGGGCGGCGTGGCATCGGTCGGGGTGGCGCCTACGGGGCTCACGCTCATGGTGGGCGAGAGCGCGCGGCTCACGGCGGTACCACTCGCCGCGGAGGGCTCGTCGCTGCGGGATCGGCGGGTGACGTGGACCTCCGCCGATCCCCGGGTCGCGTCGGTCACCGCCGACGGCATGGTGACGGCGGCCTCGCCGGGGACGGTGGCGATCTCGGCGGCGAGCGAGGGGCGCACGGGGACGGCGTCCGTGACCGTGTTGGCAGCGGCAGCGGTGGCGTCCGTGGCCATTGAGCCTCCCGCCTTGACGCTTATCGTCGGCGGGCAGGCCCGGCTAGGGGCGACACTGCGGGACGCCCGTGGCGGCATACTGGCGGATCGGACGGTCACCTGGCGGTCGAGCAGCGCCGCCGTGGCCACCGTGGATCCCAGCGGCCTGGTGAACGCGGTCGGGCCGGGGTCGGCCTCGCTGGTCGCGTCCTCCGGGCAGGTGACGGGATCCGCGACGGTGACCGTGTCCCGGCCCGTGGCCGCCGAGCCCGCCCGCGATCCCAGGGCGGAAGTCGGCCAGTTGGTGGAGCGGTATCGCGAGGCCATCGAGACCAGGCAGGTGGAAGGCATTCGCCGGCTCTATCCCGGCCTCACCGCCCAGCAGGAGCGCGCCTGGAGCGCCTTCTTCGGCAGCGTCTCGGAGTTGGCGGCGCGGCTCGAGATGACCAGCTTCGAGTCGGCCGGCGACTCCGCGCGCGCCACCGTCGCGGCGGTCTACGATTTCCGTTCCGACCGCCGCCAGACCCAGAACACCACGTTCACCATGCGATTTCGTCGCACCGCCACGGGCTGGCAGATCCAGAGCGTGCAATGATGCTCTCCCCGCCCCGGCCGGCCCGCGGCCGCATCGCTGGAGGTTCCATGACCCGTCACCTCGTGTTGGCTGCCCTCGGGCTTGCCGCGGCGGCACACCCGCTTCGCGCGCAGGGTCTCCGCGACCTGGTGGGCGAGCTTTTCATCTTCGGCTCGGGTGACGCGCCCCTGTTTCTGGCGGGCACGGCGGGGACCAGCAACCCGGTGTCGGTCCAGGCCCACGGGAGCCATTTCGTCCCGGCCGCGGTCGAAGGCAACGCCACCCTGATCGGGTTCCTGACGGGCGCTATTGGCAGCAGCGTGGCCAACTTGCCCATCAGCGCCACCAGCAGCGGCCACACCTTCCGGTTCGAGGGCGGATTGCCCATTGCCACCTCGACCTCCTCCGGGCCGATCTTCGCGGAGCGGGCGCAAACGCTGGGACGAGGGCGGGTGCTGGCCGGCGTCGCGGTCAACCGCCTGCGGTTCCAGTCGGTGCGCGGCGTGGACCTGGAGAACATCCAGCTGAACTTCACGCACGCCAACACCGACTTCCCGGGCTGCGACACGCTGTTCGGGGGTGACTGCTCCGTCATGGGGCGGCCCACGCTGGAGAACGACTTCATCGCGTTGAACCTCTCGCTCCATCTGGACGTCACGGCAACGGTGTTCGTCCTGAGCTACGGGATGCTCGATTGGCTGGACATCGGGGTGGCCGTCCCGGTGGTGTCCACCTCGCTCCGGGGCACCAGTACGGCGCAGGTGGTGCCGTTCGGTGGAACCACCGCCACGCATTTCTTTGGCGGGACCAACACCAATCCCGAACTCACCGCGTCCCGGTTGGTCGAGGGCTCGGCCACCGGGGTGGGCGACCTCGCGGCGCGGGTGAAGGCGCGGGTCTCCCAGTCGGAGCGCGCGGCGTTCGCTGTTCTGGCCGACGCCCGGTTCGCCACCGGGGACGCGGCCGATCTGCTCGGCTCGGGGCACACATCCATCCGGGGACTGGGCGTGATCTCGGCCCGGTTCGGGAGTTTCTCCCCGCACGCCAACGTGGGCTACGCGTACCGCAGCGGCGGGGAGCTCAGCGACGCCGTGCTGGCCACGGCGGGCTTCGATCACGCGCTGGCCGACTGGGCCACGCTGGCCGTGGACTTGATTTCGGAGCTTCAGTCCGGGGAGAGTGAGCTGCTGATCCCGGGCGATGTGCAGGTCACCGTGCCGTTCCGCCGCACCATCAGCCCGGCGAACATTCCGAACGGGCGGGATGATATCGTCAACGGGTCGCTGGGCTTCAAGTTCGTTACGGGCGCCGGCCTGACGGTGGTCACCAACGCGTTGTGGCCGCTGAACCAAGGAGGCTTGCGGGCCGGCGTCGCCTGGACGCTGGGCCTGGAATACAACTTCTAGCCGTCAGGTTGATGATTCACCGCGGAGGTCGCGGAGAACGCCGAGAAACCTGAGTAGGGAAGTGCTGCGCACGTTGCAGCGCTTCCCCAGCGTCACCGAATCGGCAGGACCGTGGCGCGGATCAGCCGGCCGAGCCTGGGGAACTCGCGGTCCAGGTAGGCGTTCCCCTCCGTGAACAGGCGCCCCTGGCGCCCCAGCCGCATGCCACCACCCGAGGCTTCGTCGTAGCCCGCGTAGAGCCGATCTACCACGTCCATTCCCTCGATCACCCGCCCGATGGGTGCGAAGTTCTCGGCGTCGAGCCGTTGGTTGTCCGCCAGGTTGATGAACAGCTGCGTGGTGCGAGTGTTGGGGCCCGTCATGGCATAGGCCATGAAGCCGCGCTGGTTGCTCTGCGTGGCCGAGTCGTCGGGCATTGCCCGGTCCCGCCACACGCCCGCGATGGCCGGATCGCCTGGAATCCCGAACTGGGCAATGAAGCCCGCGCGCACCCGGAAGAACCGCGAATCGTCGAAGAATCCCGCACGGACCAGATGGTAGAGTCGGTCCGCGCCGCGCAGCGCCCAGTCCCGAACGACCTCGATGACAAAGACCCCCTGGGTGGTCTCGAACCGGACGCGAAACGCCCCAGGGGCCGGCTCGAACCACGCTGGATGGCCGGGGTTCTGGATCGGGAGGTCCTGAACGGGCGCCGGCAAGAGCGACGTCCCCCTGGGCAAGGAGCATGCGGTACCGGCGAGCAGCACCACGATCGGCGGACCTAACCGGACAACCGCCGCCAGCAGCCCGCCGCTCACACCTTCACGGCCTTGGCGTACGCCAGCTGGATCACCTCCTCGGCGGGCGCGTCAGACGCCAGCACGCACAGCACGTCGCCCTCCTCCCAGAATACCAGCGTCAAGGGCCCCTGGCGAAACACGGAGAAGGTGATTCCGTCGTTCTCCCGCGACTCATCCGGAGCGCCAAGGTCCGTCGCCTTCCCCTGGTACATCTGGCATACCAGCGTGCGATCACTCGGGCCGCGATAGACGAACAACGCACTCGGGCGGCCCTGGAGAGAGTGGACCCGGCCGCCCGTCAGGCGGTACTGCATCATGGCGAGGTCGAACACTCGCGTCCTGAACGTGATCCCGCTTGCCCGGAAGAACTGCTCGATCGCCACCGGGTCCGACGACTCGGTCTCCAGCAGTAGACCCTGACGTCGGACGGAGAGAAAGTCGCTCGCCACCGCCAGCACGATGCCATCCGGGGAACGGCGCGAGACCAGGAACAGGATGGCGGCAGCCGCCGCGAGCGTCGCGGCCATTAGCAGCGGCCGTCGTGATCTCCGGAGCAACGATGGGTGCCGAGCCTGCCGCTCCTTCGCCGCCTCCGCGTCAAGGGCGGCCCCCACCCTCGCCGCGAGCCCCGGCGGCAATGCCTCGATGGGCACCTGCTTCAACGCGACATCTCGGGCCCAGCGCAACGCGTCCAGGTGACGCCGGCACCGCTCACACGCGGCGAGGTGGGCTTCGATTTCCGGACGGCGCGCGGCCTCCAGCCGGCCGTCCAGCAGGTCTTGCAGCTCGATCTCCAGGTGGCCTGGCATGGGGCTCATGGGTCGCCCCTCGAGTACCCGGTCTCCTGGGCGTAATCCCGCAGTGCCGCGAACAGGAGCCGCCGGGCGCGGAACAGTCGGGAGCGGACCGTCCCGATGGGACATCCCAGCGCGCCTGCGGCCTCTTCATACGATAGGCCCTGAAGGTCCACCAGCAACACCGGCGCGCGGAAGTCGTCGGGGAGCTGGCGGAGGGCCGCGTCAACTTCCGGGCTCATCTGCCCTCCCCACGCGTCCACCGTCTCCGCAGCGGCCACGTCGCCAGACGCGTGCAGGTACTGGTGGAAACGACGTTCCAGGTCTTCGACCGGCATCGCCACCGGACTGCGCTGGTCTCGCCGGTATTGGTTGATGAACACTGAGTACATGATCGTGAACAACCACGCCTTGCAGTTCGTTCCGGGCTGGAAATTCTCGTAGGTGCGGTACGCCCGAAGACAGGTTTCCTGCACCAGGTCGGCGGCGTCCGCGCTGCCACGGGTCAGCCGGAGCGCGGTGTTGAACAGCGCCGTCATGAATGGCACGGCCAGAGCCTCGAACTCGGCCCGCTTGGCGTCGGGGTCCAGGTCCCGCCTTGGGGTCATGGGTGTGATCGGGAATTTCTGAACGGGGTCGAGTGTTCACCAACAATAGGCCGCCAGGCTGCGGCTGTCGAATCGTCCGTTCCTCGAACTCGGATCAGGAGGTCGTATGCGCAGTCCATTTCAACTGTTTGGGTGTGCCGTCCTCGCCGTCGCGCTCGCCGGCTGTAGCGAGCGAGCACTCGAGCCGGTGGGCGACGGCCTATCCCTGCGGTCAGCGTCCGCCAGCGTCCCGCCGTTCGTGTTCCCGTCAGGTTGCTGTTTCTACCAGAACACCATGGTCCGCACCGTGGTTCCCCCGGCCGCGGCTCCACAGGAAGGCCGGGACAACTTCTATGGGTTCCCGAGCGGCGCAGCGGAGGGCCAAAAAGGGGTGGTGGGGGTGGCGCCAGGGGACACCGACTATCACGGCGGGCAGTGGAAGTTCCATGCCGTGACATGGAACGTGACGCCCTATCTCCTCACGTCCGAGGATGGCATAGCGGCCGCGGCAGCCTCCGGGGATGTGGTGGTCACGAGGGTTCCCGGCAACGACTTCAAGTGTCCGATTCAGCCGTAGGATTCTCTGCCACGGACCCGGGCGGGGCAGCGGATGCTCCGCCCGGCCCATGGCCCGGCCGCGCCAGCCAGAAGCCAAGGCCAAGCAGGCACCACGCCGCGAGCGCAGCCCATTCGGCGGGCCGGAAACTTCCCGGCACGGCGGGAATGACTTTCATCGCGACGATCGCCACACCGGTCAGCGTTCCCAGGCCGGCCAGGATCATCCCGCGGCCGTGGCTCTGCGAGACCGGCCGAATCAGGAGATAGGCGACACAGGCCGACAGCCACCCCAGCCCGGAGGCCAGCGAGCCCACCTCGGTGACGGGCACCAACAAGGCATCGCCCAGCAGGGCGCCCGCGGCGGTGAGGCCGGCCATCAGCAGGATGGCCGGTGCCGGAGTGCCGTAGCGCGGATGGACGCCGCCGAGGGCGCCGTGCACCAGGCCGCGCCGCCCGATGGCGTACACCAGCCGCGAAGCAGCCACGAAGTTGCCGTTGAAGACCTTGAACAGCGAGAGAAACGCGCCGATGAGAATCACGTTGGCGACCGTGCGCGAGCCGAAGGCGCGCTCGAATGCCACTTCCGTCCCGATGCCGCCTTCCACCAGATCCCGCCACGGGTACACCAGCGCGACCGCTCCCACCACCAGGACGTAGAACGTCGCACCGGACAGCACCGCCAGGTTGATGGCGCGGGCGAAGTTCCGCGGCTCGAAACCCGGGCGCGCTTCCTCGGACCCTTTGGCCACGGATTCGAAGCCGGTCATGAAGTAAGGCACGACCTGGAGCACCAGCAGGGTGGACACCAGGGCGCCTGACACGCCGGGTCGCGCGAAGAGCGGCTCCAGCCGCGAAGCATCGCCCCGGGCGAACCCCAGGGAAGCGAACACGGCGAACGCGGCGAGCAGGCCGAGGGTGGTGACGTCTTGGAACAGCCCGCTTTGCCGGATGCCGCGGTAGTTAACCGCCGCGATGAACGCGGTGAGCAGCAGTCCCGCCGCCAGGCGCGGTGCGTAGATCGTCTTGCCGGCCACCTGGTATAAGGGCATCGAGTCCATGGCGGGGAACACACGTGCCAGCAAGTTGCCGATCACCGCCGCTTCCCACGGGCACACAATGGCGTACGCCAACACCATGATCCACCCGGCCCCGAACGCCACGAACCGGGGGAACACGCGCTCGGTGTACGCGATCTCGGCGCCGGCGTCCGGGATGGCACGGACCAGCCGCCCATAGGTGAGCGCGATGGGCAGCAGCAGCACGCCCCCCACCGCGAAGCCCAGCATGGCCCCACCCGGTCCGCCGCGCCCCAGCCAGTCGTCCATCAGCACCAGCCAGCCCACGCCGATCATGGTACCAAAGCCAAAGGTGAAGTACTCGAGCGTGGTGAGGGACTGTTTGAGCGTCGGCGTCATGGGGTCGTGGTGAGGGAGCCGGCTCGGGGCTGAAGCGATCGCCAAAGAGGGCCCCGCGGTGTGTTCCGGTCAAGGCCGGGGATGGTTTGACAGTGCCCAGGCCCGACTCGTAACCTGGCCTGGCCCACAAGGCGCCTCTGAGGCCTCCCTATGCGATCGGCGCAGCCCAACGTGCCAGTGACGTACAATCGGCAGATCAAGGTCGCCATCTGCCTCCTCACGGCGGGCGCGCTGGGAGTGTTCGCGGCCCTGGAGGGGATAGATCTCTGGATGCGCCACGGCCAGGTGATCGCCGCCGCCGGACGCCAGGCGGACAACGTCGCCCTGATTCTCTCGCGCCACATCCGGGAGACGTTCGCGTCCGCCGACGCCTCGCTTCGCCAGCTGGTGCTGCACGGCGCCCGCGTGGGCGGACCCGCGGCGGCCTCGAGCGCGTGGACCGCCAGTCTCCAGTATGCCCTGGCCGGCCTCCCGGCAGTCGGGTCCCTGACCGTGGTGGATGCGAACGGGATCATTCGGCACAGCACCATCCCCGGCATCGCAGGCCAGTCCCGCCGGGACGAGTACGTATTTCAGCGACTGGCGACGGATTCCGCCGACGTGATCGTGGCGAGCACGCCGTTTCGCACCCAACGGGACAGCGCGATGCTGGTCATCCCCTTGGGGCGACGCTTGAGCGCGCCGGACGGCCGATTTCTCGGAGCGGTGGTGGCCACGTTTAGCCCCGAGGCCGTGCGGGACGTTTTTCGCGCGGTGGACGTGGGCACCGAGGGCAAGGTCTGGCTGCTACACGGCGACAGCTACGTGCTGGTTGAGGAGCCGGCTCGACAGGACGGTACCGCTCCCGACGGAGGAACGCTGTTCGAGGCTGCGGGCACCGTCGGGGGGAACGGTGTGTGGCGAGGCCGGTTGGCTCCGGGCGGTCCCGCCCTGATCGCCGCCTTTCGCATGGTGCCGGCGCCGGCGCTGGTGGTGGGTGTCGCGTTGAGCCGGGGCGAGGTGCTGGCCTTCTGGCGGCGTGACGTGGTGCGGGCCGGCGTGATCCTCGCGCTGCTTGGCGCGACGGCCGTACTGCTGCTGCGGGCGTTGTTCCGCCAAATGGACGCGCGCCTGGCGGCCCAGGCGGCGCTGGTCCGCGGCGAACGACTTCAATCGCTCGGTCAGCTGACCGGCGGCGTGGCGCACGACTTCAACAACCTCCTCACGGTGATCCTGGGCAACGTTGCGCTGCTGAAACCGGGCGCCTCCAGCGGATCCGAGGAGCTGGAGGAGATCGAGCGCGCGGGCCGCCGGGCCGCCGATCTCACCCGCGGTCTACTGGCGTTCGCGCGCCGGCAGCAGCTACAGCCGGCCATCGTGGACCTGAATCGACTGATTCAGGACGCGCGGCCCTTGCTGGCGCGGGCGCTCGAGGAGCACGTCGCCCTCACGGTGCGTGCCGCCGAGGCGCCGTGCCTGGCGAACGTGGACGAGGCGCAGCTGGAGACCGCCCTGGTCAACCTCTGCGTCAACGCCCGTGACGCCATGCCGGATGGCGGGATCCTGGTCATCGAGACGGCAAGGGCCTCGCTCGACGCGGCGTACGCCCGGCAACACGAGGACGTGGCGCCGGGACGGTATGTGATGATCAGCGTGAGTGACTCCGGACAAGGCATTCCGGCGAAGGACCTGGAGCGGATCTTTGAGCCGTTCTTCACCACCAAGGACCCGGCCAAGGGAACCGGTCTCGGCCTCAGCATGGTCTACGGGTTCGTCAAGCAGTCCGGCGGTCACGTGAAGGCCTACAGCGAGATCGGGCACGGGACCGCGTTCAAGCTCTACTTCCCCGAGGCGACCGGAACGGTCGCGCCACGGGCCCAGCCACCGGCGGTGGAGGCGCGGGGCGCCGGCGAGCTGATCCTGGTGGTGGAGGACGAGGACCAGGTGCGGCGCCTGGCCACGCGCATATTGGAGCGGTTGGGCTACCGGGTGATCGCGGCGGCGGATGGTCCCTCGGCTTTGGCCCTGGCGCGCGAGCACCCGGATCTGGACCTGCTACTCACCGACGTGATTCTCCCCGGCGGGATGAGCGGAAAAGACGTGGCCGCAACGTTGACCCGGGAACGCCCCACGCTGCCGGTGATCTTCGCGTCGGGATACTCGGCGGAGCTGGTGTTCCAGGCCGGGCACGTCGGACACTGGGAGCGCCACGTGCCCAAGCCATACGATCCGGCGAAGCTCGCGGCCGAAGTGCGCGCGGCGCTGTCCGCCCCGGCGGCCTAGTGCACCAGCTTCCTATACTTGATTCGATGCGGCCGAGCCGCGTCCACGCCCTTCCGGCGCTTGAAGTCGGCGGCGTAGTCCTGGTAGTTCCCCTCGAACCAGTACACCTGGCTGTCCCCCTCAAAGGCCAGCATGTGCGTCGCGATGCGGTCCAGAAACCACCGGTCGTGGCTCACCACCACCGCGCAACCCGCAAAGCCGGTGACCGCGTCCTCCAGGGCCCGAAGCGTGTCCACGTCCAGGTCGTTGGTCGGCTCGTCGAGCAAGAGGAGATTGCCCCCTCCGCGGAGCAGCTTGGCGAGATGCAGGCGATTCCGCTCGCCGCCTGAGAGGGTCCCCACTTTCTTCTGCTGGTCCGCTCCCCGAAAGCCGAAGCTCGCGCAATACGCCCGGGCGTTCACCTCACGGTCGCCGAAATCGAGCTGCTCCTGTCCGCCGGTGATCTCCTGGAACACCGTCTTGCCCGCGTCCAGCGCCTCGCGGCTCTGGTCCACGTAGCGCGCCTGAACTGTCTTTCCCACCGTGAGCGTGCCCGCGGTCGGCTGCTCCTGTCCCATGATCATGCGAAACAACGTGGTCTTTCCCGCGCCGTTGGGTCCGATCACGCCCACGATGCCGCCCCGGGGCAGCTGGAAGCTCAGGTTCTCGAACAGCAGCCGGTCGCCGTAGGCCTTGGCGACGCCGGTGGCGATGACCACGTCGTCCCCCAGGCGGGGCGGCCGGGGAATCAGGATTTCCGCGGCGGCGTCCCGGCCGGCGCCTTTCTCCGCCAGCATCTCCTCGTAGCGGCTGATGCGCGCTTTCTGCTTGGCCTGGCGCGCCCGCGGCGCCATCCGGATCCACTCCAGCTCGCGCTCCAGCGTACGCTGCCGCGCCGAAGCGGCCTTCTCGTCGTTCGCCAGGCGCTGCCGCTTCTGGTCCAGCCAGGAGGAATAGTTTCCCTTCCACGGGATCCCTTCCCCGCGCTCCAGCTCCAGGATCCACTGCGCCACGTTGTCCAGGAAATAACGGTCGTGCGTGACGGCCAC
>DASWGV010000006.1:0-25698 GCA_036393515.1 Gemmatimonadales bacterium | reverse complement strand
AGCAGGAACTGCTTCCAACTCATGGCCGGCACACCGAGCCTTTCCGCCACGCGCAGTTCTCCGGGATCGCACAACAGCAGCGGACGGTACCTTGGAAAGCGCCTGGCGAACTCGAGCAGGCCGCGAAGGTCAGCAGCGCTGAATGCGCCAGTCTTGACCTCGACGGCCCACGCCCCCACGAGCCGTCCAGCACGCCATCGACCTCGAGAGGCTCCTCGCGCCAGTAGGCCACGCGTTGTCCCGAATTCCAGGCGAACCCGAGGCAGGCGTTTTCCACCCACGGGCCGAATCGCTCTGGTTCCCGGGCCGGATCGGGGATGCCGCGAGGATCCACCACCGCGGGCAGGGAATTATTGAGGGTCACGAGCTTGGGCGGCGCCGCCCGGCGACGGGAAGGTCGAGTCGGATGTTTGTCGAGCGCCGCCACCAGGTAGGCGTCCTGGACTCAGTCTTCCAATCGCGCCGACCTTGGGGAGCTATCCTCTCATATAGGCCGGGCTACGATGCTGTCAAGCAGTCCGGTTGCGGGGCCCCGAATGGCGGGTTCAGGCCGACCGCGCCTCTTGGACCGCTGCCACCACCAGATCTCGCGTCCCGTTCCGGGCGGGGACCAGCCCGCCAAAGCGACGCTCCCGTCGCTGATATTCGGCGATCGCCGCCGCCAGGTGCTCCCGCCGGAAGTCCGGCCACAGCACCGGCGTGAAGACCAGTTCGGCGTACGCCGATTCCCACAGCATGAAGTCCGACAGCCGCTGCTCCCCAGCCGTCCGGATCAGAATGTCCGGCTCCGGTACCACGCGCGTGATCTCGGTGTGCAACGCTTCCGGCGTGATTTCGTCCGCGGCGATCGCGCCCCGCTCCACCGCGCTGGCCATCTCGCGCGCCGCCTCGGTAATGGCCCACCGGGCGCTGTAGTCGATCGCCAACCGCAAGTGCAACCGCGTCCCATCACGGGTGTGCGCCTCGGCGGCCTCGAGGGCCGCAAGGGCTGACCGCGGGATCCGATCCCGCCGCCCGATCCCGGTCACCCGCACCCCGTTCTGGCGCAGCTCCTCTTGCTCCCGCTGGCAGTATTCGCGGAGGAGCCAGAAGAGCCGCCCCACCTCGGCCGACGGCCGCTTCCAGTTGTCCGACGAGAAGGCGTACAGGGTGAGGGTCGTCACGCCCAGGTCCGGCGAGCCGCGAACCACGTCGCGTACGCTGTCCACTCCCGCCACGTGCCCGCGCCAGCGCGGCTTGCCGCGCCGGCGGGCCCACCGCCCGTTGCCGTCCATGATGATCGCCACGTGCAGCCCGCTCATGTTTTCTCCAGCGCATCGCGCGCGGCGCTCAGCAGGCCCTCCATTTGGGCCAGATACGCCTCCAGCGCGCGGCGCCCCTTGGGGGTTAACCGGTACTCCGTCTTGGGACGACGATCCTCAAAGCCCTTGGTCACGCGCACGTAGCCCGCTTCCTCCAGCTTCCGGGCGTGGACGCTCAGGTTCCCGTCCGTGGTTCTCAGCACGTCCCGCAGCTCGGCGAACGTGAGACTCTCGTTCGCCGCCAGGGCCGAGACGATCCCGAGCCGGATACGCTCGTGGATCAGCCGGTCCAGATCGTCCGCCGGCGGGTTAGCCGCCGTGGCGCCGGGCGAGGTACGCACCGAAGGCAACGTGCAGCCCGCCAAACCCGAGGGCGAGCAGGACCAGGCCGGTGGCGGGAACCAGAAGGGCTACCGCGCCCAGCACCACGAAATTGAGCCCCATCCACCGGAGGGCCCGCACCGAGAACACGCCACCGGCCGAGACGCCGGCGCCGTACAACGCAAGCCACGTGCCGGGGAGCAGGTGGGCAGCGTTGGCCTGAAGCAGGGCGTAGGTAAGCAGCGCGCCGCTGAGCAGCGCCGGGGACATCACCCAGACGATCTTGCGCAGGGACCCAGACCACAACGGGGCCTCCAGGCGCCGGGCCTTGCCGGCGGTGGATCCGCCCGCCACCGCGACCGACAACACCGCCGCCGGAATCCAGACTCTGAGATCAGCCGGCACCCGGGTGCTCCAGGCCAGGCCGGCTGCCAGCAACCCCACCGCGCCCACCGCCACCAGGCCCCACCCCGATACGGCCGTGAAGGTGGAGGCCGACTCCATGGTGCGGCGGATGTACGCCAGGGTCTCCTTGGCGTCCTGCTGCTCATGAATGGGTATGGCCACGGCCCCCCCAGGAGACGGGTCCAGTGAGTAAAGGACTTTGCAGGATAAAGTAGGGGTGGTCGGGAAGGAGGGCAAGAGAGGCTGTCTACCACCTCGATGTCGGGCCTTGAACCATCCCGGAACTCGATTAAACTGCCCTCCGCTTCAATCCCACGCAGGGAAGCAGAATCTCCATGTCCCTTCTCACGCTCGAGGCCGTCGCCAAGTCGTTCGGGAACGTGGTCGCCGTGGATGGGCTGTCGTTCACCGTGGACCGCGGACAGGTGGTCGGGTTCCTCGGCCCCAACGGGGCCGGCAAATCCACCACCATGCGCATGATCACCCAGTACTTCGAGCCCGATCGCGGAGAGATCCGCCTGGACGGGGTGCCCTTGAGCGAGGCGGGCCGCGATGCCAAGCGGCGGATCGGCTACTTGCCGGAGAACAACCCGCTCTATGGCGACATGCTGGTATCGGAGTACCTGGACTTCATCGCGACGTTGCGGGAGCTGACCGGCCCCGAGCGAGGCCGGTCCATTGACACGGCCGTGGACTCGACCGGCATCGCCAGCGTGTACTACCGGCCCATCGGCGAGTTATCCAAGGGGTATAAACAGCGCGTGGGGTTGGCTCAGGCCATCCTGCATGAGCCGGACCTGCTCATTCTCGACGAACCCACCGAAGGGCTCGACCCCAACCAGCGCGCCGAGATCCGCCGCCTGATCGCCGACCTGGGCAAGGACCGCACCGTCATCCTGTCCACCCACGTGCTGGGCGAGGTGCAACAGACGGCGAGCCGGCTCCTGATCATCCATCGCGGACGCATCGCCGCCGACGGGCCCGTAGCCCAGTTGATGGCCAGCGCGGAGGGCGCCGTGCAGGTGTCCGTCGAGATCGCGGGCCCGGGCGTGACCCAAGCCCTTCAGGGCCTCGCCGGGGTGCGGCGCATCGCCGAGGAGCGGCAACGTGACGGGCGCGTGTCGCTGACCGTGATCGCGGACGCCGACCGGGATCTCCGGCCCGCGATCTTCGAGCTGGCCAAGGCGAAGGGTTGGACCCTGTACGAGCTGCACCAGCAGGCCGGTAATCTGGAAGACCTCTTCAGACAACTCACGTCGGCGGAGGCGGATGCGGCGAGGGCGGCAGAAGCGGCAGGAGCGGCAGGCGCGGGGGAGGGGGCATGAAGGCTATCTGGACCATTGCCCGCCGCGAGCTGCGCGTGCTGTTCGATCACCCGACGGGCTACATCCTGCTGGTGGTGTTTGTCGGCATCAACAATTTCCTGTTCTTCCGCCAGGCCTACCTGCTCAATGCCGCCACGCTGCGGCCCATGATGGACCTGCTACCCTGGATGTTCCTCTTCTTCGTGCCCGCCGTGACCATGCGGGCCGTGGCCGAGGACGCCCGGACCGGAACGCTCGAGGTGGTGCTGGCGCAGCCGGTAACCGAGCTGGAGGTGCTGCTCGGCAAGTACCTGGGTCAGGCGTTGTTTCTCTGGATCGCGCTGGCGTGCACGCTGCCGATTTCCGTCGGGCTCGGGCTGGGGGCCGATCTCGAAGTCGGCGTCATGGTCGCGCAATACGCGGGCGCCGCGCTGCTTGCGCTGGGGCTCGCCGGCGTTGGCCTCTGGGCCTCCGCCGTCAGCCGGAACCAGATTACCGCGTTCATCGTCGGCGTATTTGTCATGTTCCTGTTGGTGCTGGTGGGCCTAGACCCGCTCCTGGTGGGTCTCCCATCGCGCATTGGCGTGGTGGTGGCCCAGCTCGGTGTGCTCTCGCACTTCGTGAACATTGGCCGCGGGGTGATCGACCTGCGCGATGCCATCTACTTTCTCTCGCTGGCCGCGATCTTCCTGGTCCTGGGCTACCTGGCGCTGATGGGCCGCAAGCTGACGCCCCGCGGGGAGACCCTCCGGCGCCTGCGGCTGGGCGCGGTGCTGTTGATCGCGGCGCTGGTGGTGACCAACCTGTTCGGCCGGCGCATCGGGGGACGGCTGGACCTCACCCCGGGGAACGCCTACACCCTGTCTGGCGCCACCCGGCAGCTGGCGCGCGAACTGCCGGACCTGGTCACGTTGAAGCTGTTCGTCTCCAAGGAGCTGCCCTCGGAGGTGTCCATCCTCCAACGCGATCTCCGGGACCTGCTGGGAGACTACCGCTCCGCCGGCGGCGGAAAGATCCGGCTGGTCATCGGCGACCCGGCCTCCGACAGCGCCATGATGGAGGAGGCGCGATCGCTGGGTATCCCCGCCGTGCAGTTCAACGTCGTGGGTCAGGCCGAATTGAAGGTCAAGGAAGGATACCTCGGGATCGCAGTGCAGTACGCGGGTCAGAGCAAGACCATACCGTTCGTGCAGCGCTCCGACGACCTGGAGTATCGGGTGTCGTCCTTCATCCGGTCGCTCACCCATCCGGAACGGCCGTCCCTGGCGCTCTACACGCCCGCGGCCAACCCCAGGGTCGAGCGCACCTACGATCAGCTCCGCGAGGCTCTGGGACAGAACTACGACGTCCGCAACCTCACTCCGGAGTCCGACGCCATCGTGCCCGGCAACCCGGCGGCTGTGATCATCGCCGGCGCCGCGCCCGAGACGTCCGACACGCTGGTGGACCGCGTCCAGGGGTATCTGGCCGCGGGCGGGAGCGCGCTGATCATGGTCTCCGGGATGGAGCTGCCGGAACAGTCGTTCTTCGCCACGCCAAGGGAGCCCGCCTGGAACCGGCTGCTCCAGGCGTACGGCGTGACCATTCGCTCGGACATGGTATTCGATCACGTGTCGAACGAGCGCGTGGTGCTCCCGTCGCAGTTCGGCCGGGTGCTGGTACCCTACCCGTACTGGGCGCGGGCCCTGAGCACGCGCCAGTCCGTGGTGAACGAGGAAGTGCCGGGCGTGTTCTACCCGTGGGGCAGCAGCGTGGACACCACCGGTGCGAGGCCCGGGACCGTGGTGCCCTTGCTGGTCACCAGCCGCGGGGGAGGCCTCCGATCATCCGAGGTGTTCCTGGAGCCGACGCAACAGTTCCCCACGGACAGCCTCGGCGTGCGCGTGGTTGCGGTCCAGGTGAACACGCTGGCCACTGACAGCGCCGCCGGGCCCGCCGGGCGACTGGTGGTGGTGGGGAACGGAGATCTGGTGGTGGACCGCAATATCCGGAACGCGCCGGAGAACTTGTCCTTTGCGCTCAACGCGGTGGATTGGCTGTCCCAAGATGAGAGCCTGATCACCATCCGGGCCAAGGACCGCACGCCGCCGCCTCTGGTTTTTTCCAGCGAGGGGCTCCGCGAGACGGTGAAATACGCCAACGTGGGCGGAGTGCCGGCGGCGCTGATCCTGCTCGGCGCGTTGCGCCTGCTCCGGCGACGGCGCCTGGCCGACCGGGTCTACCAGCGGGCGGTGCCGGAGGCCGCGTGACCTCGCGTCAACTGCGGCAGATCGCCATGGCGCTGGGGGTGGTGATCTTTCTTTGGGGGCTGGCGGAGATCTTCACCCGCGGCAGCGACACCGTGACCGGCGATTTCCAGCTCCCCGCCGTGACGGCGGCCGACGTGGATACCGTGCGACTGGTCCGGCCGGAGGACACCGTGGTGCTCGCCAAGCGAGACTCGGCGCACTGGTCGGTGAACGGGTTTGATGCTTCGGGCGACGCGGTCAGTGGGCTGTTTGACGCGCTGGCCGGGTCCACGGTCGCCGAGCTGTCGGCCCAGAGCGCGGCGTCGCACGGCCGGATGGGAGTGGACAGCACGCGGGGCAAGCGACTCACGTTCCTGCGAGGCGACACGGTGCTGGACCAGCTGGTGGTAGGCGATCGCGGCTCCGGCTTCTCCGGGGCGTACGTGCGGCGCCCGGACCAGGACGACGTGTATCTGGTCCGGGGCGAGCTGGCGAACCTGGCGGAGCGCGGGTTGGACGACTGGCGGGACAAGGTTATTGCGAGGATCGAGCCGGACAGCGTTCAGGAAGTCCGCATTGAGCGGCGTCGCGCCACGACCACGCTGCGGCGGAGCGAGGGCGGGTGGCGGATCGGCGCGGCGGCTGCGGACAGCGGAGCGGTGCGGCGCATGCTGGAGCAATGGCGCACGGTGAACGCCGCTGGATTCGCCACGCCGGGACAGGCCGATTCGACCGACTTCCGCCGTCCGGAGCGGCGGGTCGCCGTCCTCGGTAAGCAGGGGCCCCTGGTGGAATTGGCGCTTGACTCCGCGGCCTACTGGTGGTGGGTGCAGAAACCGAGCGGTGGGCCGATCTATCGGCTGGAGAGCTGGCGGCTGGATCAGTTGATGCCGGCGGACTCCACACTGAGAGAGAAGTAGGGCAGGGCGGCAGAGCGGCACAGCGGCAGAGTTGTTGATCGTCTCTCCTTGCGCCTCAGGCCAGCAGGTCCCTCACCGTCCCAAACACGTCGTACCACATCTCTCTCGTCAGCCGCCCCGTGTTGGTGTTTTGCCGGCTCGGGTGATAGGACGACACCAGGTGCAGGCTGTCGGGCAGTGCCGCCGTCGCTCCGTGGGCGAACCGCGGACGGTCGCGCGGTGGCAGCCTTTCCCACCAGCCGGCTGCTCTGAGGAAGCTCTCGTGCGCGATGCGGCCGAGCACCAGAACGACGCGCAGGCTAGAGAGCAGGCGGAGCTCCTTTTGGAGGAACGGCCGGCATCGGCCGAGTTCGACCGGGGTTGGCTTGTTTCCCGGCGGCGCACAGCGGGCGGCCGCGGCGATGTAGCCGTTGATGAGCCTGAGGCCGTCGTCGCGGCTCACGGATCTTGGCTCACTCGCCAAACCAAAGCGATGTAAGGCCTCGTACAGCCAAGCGCCGCTGGAGTCCCCGGTGAACATACGTCCGGTGCGATTGGCGCCGTGCGCCGCCGGCGCCAGTCCCACAATGAGCAACCGCGCACTCGGGTCGCCGAAGCCCGGCACCGGCTTGCCCCAGTAGTCCCAATGGTGAAACTCCCGCTTTTTCTCGCGCGCGACGCGATGGCAGTGGTTGATGAGGCGAGGGCAGGCAGTGCAGGAGACGACGGATGCGGAGAGAGCTGTGAGCGACTGGAGCCGGCCAGGGCGGACCGCGCTGGCGGGCATCACATCGGTCCGCCGGGCTGTCCGACCGCAGGTCCGCCCTGTTTGGCCATCTCCTCCGCCTTCAACTCCCGCCTCAGAATCTTGAGCACCGAGCTTCGGGGCAGCGTGTCGCGGAATTCGATTGCGCGGGGGACCTTATAGGCGGCGAGCTGCTCCTTGCAGTGGCTGAGCAGATCATCGGCCGAGGCGCGCATAGCCGGCCGGAGCACCACGAAGGACTTGATGCTCTCGCCCCGCTTCTCATCGGGGATTCCTATGCTGGCCGCTTCCAGGACGGCGGGATGTCCCATCAGCACGCGGTCAATCTCGTCGGGGTACACGTTGAATCCGCTGGAGATGATCATGTCCTTCTTGCGGCCCACGATAAAGTGGTAGCCGTCCTCATCCACTCGGCACAGATCGCCGGTGTGGAGCCAGCCCCTGCGAACCGCCGCGGCTGTTTCCTCTGGCTTCTTCCAGTAGCCTTGCATCACCTGAGGACCCGCGAGCAGCAACTCGCCCACCTCGCCGGGCGGCTTCTCCGTCACGCCGTCTTCGGCGTCCACGATCTTGGCGTCGGTGCTCGGCAGCGGCACGCCGATGCTGCCGATCTTCCTTTGCGAGAACAAGGGGTTGCAGTGGGTGACGGGTGACGTTTCCGTGAGGCCGAACCCTTCCGAGATCTTGCCGCCGGTCAGCTCTTCGAAGCGTTGAAGCACCTCCACCGGCAGTGGCGCTGACCCCGAATTACACATCTTCACGCTGGACAGGTCGGCCTGGTTGATGCCCGCGTACTGGTTGATGGCCTGGAACGTGGCCGGCACCGCGGCCATCAAGGTGATGCGGTGTTTGACGATGCTCTTGATGATGGTCGGGATGTCGCGGGGATTAGGGATCAGCACCAGGGTCGCGGCCAGCCGCACGCTCAAGTTCATCGCGACCGTCAGCCCGAAGGAATGGAAGAACGGCAGCGCCCCAAGGATGGTCTCCTGCCCGTCTACCGCCCGGGCGAACCACGCGCGCATCTGCTGCACGTTGCCCGACAGGTTCCGGTGCGTGAGCATGGCGCCCTTGGACACGCCGGTGGTCCCACCGGTGTAGAGCAGGGTCGACAGATCGTCCATTCCGATGGCGACCCCGGGAGGGGACGGCGGCGTGCGCCGAACCAGGTCACGGAACCGGTGCACGGTGGGCCCGGTCTCGAACGCGGCCATGAGCGGCGGCGTGGCGCGCCGGAGCTTGAGCGGGGCCAGCAGGTTCAGCGGGAACGCCAGGTACTCCGGAATGGAGCCCACCACGTAGTGGCGGACGGACAACCGGCCGCGGATGCCCTCGACGCGGGACGCATAGATGAAATCGGCCAGGAGGGCGGCGACGCATTCGGCGTCGTTCCATTGGTATTCGATCTCCCGCGGGGTGTAGAGCGGGTTGGTGGGGACCGCCACGGCACCCAGGGTCTGCACCGCGTAGTACGAAATCACCATGTGGGGGAGGTTGGGGAATTGAATGGCGACCCGGTCCCCCTTCCCGACGCCGAGGGCCGCCAGCGCGGTGGCCAGCCGGTCAACCTGGTCTATTAGCTCACGGTAGGTGACCTGACGATTCTGAAAAACCAGCGCCCTTCGGTCGGGATGACTCTGGGCTGATCGCTCCAGCCATTGCGGGAGGGTGACGTCCTGGACGGTGATGTCCGGGGGGACGCCGGGGTCGTAGAACTTGTGCCAGGGGCCGGGGCGCATCGCGGGGGAGTATCCGCCGTCGTCGGAACGGCGCTAGATGTCCAGATTCCTCACGAACCTGGCATTCGACTCGATAAACGCCTTCCGCGGCTCCACTTCGTCCCCCATTAACGTCTCAAACAGCCGCGCGGCCTCCACCGCGTCTTCCAATTCCACCTTGAGCAGTGTGCGTGAGGCCGGGTCCATGGTAGTACGCCATAGCTGATCGGGGTTCATCTCGCCCAGGCCCTTATAGCGCTGCACGGCCACGGTGGCCTTGCCGCCGGCGCCGTTCGTCACCCGCTTGACGTAGTCGTCCCGCTCGGCGTCGTCGTAGGCGTAGAACTCCTCCTTGCCTTTGGCCACCCGGAACAGCGGTGGCTGCGCGATGTAGATGAACCCCGCCTCGATGAGCTGTGGCAGCTGGTTGTAGAAAAACGTGAGGAGCAACGTGCGGATGTGCGCGCCGTCCACGTCCGCGTCGGTCATGATGATGATCTTGTGGTAGCGCGCATCGTCCAGCTTGAAGTCGTCCTGCCCCACGCCGGTGCCGATGGCCGTGATGATGGTGCGGATCTCTTCGTTGGACAGCACCTTGTCGATCCGGGCCCGCTGGACGTTCAGGATCTTGCCGCGGAGCGGCAGGATGGCCTGGAACGACCGGTCGCGGCCTTGCTTGGCCGACCCGCCGGCGCTGTCGCCCTCTACCAGGTACAGCTCACAGAGCGTGGGATCGCTGAGCGAGCAATCCGCCAGCTTGCCGGGCAGAATGCCGCCCTCCAGCGCGCTCTTTTTGCGGACCAGCTCGCGCGCCTTCCGGGCGGCCTCACGCGCCCGCGCGGCGCTCACCGCTTTGTCGAGGATCGCGCGCGCCACGCTCGGCGTCTCCTTGAGGAAGTTGCCGAGCTGCTCGTACACTACCGTCTTGACCACGCCCTCGACCTCGGAGTTGCCGAGCTTGGTCTTGGTCTGCCCTTCGAACTGCGGCTCCTTGATCTTCACGTGGATGACCGACGTCAGCCCCTCGCGGACATCGTCGCCCGTGAGCGTGAAGTCTTCCTTCTTCAGGAAGCCCTTGTCCTTGGCCACCTCGTTGATCACCCGGGTGAGCGCCGCCTTGAAACCCGTCAGGTGGGTGCCGCCCTCATGGGTGTTGATGTTATTCACAAAGGAGAACGTGTTCTCGGCATAGCCCTCGTCGTACTGGAGCGCCACGTCAATCTCCACGTCATCCTTGGTGGTGGCGAACTGGATGGGCTTGGGATGAAGCGCCCGGCGGCTGCCGCGCAGGTATTCCACGAACTCCGCCACGCCCTTCTTGTACAGGAAGACTTCCTCTTTGGCCTGGGCGCCGCGCTCATCGGTCAGGCTGAGCGTGAGCCCCGAGTTGAGGAACGCCAGCTCGCGCACCCGGTTGGCCACGGTCGGGTAGTCGTAATCAATCTCTTTGAACACCTGCGGGTCCGGCCGGAAGGTGATCCGGGTGCCGGTCTTCTTGCCCGTCTTGCCCGTGACCTCCAACCGGACCGCGGTGTTGCCGCGCTCGAAGGCCATGTGGTGTTCCTTGCCGTCCCGGCTCACCCAGACGTCAAGGCGCTCCGACAAGGCGTTCACCACCGACACGCCCACGCCGTGCAGACCGCCGGACACCTTGTAACTCGAATGATCGAACTTGCCGCCCGCGTGCAGCATGGTCATGGCGACTTCGACACCCGGCAGCTTCTCGGTCTTGTGCAGGTCTACCGGAATGCCGCGGCCGTTGTCGATCACCGTCACCGAGCGGTCCTGGTGCAGGAACACATCGATCCGGTCACAATAGCCGGCCATCGCCTCGTCCACCGCGTTATCCACCACCTCCCAGATCAGGTGATGCAGCCCGCGGGCGCCGGTCGAGCCGATGTACATGCCCGGCCGTTTCCGCACCGCCTCCAGGCCCTTGAGGACCTGAATGGCGTCGGAGGAGTACGGGTCGTTGTCTTGCTGGGGTGCGGTCATGGAGTGTCGACCCGAGAGTTGGTGGTTTGTTTGAGGCGGCAGGAGCGGCAGCCCCGCTCCCCACCCCACAACCCGCGGCAGGGCGGCAGCCTGCCGCCGTGCCGCTCTGCCGCCGCTTTTTTCACCCTGCCCTCCACACGATTCTCTTCACTCGCCCCTTGGCCCCGAGCTTTTTCAAGATCACCGGCGTCATCAGTTGGAGCTCCTGCATCCACGGCGCGGTCGTGACCCGCACGAACATGGTGCCGTCGCGGGTCACCGCTTCTGGCGTGGTCACCGCCGCCACGGTCGGCCCCACCAGCGTGGCCCAATCGGAGATCACACCGGCCTGGGCCAGGCGGTCGGAATAGCCGGAGCGTGCCAGGTAGCGATCCAGCAGCTCCCCGATCCGCGCAGCCGATCTACCGCTCAAGGACGCCTCCGGTGATCTGCCAGCGCGGCCGGTCGAACAACCCGGCGGGCACCTCCGCGTCGCGCGGCGCCACCACCATCGCCTGGCCCGGGAGCACCTCGCGAATGAGCCGCAACAGGCGCTCCTGGCGGTTGCCGTCCAGCTCGGCGAAGACGTCGTCGTAGAGGGCCACCGGCGCCGTTCCGTGGGCGGCCGTCAGCGTTTCGGCTTCGAGGAGCCGAAGGGCGATGGCGCCCGTCCGGTGCTGCCCGGCCGAGCCGAAGGTGCGGAGGTCGCGCTCGCCGAGGGTGAGTCGCAGATCGTCGCGGTGCGGTCCCGCCGTGGTGGCTCCCCGGTGCAGGTCGCGATCCAGGGATGCGGCTAGCAACCGGAGCCACCCTTCCGCCCCGTCACCTGGCGACGCCTGGCTGTGGTGACGCATTTCCGAGGTGGCCGGCTCGCCCAGCTCCGCGCTCAGCTCGCGAAACCGGCCGCCCCAGCGCTCGGCCCAACACCGCCGCGCCATGGCGATCGCCGCCGCGGCGTCGGCGAACGGCTGGTCGAATGCCCGGGCTTCGTCCCCGCGGCCCCGCCGGAGCGCCGCGTTCCGCTGCTTCAGGGCCAAGCGCATGGCGGAGAGCCGCGCCAAGTGACCGCGCTCGCTTACCGACAGCAGGATGTCCAGGTAGCGCCGCCGTGACCCGGGACCTGAAGTTACGATTCCACTGTCCGCCGGAGAGAAGGGGACCGCGAGCACCTGTCCCACGGCCTCTGAGAGCTTGGCTACCTGCGCGCCGCCGACCGTGACCTTCTTCCGCCGAGTGGTTCCTTCGTAGCCGGCCGTGATGCGCTGCAGAGGAAGGCCAACGTCGCCGGAGTT
The DNA here is from genome assembly GCA_036393515.1 of Gemmatimonadales bacterium. GTDB lineage: Bacteria > Gemmatimonadota > Gemmatimonadetes > Gemmatimonadales > GWC2-71-9 > JACQHC01. The sequence goes on along the minus strand of DASWGV010000006.1, from coordinate 13,490 downwards.
CCGGTCCGCCGCTAGAAAGAACCCCGCCTCTCCAAACTTCACCAGCTCCTGATCCCGCGCCCCTCGCAGGGAGCGGAAGAGGACCAGATAGTAGATCGCCTCGAGGAGATTGGTCTTCCCGTGGCCGTTGCCGCCAATGATCACCGCGCCTTCCGGCGGGATCTCGAGATCGAGCGAAGCGAGGTTGCGAAACGCCCGGATGGTGAGGCCGGCCAACCACACAGCGGGCGTCAGACACCTGCGACAAGGGCCACGAAGCGTCGGGAAAACGCTCCGCGGCCCGGCTGAAATCTGGGTCCTCTTGACACCCCCAAAAATAGCCCCTTTGAGGCGGGTGGGTCAACGGGGCAAGTTATTCAAAATGCTCAGGTTGGGGGCACTGGTCGGGCCAGAAACCTGCTGCGCCGTCGCGGTGTCCCGGCGCGGCTCACCGCCCGCGCCCAAGAACCCGGCGAGGAGTAGCCGAAACGGGGTTGAGTCGCTGGCGTCACCCAGCGCTCCGCCGCCGCGTCATTTGCCCGTGAACCTGGGCTCCCGTTTCTCCAGAAACGCCGCCATGCCCTCCCGCATGTCCTGCGTCGCGGCCAGCAAACCAAAGTGGTTGGCCTCGAGCTGGAGGCCTTCGTCCAGCGACATCTCCAGGCCACGGTCCACCGCCTCCATGGCGAGCTCCAGCGCGCGTGGGGCCATCGCGAGAATGGTGCGCAGTATCTTCTCCGCCTCCGGCAGCAGCTGGTCCGGCGGAACCACGCGGGTGACCAGGCCGATCCGCAGCGCTTCCTCCGCGTCAATTATCCGGCCGGTGAGCACCAAGTCCAGCGCGCGTCCCTTGCCCACCAGTCGCGGCAGCCGCTGCGTGCCGCCGTACCCGGGCGCGATGCCGAGCTTGACTTCGGGCTGGCCAAACTTGGCGTTGCTGCTCGCGACGCGGATGTGGCAGGCCATGGCCAACTCCATGCCTCCACCCAGCGCAAAGCCATTGACCGCCGCGATGACCGGTTTGCCGCAGGTTTCCAGGCGGCGGAGCACCGCCTGGCCCCGGAGCGCTCGCGCCTTGCCGTCGAACGGGCCTTGCGTCGCCAACTCCGCTATATCGGCGCCGGCGATGAACGCTTTGGGTCCGGCGCCCGTGAGAATAGCCCCGCCGATGTCGTCCCGCGTGGCGATCGCTTCGGCGGCCTCGCCCAGATCGGCCACCACGGCGTCGTTCAGGGCATTCAGTTTGTCCGGGCGATTGACCGTGACAAATGCGGCGCGGTCACGGATGTCGAAGAGGAGATGAGTGTAGGGCATGGGGGCAAAGCTACGGCGGGCTGGCAGGAGGAGGGAGGGAGGTGAAGATTCAGGGCCGGCCGCGGCAGAGCGGCAGAGCGGCAGAAAGGATGACGTGATGGATCGGGACGCGCAGTCCGGCTTCCAGGACATTGGCCGAGAGCGGCAGAAGGGCATCTTTGTACGGGGCGTGGCGGGGGACCGGCCCGTGGTCCCTACGGCGTTCGAGGCGCTGGAGGAACGGGCCCGCGCCGCGATGTCGCGGGAAGCGTTTGCCTACGTGGCCGGTGGGGCGGGAAGCGAGAGCACCATCCGCGCCAACCGTGCGGCGTTCGAGCGCTGGCGCATTGTCCCGCGCGTGCTGCGCGACGTTGCCGCGCGCGATCTCTCCGTCCAGCTCCTGGGGCGCACGCTCCCGGCGCCGATGCTGCTGGCGCCCATTGGGGTGCTGGAGCTGGCCCATCCCGAGGCAGATCTCGCAGTGGCGCGTGCGGCCGCGGCGCTCGGCGTGCCAATGATCTTCTCCAACCAGGCCTCGGTGGCGATGGAGACCTGTGCCGCCGTCATGGGACAGGCGCCGCGCTGGTTCCAGCTCTACTGGAGCAAGTCGGACGCGCTGGTCGAGAGCTTGGTGCACCGCGCTGAGGCGTGTGGGTGCGAGGCGATCGTCCTCACCCTCGATACCACGATGCTCGGCTGGCGGCCCCGCGACCTGGACCTGGCCTATCTCCCGTTCCTTCACGGGATGGGCATTGCGCAGTACACCAGCGATCCGGTGTTTCGCGAGAGCCTCGGTGCCGACATGCCGGAGGAAGGGCGACGCGTGCGTCCCCGCCTCTCGCTCGGAACTATGAGCGCCATCTCCGGGATGATCCGGCGCTATCCGGGAACGCTGCCGGCCAAGGTCACGTCCGGCAAACCCCGGAAGGCGGTACAGCAGTTCATCGCCACCTACTCACGGCCGTCACTTCAGTGGGACGACGTGACCCGACTCAAGAGGATGACCCGCCTCAAGGTGGTTCTGAAGGGTGTGTTGCATCCGGACGACGCCAAGCGGGCGCTGGACCATGGCGCCGACGGCATCGTGGTGTCGAATCACGGCGGTCGCCAGGTGGATGGCGCCGTCGCCACGATGGATGCGCTTCCGGCGATGGTTGAAACGGTGGCGGGACAGGTCCCGGTGCTGCTCGACAGCGGCGTGCGGGGCGGGGCGGATCTGTTCAAGGCCCTCGGGCTGGGAGCGACGGCCCTGCTGCTGGGGAGACCCTATGTCTACGGGTTGGCGCTCGCCGGTGAAGCGGGCGTGCGCGAAGTCGTCGAGAATGTCGTGGCCGAATTCGACCTGACCATGGGGCTCGCCGGGTGCGTCGCCGCGAGCCGGATTGATGCATCGGCGCTAGCCCGCGCCGTGTCTGGGTGATCTGCGACTATAATCCCAGCCAGTAGCTCAGCTTGACGATGAACACATTTTCCGACTGCGCGTTCCACAGCGTGCGAAGATCCCGTCCAACGCTGAGGCGGCCCACGCGGTCTTCGACTTCCCGACCCTGTTGCCACACCAGATAGAGCGCCGAGCCTGGCCGGTACTCCCAGCGCAGCACCGCGTTCACCCGGAGGGACCGCACCGTGAAGTCCGCCTCCTCGAACGAGAAGTCAGTGGTCCCGTCCGCGTCGAAGTCCACGTAGCGCTCCTCGCCGCTTCGGCAGGTGCGCCCGCCAGTGCAGGTGACCCCTGCCGCCGTCGCTGTCGCCGTCCCTTCCTCGAGCACGTCGAAGTCGAAGCTCTCCGGCCGCGCCAGCTGCTTGTAGGCCACGTAGTCCCCCGAGCCCAGGAGTGGTTGGGCGTAGAGCTGGAAGGTGAGCGTGGGACTCAGCGTCATGTTGACCCGCGTCTCCATGGACACCTCGCGCTGCGACAGCTCACCGAACAGGTAGCGGCCGCCGAAGGTGGGCGTGTACGGCACGGCGGTCGTCTGGGTGACATACTGGGCGGGAGCGCGCGCACTGGCAAACGTGGGCGACAGTTCGACTTCCCAGGAGGACGAGGGGCGGACGGTGACCTCCACCTGGGCCTCCCAACTACCGCCGCCTTCGCCCCAGCGCTCGAGGTCCACACCGGGTTCCCACGCCACCGCCCGGCGCCGATCGGTGCTGAGACGGCCGCTGAACGACAGCACCGACGGCGTCACCATGAGCGGCCCGCCGCGCGTGGCGACGTCGCTCATCAGGCGCGGGCGGGCGGACGCCTCCAGGTCGAGCTCCCAGTAGTTCAGAAACTCCAATCCCGCTTCGAGCGATAACTCACCGCTCTTGTGCGCCCGCCGCCATGACCGCCAGGAGAAGGCGTCGTCCAACGCCTCGTGACGGAAGTTGTGAAAGGTGAACAACCGCAGGTCATAGCTTCGGAACAGCCGCCCCGGCCGGATCTCTTGGTAGCCGATCCGCGCGCCCCCGTCCAGCCGCTCGCCGGCAGTGGAGAATCCCAGGTCGTTGATCTCGAACCCGGGGGAGACCTCCGCCAGCCACATAGCCCCGGTCCAGTGCTCGGCGCTGCGGCGCTCGAACTGAAGCCGCCAGTCCCGCCCGGTCATGGCGGTCCGGGTCGGGTCGAGTGAGACCCGCGTCGCGTCGGGGCGCTGGAAGTAATGGTTGCTGGCCTGCTGGACCTGGAGCAGGGCGGTGGCCGGGCCGCGCACCAGACTGGCCGCCGCGAACCCCCAGAGCGCCCAATTGCGCGAGCCTCTCCCGCCCCAGTTGTGCTCAAAGTCCAGCCCCGCCGAATAGGCTTCGCGCGCCAAGAAGTCGAAGCTCCCGTCGGCCGGGAGGGCGCGGTGCTGGGTGGTGAGAATGCCGCCGAGCTGGGAAGCGCCGTCACGAAAATCCTGTCGCGCCCGCGCGACCGTGTTGAGGCTGCGCGGCTCAGCCGTGAAACTCTCCAGCCGATCCGAGGACGGATCAAACGCGCGGCCTCGTTCCCGCCCGGTCAGGGCCGTCAGCGCGCCAATCGAAAGACCGGCGGCCGTCCGGCCGGTGAGTTTGGCCGCGCCCAAAATGGTGGACTGGGTCGGGACCTCGGCAAACTCGGACCAGGGTGGGGCCTCGCCCCGCGGCTCGCGGCCTACCCGCCGGCTGTAGAACAGGCGGTTGGTCTGACCGGAGAGCGTGAAATCGAAGATGCGGGCGTCCTCCACGAAGAACGGTCGCTTCTCGGGGAAGAACGTCTCGAACGCCGTCAGATTGATGACCGCGGGATCCACCTCCACCTGGCCGAAGTCCGGCGAGACCGTGCCGTCCAGGGTGAAGGTGGGCCCCAACCCATAGCGGAAGTCGAGGCCGGTGCGGGGCGCGACGTGGGAGCCGTCAAAGAATGGATCGGTGGCCTCCGCCGGGCCCAGCTCCGCGCTGGCCACGGCGTACGGTCGGAGCTCCACCCGCCTGGCCGCCCGCGGCAGCTGGAGGCCGGTGAGCTGGCCGAACACGCTCACCCGCCCATGCCGGACGCGCGACTGGAGCGCAAAGTCCACCATCTCGTTCGCGGCGAGGCGTCGCCGCGTGAAGTTCACCCCCCAGGATTGGCCAGTATCCGCCGGGTAGTAGCGAATCTGGGAGAGCGGGATGCGCATCTCCGCGCTCCAGCCCCGGGTGTCGCGGTGAACCGCCGAGGCCCACACCGCGTCCCAGTCTTCGTCTTCCTCGGTGTCGTCGTACAGGTAGGTGTCACCCTGCACGCCGGCGGCGCTGACCCGGAACTGGTAGCCGGTGCGGCGATCGTTCACCGGATCGAACGAGACTTCGAAGAAATCGTACTGCCCGAATTCGTCGCGCCGTACCAATTGCGTGGCGATCCGGGAGGGATCGGCTTCGCGCATCAGCACGCCGACATAGAGAGCGTCCTCATCGAACAGCACGCGCACCTCGGTGGGCATCTGCGGCGGATCGTTCTCGACCGGCTCACGCTGGACAAACCACGTAATGGGCGGCACGCCCTGCCAGGCCGGTTCCTCCAAGCGGCCGTCCACGTGAATCGGGCCGTCCCGCGGGGCCGCCCGCGCGGGTGCGGGGGCCGGCGAATCAGTGCTTTGAGCGAGGAGAGACGGTCCACCAAGGGCTGTGGCCAGGAAGATCGACAGAACGCCGCGTATCATGCCGTAACCTACGCGCGGCGGGACTGAAGCGCTGGACGGCTGGTGACGATGATAGAGTAAGGAGTGAGGATGAAGGGGGCGAGAAAGAAAGAGGCCACCCCTTTCCTCCCCACCCCTTGCGGCGTTACCGCCAGCAACTCTCCGCCACCCACCGCCCGTTGTCCATCCAGTCACAGGTGACGGGCTCCAGGCGCCGGAGGAAATCCATTCCGAAGTCCGCCCCGCCGATGGGTGCGCCGGGCGGCGCGTCGGCCAGGGGCTGGCGGACGTAGGCTTGATAGGGCCGGTCGAGGAATCGCTTGACGTCCATGGCGAGCGTATGGTGATGCGACAGCGTGGCGTCATCGCCGCCGGACATCTGACCCGACGCGTTCATCTGGCGGACCAGGCGCCCCGTGGCCACCGCGCGCACCTGCGGCATGTCGGCGTTGGCCGAAAGGTCCATCAGGCGCTCCATGACCACGCGCTGGACGGCGCGGGCCACCTCGGCCTCGTACGCCGTGGTCGCGCGGGCCCCGAACGTCGCGGCCACCAGGGAGTCCATCACCTCTTCCAATCCGGGCAACGCCGGGTCAAGCACGTGCTGCTGGACCACCCGGGCGGCGCGGTCGGCCGTGAGCATGCCGCTCACGGTCATGTCCGATGCGACCACGGCGGGCGTGATCCGGTCGAACATCAGCCCGGTGTACCGGGGAAACAACTCGCGAGTGCGCGGATAACCTGAGGGCCGCGGCGGGAGCTTTCGTACCACCTCGTCCGGCAGGACTAGCTCGGACGGCCGGAGCGTCGCGAGCAGGGCGGAGAGAGCCGCGCGCTGTTCGGCCGCGGGAACGGGCGGTGCGGGGTCCCGCCCGTCGCCGCGCAGGGCGTAGATATAGTGCATGCCGCCCAACGCTGAGGCGGCGGCTTCAACCTGGTAGCGGTGGTAGAGGTAGGCCGGAACGAGGATCTCCTCCATTTCTGCCATCGGCCGGCCGCGCTTGATCGCGGTCTCACCGAAGCGGCGCATCACAACGCGGCGGACGTCCATGAGGCGATTCAGCTCCGCCGCGGGCTCGACGCCGTTGGACCACTGATCGGACCGCGGGTTCGCGGCCGCGTCCTGGTTGGTGAGGAACCGGATATCCCGTTGCCACGCCTCATCCAGGATGCGCTGGAGCGCCTGATCCTCGTTGGTGCCGGCCGGGAAATCCTGGTAGCCCCATTTGACCGCGACGGAGTCCCATTCGCCGATCCCCCGCTCGTAGACCTGCGAGGGATCAATCGAACCATCCGGCCGGAGCGTGGCCAGGGGAGCGGGATAGTCCATCACGGAGGTGCGGCCCACGCGGCTGTCGTAGTAGTTGTGTTGGAAGCCGATGGTGTGTCCCACCTCGTGCGCGGCCAGCTGGCGGATGCGCGCCACAGCCCATTCCCGGACGTCGGCGGGAACCTCATCCCCGGTGCGGTAGGGCAGCAGGATCCCCTCGGCCAGCAGGTAGTCCTGCCGGTAGCGTAGCGAGCCCAGGGTCACCAGGCCTTTCATGATCTCGCCGGTGCGCGGATCGGTGACCGAGGCGCCGGAAGAGTATCCCCGCGTGGAGCGGTGCACCCAATTGATCACGTTGTAGCGGATGTCCAGCGGGCTGATGCTGTCCGGCCGGATCTCCACCCGGAAGGCGTTGCGGTAGCCGGCGGCGGTGAAGGCCTGGTTCCACCAGGCGGTGCCTTCCAGCAGGGCGGAGCGCTGTGGCTCGGGAACCGCTGGGTCAAGGTAGAAGACGATCGGCTTCACGGGATCGCTCATGGCCGCGGAGGGGTTCTGCTTCTTCAAACGGTGGCGGCGGATGTAGCGCTGCACCAGGGACATCTCGTTGCCGTCCGGCGGGGCGGAGTAGTCCATCCAGGCGATCGGTCCGTAGCTGGCGCGCGGATCGAATTTACGCGGCCGGTAATCACCGTCAGGGAGCTGGACGAAGGAGTGATGGATGCGGAGGCTCGCGGCATCGAAATCGGCGGCGACATCGGGGACGCCTTCGAAATAGCTGGCCGGGCTCCGGAACGGATTGAATCCTCCGCCGCCGGGGCCGCCGAATCCGCCGGCCGCCGGTCCGGTGGCGGGCTGCGCCACCCAGGTGACTTCCGCCTCCATCTCCGTGTTCTGCGGGAAGTTCTTGGTCATGGGCGCATAGATGGAGCTGCGCGAGGCGTCCACCCGGTAGGTGCCGGGGCGGAGCCGCTGGCTGATGGTGTGCGGGTCGCGCACCAGATAGTCGGTGAGGTCCACCAACACCCGCCCCTCGGACTCGGCCACGACCGGGAAGCCCCAGCGGATGCTGCGCGCGAATGATTCCCGTACCGACCTGGCTTCCTCGGGGTTGGTCGCGAAGGTCGCGCGGTAGCTGTAGTTGGGTTCGACCAGGAGCACCTTGGGACCTTGCCGCTCGAAGAAGACGATCTCCGAGGCCTGGAGGTTGCCCCGCTCGATGCCGATGTCGTTGGAGCCCAGGCCGGCGCCCATGCCCTGGATGTGCATGAACTCAGTGTTGAACCGGGCGATCTCCAGATAGAGATGGCCGGCGGTCGAGTCCCAGTAAAGCGGGAAGAACCCATCCATCTTCCGCATACCCGCCGTACGCGCTTCGATGGTCTGGGTGGAGACCTGGGAAGCGGGAGCCGGGCGCTGGGCACGTAAGCCGTGAGCCGTGAGCAATGCGCCGGACAACGTCGCGATGGCGATGACGGCCAACCGCGGGTGCATACCAGTGCTGGGCATGTGGGTCCTCCGGGAGCTTGATCTGTTTGAGTGAGTCAGGCGAGGGAGTGTACGGGGCGGGGCGGGGGGAGGCTAGGGTGAGGCGGATCTACTCGGGTAAAGGATCAACCTAGAATAAGTGTCAAGGATCAGCCCGGCCGTTCAGTCCGCTGTGAGAATGAGAACTGCGGAAGCCTAGAAGATCAGCTCGTCGAATCGGGGAGGTGCGCCCCGTTTGTTGGACAGCGTTGACCACCTTTTGTTGTGGTCATCCTAGGGGAGTGAAGCTTGCCAAGAAGCTGAGCGGAGCCTGATTCCCGAGGGATGAATGCCGTCGCCGACCGTTGTAGTAGGCGATCCGCTGGGCCACGACGCGCTCCAGGTGAAGCGCGGGACCAACGCCGGCACGTTTCGCCTCAAGCACAAGCTGCTCTTCATCGCGAACGCCCTGAAGCAATCTCACATCGGCCTCGACGAAACCGACGACGGGATCTGGTCGATCTACTTCGGGACGGTGCTCCTCGCCAAGGTCGAGGAACGCGACATGATCATCCGGGACTGACCCATGCGGACCTTCCTCCACCCCAACGAAGTGTCACCTATCATCCCGGTAAACTCTGTTACCCATCAGCCCGGTTGCTCACCGGTTCGCGAGCGCCGCCGCCGCGCTGCCTGGGCCATGTAGGTACGCAGAACGGCGTTCATGCGGGACTGGTACCGCGGTCCCTGGGCCCGGAACCACTCGAGCACGTCGCGATCCACCCGTAAGGAAATCGCTTCCTTGGCCACGGGCCACACGACCTCAGCTTCCTTCCAGAAGTCTGCCGGTAGGTCCGCGAGCTCCGGTGGCGACGTGCTGGCGATCTGGCGCTCCGACTGCCGCCGCAGCCGGCGCAGATCCGCGCGACCGCGCCGGGGGCGCTCAGCCGCGTTCGAGGGCGACTTGGTACGCTTTGCGCTCACGACGATTGCTCCTGCGTCCTGAGATGATCCGCCGCTCTATGTCAGCCTCAATGACGCGGTCTGTGTATGCGACTGTCAGGGCAATGCCCTGGGCTAGACCGATAGCGATTATCCGGCGCTCGCCATAGCTCCGGCGCGTGTCTTCTCGTGCCAGCGTGGGACCGGCAAAGATCAGGGTGGCGAATTCGAAGTCGAACCCGCGCGCCGCCAGATTGGCGTCGCTCTTACCGGGGTCCCACGTGAACCGCACCGAGCTAGTATACTACTGTATATACGGCCCTGCAAGGCTCGACGTTGATTCCTGCGCGTGCGGCATAGCGATCTGCGCTTCACCCGCGGGCGACGTGCCGCGCGGGCACGGCGATGCTCAAACGTGCAGCGATGATGGCGGGCGGGCAAATGAACGACTTCCTTAGCAACGAACAACGCCCGGCGGCGTGCAAGCGCTGGTTATGCGGCACTCACATCGATCTCTTGAACGCTCACGCGCGGCAGGGCCGCGTGACGACCTGCATGCTCAATCGTCATGCTCACCAGATTGCCGTCCTTGTCCAGGTCGACGTAGACGCTGTCGGAAATGGTGCGCGTTTCCTCGACGGGCGCTCCCGAAAACTCGAGGAGGGCCGTATCCGTATCCTTGAAGTATTTGACGTTCATGGCCTGAACCTTCGGTCGAAGAACGCATTGTGGACGCTGGTTAGCCAGCAGCCTTCCGCGACTTAAGCCAACGGTCGAGAGACGACTGCGATTCGGAGGAGCGGTGTCCAGCCAGCAGGTCGTCGACGCTAATGTCCTCGTCCAGTTGCGGCCAGTGAATGCCGTGGCCACGCCCGATTAGACGCCAATTCGTCTGCTCAGTAGGGGTGCCGTGCGCCAGTCGGGGGTACCAGGCCACGGGCACAGACAGGGTCCGCCCATCAATCAAGTCCACGATGAGCGTGTCATTCGTGACCCTGACTGTTTGGGCCAACGCTTGGCGTACATCAACGGGCGAAGAAGTCATCCCAGGCCTTCCGAAGCAACTCGACGTTCTGCGTCACGAGCATTTCGATCTTGCCGAGCTCGGCAGGCCCGAAGCTTGAGCTATCATCGAGGCGCACAGGCTCAACCCAGTACTTTGCCCGGCAGTCATCACGCTCAACGTGCACATGCCGGGGTTCCTCTCGGTCCGCTGAATAGAAGAACAGTCGGTACGGACCAGACCGGAGGACCGTTGGCATTGCAACAATTCTACGAGAACCTCGCCGTGCATGGCAACCTCCGGACGAAATCGCTGCTGGCTAACGCTCTGCGCCTCAGCTGCGGGCGACCGAGTCGCGGTACACAATCATTGGATTCCTTCTCGGCCGCGTCGGCGCCAGCCGATGCTCGGGCGCTCGGCCCGTCGAGCGCCCGTCAGCCTGCAGCCGCTGGTTAGACCGCGCTGACGAGCGGATAGCGCTCGGGATGCTCGATGGACTCCACTGCTAGGTCGATATCCAGCAGTGGCCAATAGAGGTGGTGAGGGCTCGGTCGCTCAACTGTCGTGAGGCCTTCAATGGTTGCCTTCCGGAACCACGGAAAGGTGTCAAACGGGAGGTATAGTTCGCGGTCATCGAGCGAAAGCCAGAACCCCTGGCGTGTCACATTGCCGACCTCAACGACGGAAGTGCTTCCGCCACGCTGCTGGGATTTCATCTTCGTGCTCCCTGATTAGATCCGCGACGGTCCGTAGATGGTCCGCACGGAGCCCGTAGTTCTGGGCAAGCTCCAGTACCGGCTCCAGCCAGAACTTAGCCTCGCCCTCCGCGTGTGCACGTGAACGTGAAACCGGGATTCCTCCAGCGAAAAGAAGTAGAACCGGAATCCCCGCGCACGAAAAACCGTTGGGCTCACATGCCAAAACTAGCACCGAGCCCTGGCGCGGTCTAACGAGCTGGAATTGAGCTGCGGGCGACCCTTTGGCCGCCATACAACCTCAAGTCTTCCTTCTCGGCCGGCTCCGCGCTAGGCGACGCACGGACGTTCGGCCGTTCGAGCGCCCGGCGGCTCCAATTCGAGCCTGTGCGAAAACTCGGCTCCGTCCGGGCCCCGCAGAATCTCGGCGCTCAGATTTCGCTCAGGAACCACGATCTCGCCTCGGGGACACATCGGAAGACCCGCTCTTTGTCCACATCGGGGTGTTTTCACACGGCCTCATTCCTGGTTAGGCGCCGCGCGCGCTGGGAGCGGGCGTCTGACGGGTGGCGGGAACTCCCATCGATTTAGGCCTACTGTCCCTTGACAGGAGAGTTTCCACTTCGTCGCGGGCATCGAGCAGTCGTCCAACTTCCTCACTCACGGCGCGGGCTTCGGTGAGGTCCGCGGTCAGGCTGCCGACGCTCCCCGCTCCCGCGGTCAGTCGCAACAGGTCGAGCCGGATGGTCTCGAGGGCCGTCACCGCGTCGGCGAGACGTTGCTTCGCGGCGTCGCGGGCCACGTTGAGCTCGCGGTCCAGGGCATCCCGGCGTTCGATGACGCCGTCTGCCGCAGGACGGCCGGGCGCGTTTCTCATGCCGGACCCAACCTTCGCCGCCGCATCGTTCAACTGCTCGACCCTCTGCCGGATCATCATGGCGTCCGCCTCGAGGTGTCTCACCACGGACGGCAGCTCCGCGAGCTCGAGACGCGTCGCTTTCGGCAGGGCATCGAAGAGTGAGTCGACGGCGATGCCGATGGCCAGCTCGGTGGGGCGGTGCGTCGCCAGGGATGCCAGCGCCGAGCGATCGAGCCCGAGTCCGGCGAGGCGGAACGCCCAGCGGCCCAGGCGGCTCTTCACGAACCAGCCTGCGACCCGCCGGCTGAGGGCGGTGCGGCCATCGTGCCGCCACAGGCTCAAGACGCTGCCCAGGAGAGCGGCTGTCCAACCCGACGCACCCAACCATATTGCCGCGTCATGGAACGGGCCGCCAAGACCCGTGGCGGCGATGATGCACCCCCAACCGATCGGAACGGCCCAGCGCGAGGCGCGCTCGACCAGTCCCGCGGTGCGCCCGTGCTCGAGCGCGCGGTCGCCCTGGTCGAATTGGAACTCTCTGTTCCAGCTAGCGACAAGGTCGTCACGCGTGTAACCGGATTTCAGAAGCGTACGGATCTGCCCCAGCATCCCTCCCGCGAGAACCGGCCATGTCGCGAGGCCGATTGCCGCCAGTCCAAACATGACGTTGCTCCCGAGCCCCTCCTGAGTGACTGCAGCAAGGGCGCCGAGAAGAGCCGAGAACAGCTGGAAATGGCCGATAAAGAGCAGGTTTTGACTGATCTCGCTTGCCTTCTTGGTGAAGATCTGAATTGGTCGCGGTGCCTCGCGACGCGACGCCAGCGCGACGCTCACGACGTCGGCCAATTCTTCGGCGCTGGCGAACCGTCGGGCCGGATCCTTGACCAGACAGCGATCGACCGCGTCACCCAGCTTCGTCGACAACCCCGGCACCGCCTCGGCGATTGCCGGTGGCGACTGGGCGATGTGCTTCGCCAGCATGGCGCCCACCGTCGGGGCCTCGAACGGCAGCCGGCCGGACAGCGCGTAGTACGCTACGACGCCGAGCGAATAGATGTCGCTGCGGTGATCCGCGACTTCGCCGCTCGCCTGCTCGGGGCTCATGTAGTCCGCAGTGCCGAGAATCTCGCCGGCGTCGGTGACACCGATGTTCTGCACGACGCGAGCGATCCCGAAGTCCACGACCAGCGCTCGGCTCGAGGTGCGCTCGATCATGATGTTGTCAGCCTTCACGTCGCGGTGGACCACGCCCTGTGCGTGCGCATAGGCCAAGCCCCAGCCGACGTCACGCAGGATCTTCGCGAGCTCCGATGCCGGCAGCGGCCCGCGACTCCTGATCCGCTGGCCCAGCGTTTCGCCGTCCACAAACGCCATGACGAAGAACACAATGTCGCCGACTTCGTCGACGGCGAAGATCGGAATGATGTTGGGGTGCGACAGCTTGGCGGCCGTGCGCGCTTCATTCAGGAAGCGCTGCTTCAGCGCGGGCTGACTGGCCAGCTGGGGCTGCAGCACCTTCAGCGCGACGGGCCTCTCCAAGGCCACGTCCTGCGCCAGATAGACGATTCCCATGCCACCGCGGCCAAGTTCCCGCTGCAGGGAGTAGCGGCCAGCCAATGCCGCCTGGATCCGGATGAATTCGCTTGTGGTCTGCTCGTCCATGGCTTACAACATGAAGCTGCCGCCGAAACCTCGTAAGGAGCGACCGGCGCGGGCGCGCGCCTAACGCATATTGAGAGCGCGCCCCTTGCGGCTACCATGGAGTCTCCCCAGACCCATGGACCTCAGCAGCAAGGAGCGGCTCTCATGAAACGGACATCGAAACATGTGGCGCTGGACGTGCATCAAGCAACCACGGTGG
>DASWGV010000005.1:0-14926 GCA_036393515.1 Gemmatimonadales bacterium | reverse complement strand
TCAGTTGAGGCCCAGCTCGGCCTTGGCGCCCGCCGGCAAGAGCGGCAGAACCGCCCGGATCGGCACGGCGAATCCCAGACCCGCCGCCTCGCGCAGCCCGGCTCGATGCACCGCCACGACTTCGCCGTTCGCGTTGAAGATGGGGCTACCGCTGGACCCGCCTACCGTGAAGCCGTCGAACTGGATTTGCTCGCTGGTCACCTTGGAAAAAATGCCCGCGCTCATGGACGTCCGCACCGTGCGGGTCTCATCCAGAGCCGCGGCGACCCCGGCCGGGAACCCGATAAGCGCGGCCGGCTCCCCCTGTCTGGTCCCGACGCCCGTCCAATCCACCCGTGCCACGTGGGGACCTTGATAGTTGCCGATCTTGAGGACCGCCAGGTCCGGACCGGTGGGGGCGGCCACGCCCGCCGCCACGGCGCGCGTCATGAAACGCTGGTCCGCCATAGTCACAAAAATGGAATCCGCGGTCCGGCCGTCGGGCGCCACCACGTGCCGATTGGTCACGAAGTACCCGGACCGCGTCACGACAAACCCGGACCCGTCATACACCTCTCCAGCCACGAACACGGATACCAGGCCCACCGCGGCCTGGTTGGCCTGGGCCAGCGCCGCCAAGTTCACGCCGCGTACGGCGCGAATCTGGGCGTCAATGGAACCCGAGCGCTCCTGCGCGGCGGCCAGCTCCCGTCGCAGGCTGTCCAGCAGGCCGCTCGAGACGCGTGACGTGGTGGCCTCCCCCAGCTCCGCTCGGAGGCGCCGCATTTCCGCGTCGGCGCGCTGCCGCAGCGAATCGCCGGCAGCCAGTTGACCGGCCAGTTGCACCTGCGCCCGGTTGAGCGCGGTCTCGACCGCCGCCGTGCGTTGCCGCGCGTCGGTCAATGCCAGCCGGAGGCTGTCCACCACCGCCGCCGGCGCTGAGCCGGCTCGGGCCTGCTCCAGCTCCAGCCGCAGGCGATCGTATTCGGCCCCGGCCGTGCGCCGCATGGAGTCCGCCACGGCTTGCTGCGAGGCTTGTGCCTCCACCTGCTGCGCCGACAACGCCGTCTCGGCCCGGCGAACCCGCTGGTCGGCATACCACCAGAGCCCCCCAACCGTGAGGATCAGCAAGCCGACAAAGGTCCACACCACCGTCCGGATCCGGGCCGCGGAGCGCTTGCTGGTCTCGTCCACCACTTCACGGAAGAAGACCGTGCGCCCCTTCCCTCCAAAGCTGCGCCGCGCCGCCCGCGGCGCCTCCCGCGACCCCGGCCGCGGCGGTACCGGCGGCGCGACCACCAGGAGTTCCACCACCAGCTCCGGTCCACCCTGCCCCAGCTGCACACGGTCGCCTTGTGCCAGCTGGTGCTCTCCGGCAACGGGTTCGCCGTTGACGATGGTACCGTTCCGGCTGCGGGCGTCCCGCAGCACCGCGATCCCAGCCTTCAGCACCACCTCGGCGTGAACCCGCGACACCGAGGTACCGGAGGTGCCGGCGGGCTGGACCTCGCACTCGCGGCCTCGCCCCAGGCGGATCCGGATCCCCGCCGCCTCGTGCCGACCGCCGGTGGCGGCATCCTGGAACACCACCCGGAGCGGGGGAGGCGGAGGTTGGGGAGGTTCGGGAGGTTCGGGAGGTCTTGAAGGTTGGGGAGGTGGTGCCGGCGACGCCGCTGGCCCCGCCATCTTCAGCGTTGCGGCCCAGGGCTCCGCCGCCACCGGTGTTTCCGGCAACGTCTCGTCCAGACGCTCCCGGGCGGCCAGCTCCACGGCGAACCGGGGCCCGCGCTCCCCCAGCCCGATCACCGCCCCCGTCTCCAGCGGCTGCCGCATGTGAGGGGCCAGGCGCCGCTCGTTCAGGTAGGTTCCATTGCGGCTCTCGACGTCCTCGGCGAACCAACTGGTGCCCTCGAAAACCAGGCGCACGTGGTGGACCGAGACCGCGCCGGCCGCCGAACCGGTAACACAGATGTCGGAGCCCGGATCCCGGCCAATGCGCACGACCGACCCCTCGAAGTCACGGGTCGGGCCGGCGGGGAGCTCGCGGAGTCGCAGCAGGGGCATGGCAACCCCTAAAGTAGGGTCCGGCCAAACCGGGCGGAAGTTGAAAACCGCTGGTTATGTTTCGGCCAGCATGACCGTGCCACCCCACGTCCCGATCGCGCCCCACCTGGATTCGGCGGAGTTGGTGCGCCAGGCCGTTCAGGCATTCGAGGGCACGCTGTTGATTGACCAGCTGGCGGCGGCCACCGACGAACGAGCCTTGTTCGTAGTCTGGGACATCGTGCTCAAGCGGCGCGCGGCGCTGCGGGTGCACCTCCGCCCGGACACCAAGGGGCGCACCTGGTTCGAGCGGGAGAGCGAGTTGCTGGCCTCGCTGGATCACCCCGCCATCCGCGTGGTGTTCGCCGCCGGCCGGCGCGGCACCTGGGTATATCGGCTCTCCAAGTGGATCGATGGCGAGAGCCTGTTGGACACCGTTGCCCGCGGACCACGGCCCATCCCGTCCATCATCACGCTGGCGCGAGACCTGCTCGGCGCCCTGGACTACGCCCACGCCAAGCGTATCGTGCTGCGCCGGGTGGTGCCGACCACCGTCATGATTGACCTCAACGATCGCGCGGTGATCACCGATCTGCGGTTCGCTAACTCGTGTCTCGATGTCGCCTCCGAGGACACCGACTCGGGGAGCCAGCCGTTTCTTGCCCCCGAGGTGCGTGGCGGGCGGCCGGGCGAGCCCGCGGGGGACCTGTACACCGCAGCAGCGTTGCTCTACTTCGCCATCACGGGCGGCCCCCCGGCAGTTGAGCCGGAGCAAATCGTGCCGCCACGGTCCCTTCGCCCTGCGTGTCCCCAGGTACTGGAACGCATCGTGATGCGGGGCCTGTTGCGCGAACCGGGCAAGCGTTACCTCACGGCCCACGAGATGGGCGACGATCTGCTGTCCGACCTGGGCGATTTTGGGCTTCAGGCCACGGTGAGTCCCCCGGGGGGCGCTTCCTCGCCGGAAGACGCGCGCGCCTGGGAGAAACGACTGCGTCGCGCCCTGGGCGATGATTACGAGCTGTTGCGGGAGCTGGGCCGTGGTGGGTTCGGGCGCGTGTTTCTGGTGCGGGACCTGGCGCTGGAGCGGGAGGTGGCGCTCAAGGTGCTGCATCCGGTGCTCACGTCAGACCCGGCAGTGGTGGAGCGGTTCCGCCGGGAGGCCATGCTGGCGGCACAGCTGGCGCACCCCCACATCGTGAGTATCTACGACATCGGCGGGCGGGCCGGCCTGCTGTGGTACACCATGGCCTACGTCCCCGGCGTTTCCCTGGCCGCGTTGGTGAAGGGCCAGGGCACGGTGACCGTGGAGCGCGTGGTGCGCATGCTCCGTGAATCCCTGTCCGCTCTCAAGCACGCGCACGCCGGCGGCGTGATCCACCGGGATCTCAAGCCGGAGAACATTCTGATCCAGGAAGGTGTGGGCGACGTGCGGATCACCGACTTCGGCCTGGCGATGGCGTTCGCGGGACCCGGCCGGTACGGCGGAGCGTCGTCCCATTCCGGGACTCCGGAATTCGCCGCGCCGGAGCAGCTGTTGGGCGAGCGGGTGGACCATCGGGTGGACTTCTACGCCCTGGCCTGCTCCGCGTTCTTCGCTCTGACGGGCCGGTCGCCGTTCGGGGGCGGAACGGTGGAAGCCGTGATCGCGCGCCAAACCGTGGGCAGCCTGCCCAGCCTTCGCGACGTACGCCCGGATGTGCCGGACGCCGTGATGGCGGTGTTGCAACGGGCGGCCGCCCGCACCCCCGCCGAGCGCTTCGCCACGGCGGAGGCCTTTGGCGCCGCGCTGGATGACGCCGGGCGCCCCTGGTGGCGCCGGCCGGCCCGGCGTCTCTTGTCGCCCCTGTTGGGGCCGCTCCGCACCAAGGAGACCTCATGATGTTTCGCCGGTGGATTGGTCCGATCGTCGCGGCCGCCATCCTGGTGTGCCCGGCCTGCGGCCGCCAAGGGGTGGAGACCGCCGCGCCAGCCACGCCCACCGCGGCGGTGCAGAGTGGCGGCACGCTTTATCGCCGGCTGGGCGGGTACGACGCCCTGGCCGCCGTGGCCGACGATGTCTTGCGCCGCTGGCTGGGCGACCTCGATCTGGCGCCGTTCTTCGAGGACGTAACGGCACCGGAAAAGAACCGCATACGGCAGATGCTGGTGGACCAATTGTGCGCTGTGACCGGGGGTCCGTGCGTGTACGTCGGCCAGGACATGGAAACCGCCCACCGGGGCCTGGACATCACGGCGCGCGACTGGGAACGCGCCATGGTCCACGTCATGGGAGCGCTCAACTACTTCCACATTCGCCCCCGGGAGCGCGACGAAGTGCTCGGGGCCCTCGGGAGCTTGAGAGACCAGATCGTCCAAGGCGGGGAGCGACGCCAGTAAGGTGCGACTCGCGCTCGTCCAGCAGCACTGTTCCACCGACCGCGCCGAGAATCTGGGTCGGGCGCTCGGGGCCATGGCGACCGCCCGCACGGCGGGGGCCGATCTAGTCATTTTTGCCGAGCTGGCACTGGAGCGCTTCTTCCCGCAGTACGCGCGGTTCGACGCGGCGCCGACGCTGGCCGAGCCCATTCCCGGCCCCCTCAGCGATGCCGTGGCCTCGCAGGCGCGCGCGATGGGCTTGGTGACGGTCTTCAACATGTACGAGCGGGATAGCGACGGCCGGTGGTTTGACAGCTCCCCCGTGTTCGACGCCGACGGCACGCTGCTGGGCGTGACGCGGATGATCCACATCACGGACTACGCCTGCTTCCACGAAAAGGCTTACTACCATCCGGGCGACCGGGGCGCGCCGGTGTACCGCACGCGGGCCGGGCGGATCGGCGTGGCGATCTGTTACGATCGGCATTATCCGGAGTACATGCGGGCCCTGGGGCTGGGGGGAGCGGAGCTGGTGGCGATCCCGCAGGCCGGCGCCCTGGGCGAGTGGCCGGAGGGGCTCTTCGAGGCGGAGGTCCGCGCGGCCGCGTTTCAGAACGGCTACTTCGCGGCCCTGTGCAACCGGGTGGGCCAGGAGGAGAAGCTGACCTTTGCCGGCGAGTCCTTTGTGGTGGACCCGGAGGGCCAGGTCGTCGCCCGAGGCAAACCACTGGAGGACGACCTGGTCGTCACGGACGTAGACCTTTCCTGCTGTGCCGCCTCGACGGCGCGCCGCCTGTTCTGGCGCGACCGCCGGCCCGAGCTATACCGCGACTGGCTCGGCTGACGGCTCCCGGTCCCGCTCCCGTGGGGCGGGCGGTGTAGCGCCGCGCCTGCCCCGCGCCGGGAGCAGCCGGGCCTTGACCCAGCGCTCCAGATCGTCCGCCAGCGTGTAGAGGACGGGCACCAGCACCAGGGTCAGGACTGTGGCGAAGAGAAGGCCGGTGATCACCGCCACGGCCATGGGCCCCCACCACGACGCCTGCTCCCCGCCCCAATACAGTTCCGGATTGAGCACCGTGTAGAGGCCAAAGAAGTCGAAGTTCAAGCCTATCGCGAGCGGCACCAGGCCGAGCACTGTGGTAATCGCCGTGAGCCACACCGGCCGGAAGCGGGTCTTGCCCGCCGTGATGATCGCGTCGCGGACCGAGAGTCCGTCCCGCCGGCGGAGCGTGTCGGTGTAGTCCAGCAGGACGATGGCGTTGTTCACCACCACCCCCGCCAGACTGATCACCCCGATCCCGGTCATGATGATGCCGAACGGCATCTGGAACACGATGAGACCCATCAGCACGCCCACGGTGGACATGATCACGGAGGTCATGATGATCAGCGGCTTGGTCACCGAATCGAATTGTGCCACCAGAATGAAGCTGATCAGCATGATGGCCAGGAAGAACGCGCCGGTCAGGAAGGCCTGCGATGCATCCTGTTCCTGCTGTTGCCCGGCGTAACGCAGGTTGTACCCCTGGGGCAAGGTGGGAGGGAACGATGCCAGCTCGCCCTGGACCTCCGCCAGCACCGCGTTGGCGTTGAACCCTGAGCGGACGTCGGACGACACCGTGACCACGCGGTCCAGGTCTTTCCGCCTCACGTCCCCCACGCCCTTGCCGACATACCACGTCGCTACTGACGAGAGGGGAATCGGCGTACCGTCTTCGACAATGGTCAGGTCCCCCAGCGCATCGAGGTCTTCGCGATAGGGTTTGGCCAGTCGCACCGTGATGTCATACTCGTCCTTCCCGTCCCGGAACTTGGAAGCCTCGGTCCCGTTGATCGCGCTGCGGATCGTGGCGCCGACCTTGGAGGTGGAGAGCCCGTACAGCGCCGCCTTTTCGCGATCCACCTCAACCACCAGCTCGGGGCGTCCGGCCTCCATGTCGCTCTCCAGGCCGTCCAACTTGGCGAACACCGCCGCGTTCTCCAGGCGCCGCACCACGCTGTCCCCCAGGGCGCGGAGGACATCCGGGTCCTCCCCGGCGATCTCAATGGTGACGGGGCGTCCGGTGGGAGGGCCATCCTGCGGCTTCTCCACCGAGATCTCGGCACCGGCGAGGTCGCGCGCCAGGGTCTGGCGCATCCGTTCCATGGTTTCGAACACGTCGTGTTGCTGGTCTTTGTAATCCACGAAGTTCACCGCGACCGTGCCCAGGTGCGTCCCGCCGCTGCCCGCACCGCTGAAATCGCTGGATACCTGAGAGCCGGCGGTGGCCACCACGGATTCCACGTCTTCCCGGCCCTGAAGGTTGGCCAGGTCCGCCTCGATCTGGCGGGCCACCGTGTCAGTCCTGTCCACCCGGGTGCCCAGCGGGGCCTCGACCTGCACATAGACCGTGCTGGGCGGGATATCCTCGGGGAAGAACTCCACACCCGGACCCACGAATCCGTACAAGACGAACGCCCCCACGAACGTGCCAACCGCACCCCAGAGCACGCGAGGTCGGTGATCCAGCGACCACGTCAGGATGCGTTCGTAGCGTTCGATCACCCATGGCACGCCCGTCCCCATGACCCAGCGCGCCGATGGATCGCCCACCCGGCGGTGGAAGACCCACAGACCCACGGCGGTGGCGATCAACAGCAGCGCGCTAAACCAGTTGATGACAGCGATGATCACCACACCGAGGCCGATGATCCCCATGATCAGCCGACGCATGGCCGGCGTCAGGGCGGCTCGCGGCGCCCCTTCCGGCTCCAGCAACAACGAACAGAACACCGGCACGATCACCAGTGCCACAAAGAGCGACGCGCTCAAGGTGATGATCAGCGTGAGCGGCAGGAACTTCATGAACTCACCCACGATCCCCGGCCAGAAGACCATCGGCGCAAAGGCCGCCAGTGTCGTGGCGGTGGACCCGATGATGGGCCAGGCCACCTCCGCGGTGGCGTACTTCGCGGCCGACGCCTTGTCGAAGCCCTGTTCCCGAAATCGGTAGGTGTTTTCCACCACCACAATGGCGTTGTCCACCAACATTCCCAGGGCCAGAATCAGGGAGAACAGCACCACCATGTTCATGGTGATGCCGGTCGCCTTGAAGATCGCGAACGACAGCAGCATGGATGTCGGGATCGCCAGCCCGACGAACCACGCCGTCCCCGCCCCGAGGACGAAGAGCAGGACGGCGACGACCAGCACCAGGCCGGAGATGATGTTGTTCTCCAGGCTGGAGACCATGTCGCGGATGTCCTCCGATTGGTCCGAGGTCATCTTGACCACGGTACCCGGAGGGAAACCGGCTTCCATCTGGGCCACGACTGACCGGACGCGATCCGCGGTCTCAATAATGTTCTCGCCCGCGCGTTTCTTCACCGCCAGCGACACCACGGCGTCACCGTCCAGCCGCGCGTAGCTGTCCCGTTCTTTGTAACCGAAATCCACCGTGGCGACGTCCCGCACGTACACCGGCCGGCCACCTTTGGTCTCCACCACGATGTCCGCAATGGGCGCCGGGGTCAGGAACTCGCCGGGGACGCGCACCAGGTATTTGACGTCGCCCACCTCGATGGAGCCGCCCGGAATGGTGACGTTCTCACTCGCGATCGCCTTGATGACGTCTTCGAAGGCGAGGCCGTAGTACTTGAGGCGCCCCAGGTCCACGTCCACCTGCACTTCGCGCTCCAGCCCGCCAGCCAGCTGCACCTCCAGGACGCTGGGGATCTGCTCCAGACGGTCCTGAATGTCCTCCGCCACCTGCCGCAACCGTTCCAGGCTGTAAGGCCCGGCGACGTTCACCTGCATGATGGGAAACTCCGAGAAATTGATCTCGAAGATGCCCGGCTCCTCGGCGGCCGCGGGCAGCTCCACCTTGGCGATGTCCACCTTCTCGCGGACCCGCTGGAGCGCCTCATTCATGTCCACGCCGGCCTCGAACTCCACGTTGATGCTGGAGTAGCCTTCGACCGACGTGGAGCTGATGGTCTTCACATCCGGGATGGTGTTGAGCTCCTCCTCGATAGGGCGGGTGATCAGGGTCTCGATGTCCTTGGGCGCCACGCCGGAGTAGATGGTGTTGACGATGATGTTGGGCACCACGATCTCGGGGGACGATTCTTTGGGAATCGAGACGTACGACATCAAGCCCACGATCGCCAGGAACGCGGCCATCACGATCACCGACGTGGGATGATCCACCGCCAGCGTGGTGAGCGCGAATTCCTTGAACTTCCCGGTGCCGCTGCTCATTGACCCTTCCCTCCGGAGTTCACGATCCGCACGCGGCTCCCGTGATCCACCTGGCGCTGGCCGGCGGTGATCACGCGATCGCCCAACCCCAGTCCTTCGCGAATCACCACCCGGTTGTCATAGCTGGGTCCCAACTGCACGGGGCGCGCTTCCGCGCGGGGCGCGCCGTCCCGCTCCACCACGACGTAGACCTGATATCCGCTTTCGGTGCGCAGGACCACGTCCTGGCTGACGACGATCACCTCGCTCAGCCGCGCCCGCTCCACCTGCACGCTTGCCACCATGTTCGGTTTGATCACCCGACCCGGGTTGTCCATCACCACTTCCACGGGGAAGGTGCGGTTCTGCGGGTCGACCGAACTCCCCACGAAGCTCACCCTGCCGTTGAACTCCCGGCCCGGGAACACGTCGAACGCCAGGCGGGCGCTGGCCCCGGTGCGGACATCCGGCGCAAACCGCTCCGGGATGCCGGCCGTCACCTTGAGACGCTGGGCCCCCACGACTCTGCCCACCCGGGTGCCGGGCATCACCATTTCACCGACTTCAACCGCCCGTTCGTCAAACACGCCGTCCACCGGAGCCCGGATGACGGTTCGGGCCAGCCGCGCTTCCAGGGCGGCCAGGCGGGCGGCGGCGCCATCGGCCGCCGACTTGGCCTGCAACAGACCGATCTCGCTGCCGATCTTCTGTTCCTCCCAGACACGGCGCTGGCGCTGATACTGCTCGCCCGCCAGGGTGGCCGCCGCGCGCGCCTCATTGACCTGCGCCGCGAGCACCGCGTCGTCTATTTTGAGAAGTTGGTCCCCTTTGGTAACCAGGGCGCCCTTGACGGCCAGTATCTGAACAATGACCCCGCCTTCCTCGGCCGAGAGGATCACGTCGTTGATCGCTTCCACCTCACCGGTGGCGCGCACGAAGTCCGCAAACTCAGAGGGCGTCGCGGCTGTTACCTCCACGTTGACCACGCGGACGCCCGCAGCTGTCTGGCTCGGCGCCGCGGCAGCGGCCGCGGCCTCCTGGGCCGTCTCGCCGTCCGCCTGCCGGCACCCGGGGACTGAGGCGCTGAGCGCCGCCACCACCATCAACCGTCCGAGCTGTCGCACCTGATGCTCTGTACTCACGGGAAGCCTCTCTTGAACGTTCAGGGGAGCAGAAAGCTGCTCACCTGCGTCGGCACCGAGCCGACGGCCGTATCGAGTCGCGCGCCGGCGATCAGGAAATCGTAGACCGCCCGCGCGTAATTGAACTCCGCCTGCCGCAGCGCCACTTCTGCGTCCGTCACCTGGAGCTGTGAACCCAATCCTTCCCGGTACTCCGCCGAGGCGATCTCAAAACCGCGTCGGGCCTGCGCCACCGCCCGCCGCTGCGCGTCGGCGCGCTCCCGGGCTTCCCGCGCGTCCGCCACCAGGGTGTGGACTTCGCGCACCGCCTCCTGTTCGAATTGCGCCAACCGGGCCTCGGCCTGACCCAGCGTGGCCTGCGCCTGTCCCACCCGGGCCTCGCGGGCAAAGCCGTTGAACACCGGCAGCTCCACCCGTAGGCCGGCCACCGCCGACTTGGCCCGCTGATCCGGCGCGCCAAAGAACGCCGGCGACCCGTTCTGCTGCGCCATCAGGCCGTAGCTGCCGAACACGGTGAGCTTGGGGAAGTACTCCGCCCGTTGCGCGGCCACCCGCGCCTTCTCCAACTCCACCGCCAGTCGCGCCTGCCGCAAGTCGGTGCGCGCGTACCGCGCGGCCTGCCAGGCTTGCTCCGCCGCCAGCGCGTCCGCCTCGGTGAAGCCGGCCAGACGCAGCACCCCCTGGTTCGCCGTTTCGTTCTGCGCCAGAGCCACCAGGTTCATCTCGTTCAGGCGGCCCTCCAGCTCGATGGGGGCGAGCGGGTCGCGGCCCACCGTGGTGAGCAAGGTGCGTTTGGCCGCGGCGACGCTGTTCCGCGCCCGCGAGAGTCCCGGCTCCAGGTTGGCCAGCTGCACCTCCAGGCGCAGCACGTCGTAGTCGCTGGCCAGTCCGGCGCGGTTCAAGCCGCGGGTCTCGTCCAGGGTCTGCCGCACCCGGTCCACGCTCTGCTGCGTGAGCCGGACGTCTTCCGCGGCGAGCAGCGCGTCCAGGTATGCCTGACGCACCGACGCGATCACGCCGTGCGAGACACCCCGCACCCGTTCATGCTCCAGGGACCGGTACTTGGCGGCGGCGCCGACGCCGATGAACACCTGGTACTGAAACAGCGGCTGGTCGAGCGACAGGCCGGCCTGCCAGGTGTTGTCCGATCCAAAGCGGACCGGCACCAACTCGTCCGGCGGCGCGCTGGGATCGAAAATGAACTTCGGCAAGAAGGCCTGCTGCACCAGGAGGTTGCGAGAGTATGAGGCCGTGGCGGAGATCTCCGGCATCACGCTGCCCCAGGCCTCGCGCACCTGCTGCTCGGCCACCCGCGCGCCATAGCGGGCCTGCTCCAGGGTTTGGCTGTTCTCCAATGCCGTGGTGAGCGCGCGCTCCAACGACAGCACCTCGGTTTGCGGGGGCGACTGGGCCGCGACCGCACCGGCCCCGAGGGCCAGAACCATGCTCAAGGCCCCCCATCGACTCTTCATCTCACCGACTCCTTGGTCCGGTTCCAACGCGTCATACTGGGAGATCCGTTCCGCGTCATGGGGTGGCGAGCCCGTCGAGCACCAGGCCGAGCCGCTGCCGCAGCTCTTCCTGCACGTTCATGTCGCTCGCGTCTGCGCACTTCAGCCACATGAAGAGCGTTCCCAGGTACACACTCTTCATCACGTGCTCCGCGCGCTCAGCATCCATCTCCTTGCGGAACTCATGGGCCGCCTGCCCCTGCTCGATCACCTGCACCGCGAGCCCATGCCACTGGGAATGCACGTCCTCGCCCACCGCAAAGGCCCGTTGCATGCTTTCCATCAGCACGATCCAGGACAGCTCGCGATCCTCTTCGTAGCCCGCCAGGACGTCGGCGTACAGCGCGAGCAACTTCTCTCGGGCCGGCCGGTCGGCGGCCAGCATGGCCTCGGCGTTTTCCACCGCCGCGGCCATTCTGACCTCGGAGAGATACCCGAGAACGGCCTCCTTACGGTGGAAGTAATTGAAGAATGTGCCTTTCGCGACGTCGGCCCGCTCAGTGATGTCGTCAATGGTCGTGGACTCAAACCCCTTGTCCCGAAAGAGCTTAACGGCAGCCTTGAAGATCCTGTCCTTAGTCTCTTCCTTCTTGCGTTCCCGCCGGGAAAGCTCAAGCTCCGTCATGATTTACGCCTTGTAACGAGATTGCGTCCAAGAATATACCGAGCCCAATTTTGATCCATGGTCCAACATTGGAGCGCGCACATTAATGGGCTCGGTCCAGCTAGTCAAGGTACGAATTGCGGCTTGATCAGGTTTCAGAGGGGCGGGCTGATTGGGAGCGGGAGCGCAACGACCCGGCGACTCATCTCAGGCCCGTTGTGCGGCTGCGGCGGCCGCCTCCGCGCTGGGCCAGCGGGCCGCTGGATCTCTCATGAGACACCGATTGATCGCCTCGGCCACTGGCTGGGGCACATCCGGGCGGGCGGTCCGGACGTCCGGTGCACGTTCGACCGCTTGCTTCACCACCAACTGCTGCACCCCGTCCCCGGGGAACGGGACCCGTCCCGCCAGCATCTCCCAGCCCACGACGCCAAGGCCGTAGATATCGGACCGCGCGTCCAGATCGCGGCTGCCGGCCGCCTGTTCGGGGGCCATGTACTCCGCCGACCCGATCACCATCCCGGTGGTGGTGGTGCTCGCGCCATCCGCGGAGAGGGCTTTGGCGATCCCGAAGTCGAGCAGCAGCACTTTGCCGGTCTGCTCCAGCATGATGTTGGCGGGCTTCACGTCCCGGTGGACCACCGCATGAGCGTGCGCGTGGTGCAAACCCTTCGCCACTTCGGTGAAAATGTGCTTCGCCAAACCCACCGGCAGCTGGCGCTCGGTTCGCAAGTGGTCGCGGAGGGTGGTGCCTTTCACCCGCGGCATGGCGTAGTACACCAAGCCCTCGGCTTCGCCGGCAAAACTCACCGGGAGGATGTTGGGATGGTCGAGGTTGGCGACCAGCCGCGCCTCCCGCCGAAACCGTTCCACCACGTCCGGCGCCGCGAACAGGTCCGGCCGCATCACCTTCACGGCCAGGTAGCGGCTCAGCCGCATGTCGCGAACGGAGTACACCACCGCGAAGCCGCCACGCCCCAGCTCGCCCATCACGCTGTACTGGGGCCCCAGGGCTTGGGCCAGGCGGTCCGGGACCGGCGCGTCCCAGCGGAGCGGTTGCACCAGCTGATGCCCGCAGGCCGGGCAGAAGCGGGCCCCGCCGGGCACCGGCTGCCGGCACCGCTCACAGGTGGTTGCAGAGTCGGTCGTCACCAGTGCAGGATAAGCTATGCGCCGTCACGCCCCTGGCGACTTCGGGCCCGCGTCCCCTCCTTCGGCGAACGGCACGGTGGCACTCCTGCTCCCCGGCATGACGCTCAACGCCACCGTGTTCCCCGACCTGGCCGTGACCACGGTCGCAGCGGATTTCACCCGGCTGGTGGTGGGGTCGGACGGCTGGAGCGCGGAGCTGGCCCGACGCCGAATGGCGTACTACGCCGGCCTTCTCAGCGAGCAGCTCCGGGAGGACCGGCACTGGGGGGCGGCCGCGCGACGGGTGGTGGTGGGACACAGCTTCGGCGGGATGCTGGCGCTCGCCTGGCTGCTGGAACAGGGACATCATCCGCTGGGCCGCGTGGATGGCCTGGTGCTCGTGGCCACCACCGCGGGTCGCATGCTTGGGGCAGCCCGGGTACGGCTGGCCGGAACGGAGCGCTACAGTCTTCGCATCCCGGCAGCCCTCCTGATGCCGCTCTGGAACCACCCGCTCCTCACCCGCGTCCTGGGCGCGCTGGCCAACCGGGACGCGGCGCCAGGCGCGGTCGACTTCCGCGCCCTGACGAGCAAGTCGGATATCGCCGTGGGACTGGCCGGTTGGCGCAACACGGACTGGCGGGCGCGACGATCGTTTCGCTACGCCATGACGGGATTCGACGTGCGGGCGAGGCTCAGCGAGATCACTGTCCCCACCATCGTGCTGCACGGCACGCGCGACTCGTTTTTCTCCATCAGCGTGGCGCGGGAATTGGCGGATGGTTTGCCCCACGCGGAATTGCGGATCGTCCCCGGCGCGGCGCATGTGTTGCCCCTGACGCATCCCGACGCCGTCGTGGGGGCGGTGGCCGATGTGATGACGCGGGCCTGAGAACGGCCCACGGGCCCGGTTATCCGTCCGTGTCGGGCTTGTCCTCCTCGACGATCATCTTCTCCTGCCGCTCCATCGCCGCCTTGAGCGAGGACACAAAGTCCCGCATGGCGCGGACCTTCATTTGCTTGCCCAGCCCGCGCTTGGCCAGCATGGCCAGCTGATTAGCCGTGTCAGCCATGACGCCCCACCCGGCGTTCATAAAGCCGCGGCTCACTTCCACGGAGGCCCGGGCGATCTGTCCCAGGTACATGTCCTCGCCGACCTTCTGCGTGGCGTATTGCTCCACCAGACCATGTACCCGATCCCACCGCCGGCGGGCCTGGTCAATCACGTCCATTTTCTTCAGGCCCTTGGAGCTCAGTTTGGAACCCATTGATAGCTCCTCTCATGGCAAAGCCGGACCGACGGACGAAACAGGGCGGACAGAGGCGGACCGACGGACCGGGGGACGGACGCGCCCAGCCGTGCGCGGGCGGCCGGCTTCCCGAGAGGGACTCGCCTGTCCGTCCCCCGGTACGTCGGTCCGTCCCCGTCCGTCTCCGTGGTCATTGCCACCGAAAAATCTTGAGCGCCACGCCGAAGCTCCCGATCCCCCAGGCGCCCAGCACTGCGATCGGGCCCACCAGGCTGGTGAGGCCCGACCCGTCAATCATGACCGCCCGCAGCGCGTCGTTCAACGCGGTGAGCGGGAGGGCCCGCAGGACCGGCTGAAACGCATCGGGGAAATTGGAATACGCGAAGAATACACCCGAGCAGATCCACATGGGCACCATGACCAGGTTCATGAGGCCCGAGACACCCTCAATGGTCCGGACGCGGCTGGCCACCAGCAGGCCCAGCCCCGCAAAGGACATGGCGCCGATCAACACGACCGCGGTGATGGCCAGGCCCGAACCGCGCATGGGGACGCGGAACACGAAATAGCCGAACGCCACCAGCGAAATCACTTCGCCGGCCAGAAAGACCAGCCGCGCGGCGATGTGCGACAGCAGGTACTGGCTCTTCCGCATGGGGGTGGCCAGCAGGCGCTTGAGGAGCTTCTGG
>DASWGV010000004.1:0-4780 GCA_036393515.1 Gemmatimonadales bacterium | reverse complement strand
CGGGCCCGGCGTCGCCTGGGACGACCTGGATGGGGACGGCCGGGAAGAGCTGATCGTGGGCGCCGGTCGCACAGGTAGGCTCGCGTGGTTCCGAAACGAGGGCAGCCGCCTGAGGCCCGGCGCCACACGGGTCCCTGAGGCGCCTGGAGACCTCACCACCATCCTGGGATGGCCGGACGGCCGTGGCGGCAGGATGATAATCGCGGGCGTCTCGAGCTATGAGATGGCCAGCACCAGTGACGCGCTTGCGGCCCCGAGCGTCGCAGGCTTCTCACCGGCAACGGGGTCGATGACCGCACTGGTGCCGGGCGACACCGCCAGCGCAGGCCCGCTGGCGGCGGCGGACTACACGGGGGACGGCACCCTCGACCTGTTCGTCGGGGGGCGGATCCTGCCCGGCGCGTATCCCCTATCGCCGTCCTCTCGACTCTACCGGAACGAGGGCGGGCGCCTCGTGCCGGATTCGGCCAACAACGCCGTGTTACGCGGCCTCGGAATGATCTCCGCGGCTTGCTTCAGCGACGTCAATGGTGACGGGTGGCCCGACTTGCTCGTGGCCATCGAGTGGGGAACGGTCCGCATGTTCCTCAACGACCGCGGCCGGTTGCGGCCCGCGCCCGAAGTGGCCGACCTCTCCGGACGCTATAGCCGCTGGAACGGCCTGGCGACCGGCGATGTGGACGGAGACGGCAGCCTGGACATTGTGGCCACGAGCTGGGGGCGGAACGCTGATCATCAGGCGAGCGAGGCCTCCCCGTTACTGCTGTACTTCGGTTTCTTCGCCGAACGCAACCGCCCCAGTGTACTGCTGGCGCAGGAGGACGCCCGGATCGGCGGCGTCGCGCCCCTGGCCACGTTCGGCCGGCTCAGTCTCGCGCTGCCCAGCGTTGCTGAGCGGTTGCGGACCTTCGGGACGTACTCGGACGCCACGGTGGAGCAGGTCCTGGGGCCGCTGGCCTCAGGCGCGATCCGGCTCGGCGCCACCACCATGGACCACACGGTGTTTCTCAACCGGGGGGCGCGATTCGAGGCGCGGCCGCTGCCCCTCGAAACCCAGTACGCGCCGGCCTTCTATGCGGGGATCGCCGATTTTGACGGTGACGGGAACGAGGACCTGTTTCTGAGTCAGAACTTCTTTGCCACAGACGTGGCGACGCCGCGCTACGACGCCGGGCGAAGCTTGCTGCTCCTGGGCGACGGCGCGGGACAGGTGGAGCCCGTGCCGGGACAGCGCTCCGGTCTTCTGGTCTACGGCGAGCAGCGAGGCGCGGCCTACGCCGACTTTGACGGTGACGGGCGGCTGGACCTCGCGGTGAGCCAGAACGGCGCGCCGACCCGCCTGTTCCGCAACGCCGCCGCGGTGCCTGGCCTCCGCGTCCGCCTGGTCGGGCCGCCCGGCAATCCGACGGCCGTCGGCGCGCAGATGCGGCTGCGCTACGGAGAGCTGGCAGGGCCGGTGCGTGAGATACAGGCCGGTTCGGGGTACTGGTCGCAGAACGGCGCGGTGCAGGTGCTGGGACGCGCTGGTGAGACCACGGCTCTATGGATCCGCTGGCCCGGCGGGCGGGAGCAGGTGGTGTCGCTGACACCGGGGCAGACGGACCTCACGGTGCGTGTGCCATGACCATCTGCGCCTACTCCAGCGGGACCAGCCGCTTCCTGCCCACAGTGCTTACGCTCGCCGTGCTCGGGTCTTGTCTGGCCCCACCAACGCATGGGCGTAACTGAAGACTCCGGTTGGCGAACCAGCGTCGTCCTGGACCGCGTCCCCCAGGTACTGCCTGAGATCGGCGTCAGCGAACACACGCCGCGGCTCTAGAACCTCGCGCCCAGTCCTAGCCGGAGCGTCCGTGGCGAGACCCGGGACCGGACCCGGCCGTAGTCACTCTCAAAAAGCCCACCCACAGTGTTCACCACGGTCTCGATACCGATGACGCTCGCGTCGCCCAGCACGTTGAAGGCGTCCACCACCAGCGCAATCTCGCCCCGGCCCCGCGGAAAGCTCCGCTCCAGGTGCAGGTCCAGCGATGCGCGCGCCTGGTATCGGTAGCCCCCCCGCGGCTGGACGAAGATCCGGTGCCCGGCAGTGCTCCGGAAGAGAAAGCGATGGAAAGAAACTGTGTCGCTCACCGCGGGGTCCGAGGTCCGAGGCAGGGCGAGGGCGTAGTCGGTCAACAGCCCCGAGATCAGCATGGTGGGCGTGACCCGGTCGCCGGTCGCGTAGGAGAAGAACGCGCCCCCACGAAACCGCGCCGGCAGGATGCCGCCGACATGCACCTTCCCCTCGAATCGGCTCTGGTTGTTAAGCGGACCGAAGAAGTTGTACTGCTCGTTCAACCGCACCCAGGGACCCGGCCCGCCAGTGGTGTAATCGTCCGGCCCAGTGACTACGTTGAAGTTGCCTTCGAGCGCCGAGAGGGTGGCCGACGCCCCGGCCCACCAGGTGCGGTAGCGTGCATCGAGCCGGAGCTGGAGCTGCTCAAACCGTCGAGTCGCCTCCGGCACGTTGGTGAGCACGAAATCGGGGTCGTAACGGAGGGCGGCCAGCTCCGCCGGGCTCAGGCCGGGCGGGGCGTAGATCACGTTAGGGGCATTGCCCGACAGGACACCCTGCCTCAACAGCTCCCGGACCAGGAGAATGTCCTCGTTCGAGATGGCCAGCTTCTCCAGCACCAGCGGCCGGCCGTCGAAAAACAGCGGCCGGCCAAAGCGATCGTGTATCAAGACGTTTTCGACCACCGTGTAATTCGACGCCAGATTCCGGTCCACCAGCGCCACCAGGTTGCGGTTGTGCCGGCGGACGTACACCACGCCGGCCTTCCAGCGGCTTCCGAAAGCGCGTTCCAGCGAGAGCACGGTCTGATTCACGTACGGCTGGCGGTACTGCTCCACTTGGCCGGCCTGATCCAGCCGGACCGATTCCTCGAAACGGAAGAGCCCAGTGGCGGCGAGCGCCTCCCTTTGGGCGAGGGTGAAGGTCTGCGTCGGGGTCGTGGGCGAGGGCCCGAGGTAGGACCAGATCTCTTCGTCGCTGTAGGCCCCGGCCCCCTCCACCCGATCGAACAAGGCGGCGAACATCGGTTGGTGATACTGACCCCAGTGGGCCTTGGCGACGATCCCGCCCAGCGGCGCCAGGTCGGCTATCACGCCGATCCGGGGCTCGAGGCCCTGGTCTCGCACGGCGGTGAATCGGGGGCCCGTCGCCGGGGTGAGCGCCCCGGTCCACCACCCGTACCGGAATCCCGGGTTGAACCGGAGCCACGGGAGGATCCCGACATGGTGCTGAACGAACACGGCGGCGTTCCGGACGTCGGAGTCGAGTTTCACGTCCCCACCCCACGACGTGCCAATCGCGTTGTTAAAGACCCACGTCGTCGGCGTCGCAGGATCAAAGCCCAGCACGCGCAGGGGCCGCCAGGTCATCCCGCCGTTCCTCACCCGTTCAAAGTCCCAGGCGCCCAGCGTGTACTCGCCGCCCAGTTTCACCTCATGTTCCAGGCCGGCTAACTGGCCCCGCAGTGTCCAGAACGCCGTCAGCCCGAGGCTCGACGGCGCCGCCCGCGTGCTAAAGGGGGTATTCTGATACCGCGGGGGGTTCACCTGAGTCAGCAGCTCGATACCGGGCACGGCGAGATCGTCATACGGATCGTGCCGCTCCCGAGCAGCATACCCGCCCAGGCGGACGGTAAGCGCGCCTTGGGGTGACCAGCTCCGCTGCCAGGTGAGGTTGCCGGTCAGGTTCCACTGCCGCAGCCGCTCGGTCGCATCGGCGGCTTCGTACCCGGTCTGTCCCACGCGCTCGCCGCCCTGGTGCCGACCCATGAGACTGCCTTGCAGGAGGTCGCGGCCACCGGGCTTCCAGCTCAACTTCGCCAGCCACCGGTGGTCCTTGAACGACGGCGGCTGCGAAACGAACTCGCCTGTTCCCGCCGGCAAGTAGTTGAGCACCAACTCTCCCTGCCGGATCACCTGGCCGAACAGCGCGAAGTGCAGGCGATCGTGGATCAACGGTCCCCGGACCTGACCGTCCAACTCCCAGCGTCTCGATACCTCGCTCCCGATTTCCCCGGGTATCAGGTTGGAGCCGTTGAGCCGGTGGGACTCGAACGACGTCCGGAGCCCGCCCTCCAGCACGTTCCTGCCTCCTAGGGTCACCACCTCCACCAGCCCGCCCTGAGCCCCCGCCACGTCCGCCTCAGCACCGAGGCCGCGGACCTCGAGGGTCTCGACCCAATTCGGGCTGGGCAAGAAGGACGCGCCACCCAGGCCGGGATGGTTGACCGTGGTTCCGTCCAGCGAATAAGAGTTGGCCTGGTCCGAGGCGCCGCCCCAGATCTGATCGGGTCTGGCGCCCGGTGTGACGGCGATCAGTTGACGCAGGTCGAGCGTGGTCGGGAGCAACGCGATCTCGGCGACCGTGAGTTTGGTACCCAGCTCGGCGTTGGTGGTCGAGATGCTGGGGGGGGTGCCGCTCACTACCAGGGAATCGAGGGTAAAGCGAACCAGTTCGAGTGTGAAGGTAAGTCGCGCCACCACGCCGGGCTGAATCTGAACCTGCTGTCGGGAGGAGCGATAGCCCGCCCGGGTCACCAGGATCTGGTAAAGACCAGGTTCCAGCTCGGTGGCGCTCCAGCCTCCATCAGCACCGGTGGTGGCCCGAGCAATCGCGGGCGCGCCTGGGCGGGCCACGCTCACCGCCACGGACACCAACGGCCGTCCCAGGGCGTCGGTTACGCGTCCTTCGACCGCACCGCGCTCCTGGGCCTGTGCGAGGGCGGGC
>DASWGV010000003.1:0-9347 GCA_036393515.1 Gemmatimonadales bacterium | reverse complement strand
CCATCCCGTGGGGGTGATCCGCAACGACGTGCTGGTCAAGGCGACCGAGCAAGAAGCCACGGCGGACATCCAGGCGATGACGGGCGCAAGCCGGGACGAACGCGCCCTGTCCCCCGCGCCGTTCGCCGTAAGGCGCCGGCTACCCTGGCTCCAGATCAACCTGGCAACCGCGTTTGCCGCGTCCGCGGTGGTGGGCCTGTTCGAGGATACCATCGCGAAGTACACCGCGCTGGCTGTGTTGCTGCCAGTGGTGGCGGGCCAGTCCGGCAACACGGGCATGCAGGCATTGGCAGTGACCTTGCGCGGCCTCGCCCTTCGAGAGATTCGGCTGCGGCACTGGCCGCGTGTGGCCATAAAAGAGCTGGCCGCCGGTGCGATGAATGGGGTCGCGGTGGCCCTGGTCACGTCGTTGGGCGTTTACGTCTGGAGTGATTCGATCGGACTGGCGACGGTGATTGGCGTGGCGATGATCGGGTCCATGGTGATCGCGAGCATCGCGGGAGCGTCGGTGCCGATGGTGTTGACCTCTCTGGGGCTGGATCCGGCCCAGGCGTCGGCCGTCGTTCTCACCACGGTGACGGATTGTGGGGGGTTCTTCAGCTTCCTGGGGCTGGCGACGGTGATGAGCGCGTTGTTGTAACCGGGGATGGCGTGCACCCTGCGCAACCGATGGGAGTGTCGCGGGTAGAAGGGTTCGTGCGCCCCCGAACGGGCATGGCTCGAGCCTTCCTGGTCGGTCTCCTCGCCGCGTGCGGGGGGAAAACCACGTACGACCCATGGCTGACGCCCCAGCAGGACTTCGCAGGAACGGTTCACGCCATGGCAGTCGTATCGGTAGAACCTCCGGACGATCTCGAGGATCCCACCCCTGTCGAAGCTACCTTTGACTCCCTTCTGATTGCAGAACTGGTGGGCGCCGGTTTCCGCGTGGTGTCCTCCCAGGTGACGGGAGACCTCTGGGGAGGGTTGGTGGATTCCGTGGGCGGCTACTACGACCCTTTTACCGGCCGGCAGGACACCAGCAAGTACAACCCGTTACGCCGGGCGTGGATGCGGATTCTGCGCGAGGAACATGGGGCGGATGCCGTTCTGTTCCCGAGCATCGTGGTGGTGGACGCCGGGGTGTCGGACTGGAAGGCGAGTTGGGACGGGACCTCGCAGCGGGTCCAGTCCATCTTTTCGGCTGCGTTGCGGGCGATCGCAGGCGAGGAGAATGCGGCGACGACGCCGGCGCTGTCGTTGGAAGTCCAGATCGAGGATATGGACGGGGAAGTGGTGTATGTGAACCGCGGCGGTATAGAGGTGTGGGAAAAGCCGGCGGGTGGGCGTGGCGAGGGGTATCGGGAAGTGCCACGGAGCGAGTTGTTTCGGGATGCGGAGCGGAACACCAGGGCCGTCCGCCTTGCCCTGGGATCGATTCTCACTGGCAATGCGGTGGCTCAGGGGAAATAGGCTCCTCACCCCCAGCTTTTTGCATCCGGCGCCACTCGGCGCATGCTTTTCAAGAAAGCATATGGTGAGCGGTTTTGTGTAACACGGGGCAGATCCGCCGACCTGCCGCTCCGCCGGGCACTTAGGGCTTTCACTTCCTCCGCCAGCACATTCAGTGTCGCTCCGTCCTTTTGGAGCTTGCCCCGCACCCACACGAACGGCTCCCCCCGGATGGCGAGGCGGTCTCGCTCGTAGACGTCCGGCCGGACGATCACGTTGATCATGCCGGCCTCGTCCTCGAGCAGCAGGAACACATAGCCCTTGGCGGTGCCCGGCCGCTGGCGGGCCACGGCGAGGCCTACCAGGTCCACCGTTACTCCGCTGTCGAGTGATGGCAGCCGGTCGCTCTGCACCACGCCCGGCGGCAACGCCTCGCGCAGCAGCATCAGCGGGTGCCCCCCGGTCGCGAACCCCAGCACTTCGTACTCGGCGAGCAGCCGTTCGTCCGCTTCCAGGCCGGCGAACCGGAGGTTCTCAAAGGGATGATTGAGCGACAGCTCGAGCTGTGCGCGCACCCGCGCAGGGTTGCGTTCGTCGCACTTGGGCGGGAGCCACAGCCCCACCTGCCACAGCAGATCGCGCCGGGTGAGTCCAAAGCCGTCGCACCCGCCCACCCACACGAGATGCTCGATGGCGTTTCGTGAAAGTTTGACCGGGGCGCGGCGCACCAGATCGCCCAAACTCCTGAACGGCCCATGCCGCTCGCGTTCCAGCACC
This sequence comes from Gemmatimonadales bacterium, assembly GCA_036393515.1. Classification (GTDB taxonomy): domain Bacteria; phylum Gemmatimonadota; class Gemmatimonadetes; order Gemmatimonadales; family GWC2-71-9; genus JACQHC01. The sequence continues at coordinate 7,139 of DASWGV010000003.1, read as the reverse complement.
ACTTGCTCGGCCACTTCGCCGCCCCATTCGCGGAGAAAGCCCAGTCCCACGCGGACAGCGGCCTGTGGGCGGACCGGCGGGCCGGACCGGCGGTCCGTTGCTTCGTCGTCATCATCTGCCGCTCTGCCGCTCTGCCGCTCTGCCGTGTCTTGCGAACCGCCGTCGACCTCCCTTTCTACCGTACTCCACACATCACTCCGATTCACATCCGGCAACCGTATCTCGATCCCGTGGCGCGCAGCGTCCCGCCCCAGCGCGTCGAGGGAGTAGAACCCCATGGGCTGGTTGTTGAACAGCCCGGTGTAGTACTCCACCGGGTGATAGTGCCGGAGCCAGGCGGATTGATACGCCAGCAGCCCGAACGCCGCGGCATGGGACTTGGGAAAGCCGAATTCGGAGAACGCGGTGACCTGCTCGAACACCTTGCGCGCCGTGGGCTCCGAGACTTCGCGAGCCAGCGCGCCGCGCAGGAACTCGTCCCAGAACCCTTCCATCAGCGCGCGGCTCCGGCGTCGGGTCATGGCGCGGCGCAGCGCTTCCGCCTGGCCCGGAGTGAAGCCGGCGAGCGCCTGACATACCTGGAGCACCTGGTCCTGATAAAGAATGACGCCCAGCGTTTCGCCCAGACATTCCCTGAGCAGCGGATGGTCCACCGGTGGATCGTAGGGGTGTCCCTGCTGCTCGGCCACGCGCTGGGCCTCGCGGCGGCGAACGTAGGGGTTCACCGCCCCGCCCACGATGGGTCCCGGCCGCACGATCGCGACCTCCACCGCGAGATCCTCCAGGTTCCGCGGCCGGGTGCGGCGGATCATCTGGATCTGGGCACGGCTCTCGATTTGGAACAGGCCCACGGTATCGCCCGAGCAGATGCGGTCATAGACGGCCTGGTCGTTGAAATCAATGCGCGAGAGATCGGGCGGCGTGCCCTGGTGCTCGGCGACCAACTCGACGCACTCCTCAACGAGTGAGAGCATGCCGAGGGCCAAAAAGTCGATCTTGATGAACCGGGCGTCGTCGCAGGAATCTTTGTCCCACTGGCAGATCACCCGGTCCGGCATGGCCGACCGCTCGAGCGGGACCAGCTCGACTAGTGGGCGGCTGGAGATGACCATCCCGCCCACGTGTTGCGAGATGTGCCGAGGCAGGCCCGCGATCTCCACGGCCAGGTCGCAGAGATCCCGCCAGAGAGGTGCCTCCACCCGATCAGCGAACCCCGGAAGTAAGCGCAATTCCTCCCGGAGCGATGCGGCCGAATGATGATCCGCCAGGCGCGCCACCTGCTCGATCTCGCCGGGCGGCAGGTCCAGCGCCTTGCCGATCTCCCGCACCGCCGAGCGCATCCGATACGTGGGGTACGCGCACACGAGGCCCACGTGCTCGGCCCCGTAGCGCTGGTAGACCCGGCGGATCAGCTCCTCGCGGATCTCGCGCGGGAAATCGAGATCAATATCAGGGACCGATGCGAGCGTCTCGTTCAGGAACCGGCCAAGAAACAGGTGGTTCGCGACCGGATCGATGTGCGACAGGCCGAGGAAGTAGCAAACGATAGAGGAAACGGACGACCCGCGCCCGCGGCCGGGTAGCAGGTTGGCGTGCGCACGGCGGCTGCCGCGCCGTACGTCCGCCCCCACCTCACGCGCCAGGTCGAACAGATCGTGATAGACTAGGAAAAATCCGCAGAGCCTGTGATGCTCGATGAGCCTCAGCTCTTCGGCCAGCCGAGACTCCGCCTCACGACGCAGAGCGGAATCCACGGGATACAACTGGTCCAGCTTGGCGTGGCAGAACTGGTGCAGGGTCTCCGGCGCTGTGGCGCGCTCGGCGCCGCGAAAGTCAGGGAAGGTGTAGCCCAGGTCTTTGGTAAGGTCGAACGCCTTGCAGCGTTCGGCGATCACAGCGGTGTTGGCGATGGCGTCCGGTCGGTCTCGGAAAACCGCCGCGACTGCTTCCGGCGGCCGCAGGAAGAACTCGCTGTTGGCCCGGCGGACAGCGTGCGATGCGTCCAGCGTGGAGCGGTGGCGGATGGCGACCAGGATATCGTGCAACCGGTGCCGCTCGCGTCGATGGTAGTGCACGTCGCCGGTCGCAACCACCGAGAGCCCAACGGTATCGGCGATGTCGCACAGCGCCCGGGTGAGGTCCCGGTCCCCGCGCACCGCGTTGCGCTGGATTTCCACGAAGAACCGCTCCCGGCTGAATACGGCGCGGCAGCGCTCGGCGAACCGTTGGGCCGCGGTGAACCCTTCGGTGGCGAGGATGCGGGGGAGCAGTCCGTGGCGGCACCCGGAGAGCACGATCAGTCCGTCATGACGCCGCTCCAGGGAAGCGAAGTCCAGCCGCGGATCGCGCCGATCCTCGCGGCCCAGGTGCGTCTCGGTGAGCAGCCGGCACAAGTTGGCGTAGCCCACGGGTGTTTCCGCGAGCAGCGTAACGTGTGAGCCGTCCAGCAGCGTGACCTCGGCGCCGGTGATGGCCTGAAGCCCCATCTGCATGGCGGATTGAGCGAACGCCATGGAGCCGTACAGACCATTGTGATCCGTGAGGGCGAGCGCGGAATACCCCAACGCCCGGCCTTCCAGTGCCATATGCTCCGGGAGCGTGGCGCCGTCCAGAAAGGAAAAGGCGGAGTGGCAGTGGAGCTCGGCGTACATCAAGAGACGAGAGGGACGAGTCCTAGATCCGCTGGGCAAACCATGATCCGGTTGCCAGATCCTCGAACAACACCAGGTGTGCCCCTCCTTCCAGCGTCACTTCCACGTAACGACGGCCAATTGGTTCTCGCCACCACTCATCGTCCACACGCCAGACTTCGCCGACCGCCTCGACACGCTTGCCCTCCTGGTCCCTCCTCGCGTCTTCTCGTCTCTCCTCGCCCACCTCCTTCACCAGGCGAGGGAGACCATGCCCATCCAGTTCCACGTCGATTTGCCGGGGGAGATTCAGGCATCGAAGTCGATCAACGCGTATCGGCGCTCGGGCAGTCGCGACCATGGTTGCACCTCGATGATGTGATGGAGCAGGTGGCGCTTGAGACGCGTCTTGATCTCCTGGACGGCTTCATGCAGTGCGCTGCGGCGGCCGGCGCGGGCCGCGCTGGCGGCGTCATGCGCGAAGAGCTGAAACTCCGTGGTGCCGGGCGCGAACCGGATGAACTCCACCGCCAGGCGCTCCACCGCGCCGGTGGGTGGGGATTGCTCGAGCCGCGCCTTGAGAGGCGCGGCAATACGGTCGCGATCGGCCGACGGATCTTTGAGCGTGACCTCCGTCATCCAGGAAGCACCCTGCTCCAGCGCGGCCCGCGCTCGCGCCACGTGCACCCGGAATCCCGCGCGGCGTGGATGCTTGAGCGCGCGCTCGATCAACCTCTCCAGCGCGTGGGTGAGCATGGTGCGGTCCGCCACCGGAGTGGGGAAGTCCACTTCCACCACGATGGGCTCCGGCGTCTCGCGGCCGACGACTGGCTCGCTCGAGGCACCCGCGGCGAGGCGCCACAGCGTGCGACCCGGGCGTCCGAACTGCGAGATCACGGCTGCTTCAGGGAGCGCCGCGAGATCGCCCAGCGTCTTCAGGCCGAGTTGCCGGAGTCTCCGGTGCGTGTCGGGATCCAGGGGCAGTACGGCAATGGGTTGACCAGCCAGAAACTCCATTCGCTCGGCATCAGTGACGATGACGGCGCTGCCAGGTTCCGCCCGAGTGGCGGCCACCCAGGATACGAACTTGCCCCGACCCCAACCCAACCGCACAGCGGCAGCCCAACCACCACCCCACCCCTCAGCGGCAGTCACTCCACTCCCTTCCACCCCCCGGCGGCGGCCGCCCCGCCCACCTCCACCCCCAGCGGCAGGAGCGGCAGCTGCAGCTGTGCCGCTGTGCCGCTCTACCGCCTGAGCTATGATGTCAATTTGTCCCGCCGGCCCTCCGTACAATCCTCCCAATCCATCCACCCCAACAAACGCGCGCCCCAATTCCGCGGGCTCGATCACCGGGCTCACCTGAGAGAGCGCCAGGAGCAGACACGCGAACCGCTCGTCGTAGTAGACGGGATCTGGCTCGCACAGCGTCAGCATGGGGCAGAGGCCAATGGCCTGGCTCACGGTCATGCCGAGTTTCACGCCGTGGCGCCGCGCAATGGAAGAAACTTGCCAGATACGTTTGGTGTCTTGCGGTGACAGAATGGCGCTGGGCTTGGATAGGAGCTCGGGCTGCCGGGTTTCTTCCGCGCGAAGAGCGAAAAGAGGAATCCAGACGCAGACGGCGTAGGCACTTTGCAGCTTCCCCGCTCCACCTCCCCTCAGATGAGGAGAGGTGATTCCCCTATCTACCCTACCTGGCCGGGTGAGGAGGGAGGAGGAAAAAATGGTGCTACTGGTCCAATCCCACATGCGGCGGTAGCTTTCAGAGGGACCCGAAGATATACCGAAGCTTGGGTGATCGCAAGACCAATCGGCAAATCGTGATAACTTATTGGTATGATTAGATTTGGCGTGGCAGGTTGGGACTACAAGGACTGGTGGGGGCCGGTGTACCCCACCACCAAGCCACGTGGCTTTGACCCGTTGGCTTACCTTACCCGCTACTTCGACACCATCGAGATCAATTCCACCTTTTACCGCCCGGCTGCGCCAGCCTCGGCCCGGAGTTGGGCGCGCCGGGTGGTACAGAACCAGAACTTCCGGTTCACCGCCAAGTTGTGGCACCGCTTCACCCACGAGCGAGACACCGCATGGTCGCCGAACGAAGTGACCGCCGTGCGCGAAGGCCTGGATCCCCTCGCGGAGTCGGGCAGACTCGGCTGCGTGCTGATTCAGTTTCCCTGGTCGTTCAAGCGCACCGCCGATTCACGCGAGTGGCTGGATGACGTGATTGGCGCGTTCTCGGCGTATCCACTGGTGGTGGAAGTCCGCCACGGGTCGTGGAACGTGCCGGAGTTCTACGCCGCTCTGGCGGAGCGTCAGGTGGGTGTAGTGAACATTGATCAGCCGGTGTTCCGCAATTCCATCAAGCCGGACGCCCAGGTCACGGCCGAGACGGGTTATGTCCGGCTGCACGGGAGGAATTACGAGCACTGGTTTGCCGAGGATGCGGCGCCGCATGAACGATACGACTACCTGTATTCGGCCGAGGAGCTCACGCCCTGGCTCGACCGCATCCATGAGGTAGCCCAGCGGGCGCGCGACACCTATGTGATTACCAACAACCACTACCGCGGGCAGGAAGCGGTCAACGCGGCCATGCTGCGGAAGCTCTACTTCGGCGGGGACGTGGAGGTGCCGCCGGAGCTGGAGGAGGCGTATTGGTCGGTTCTGGCGCCCCTGGGGATTAGAGGAGCTGTGCCGACGGAGCCGCGGCTGCCGCTCTGAGGGCAGGCGATGGTCGCCGGTCATTGCCTGCCCATCCGGCCATCCGGTTCATCCCTCCATCTGGGCAAACCCCACCACGTGGCCGCCGGGTTCCCGCACGTAGAACTCCGTGGCGCCATAGAAGGTCTTTCGCCTCGGGTGCGCGAACGCCACTCCCTTCATGGCATGTTCAACGGCGTCAATATCCTCCACCTCGATGAACAATGCGGCCGAGGGCGCCGAGGTCTTCTTGAGGAGTCCGGAAATGTCCGCCTCCGCGCTGGCCCAGGTCTGGTACATCAGCTCCACTCCGTCTTTCACCAGGATCGCAAAGCCCAGCTTGTCACCGTGGGGCACGTCGACGGTCTTGGTGAAGCCCAGCCGCTTGGTCCAGAAATCGAGACAGGGCTCAATGGCTTCCACGTAGAGAATTGGCGTCATCTTCTTCACGGTCGTTGCTCCGGCCAGAGGTTGAGTTGGCGCTCCACACCCGCGGCGGCGCGGGGCTCGCTTTGCGTGGGGATCCCAATGACCTGCGCGATACGCTCGAACCGCCGCACCAAGGCGGCGTGGTACTCCTTGGGCGCGCGACCCAGGCCATGGTAGGCCTCCCGGTATCGTGCCGCCAGGGACGGGAACCGCTGCTGGATCACTGGCAGGAGCAGGGGCCGCACGGCGGGATAGAGCCGCAGCGGACTGGGGTGGGCAAAACACGCCCCGTGCGCCTTGGCGGCCTCCAGCAGCAACCTGAGGTTCTCCAGAGAGTCCGTGATGCCCGGGAGGATGGGTGCGACCAGCACGCCGGCGGTCACGCCGCACTGAGTGAGGCGCCGCAGGGTACGGAGCCTAACGTGGGGAGCGGGTGAGCGTGCTTCCAGGAGCTTGATCAATGCGGGATCCGTGGAGATGAGGGACACATTCACCAGCACGCGGTGCCGCTGGCTCAGCGCGGCCAGCAGCTCGGTGTCGCGACAAATGAGGGAGCTCTTGGTAATGATGCCGATGGTGAGGCCGTGTTCCCGGAGCAGCCGCTCCAGGGCGGCTTTGGTGATCTCAAAACGGCGCTCGGCGGGCTGATAGGGATCCGTGGACGAGCCGATGAGGAGCGTCTCACCGTCACCAGATACATTTCGAGAGAGCAGGCGCGGGAGGTCTCGGTCCAGCGCCTCCAGCAACGCACTCCGGTCCTTCACGAAGATCTGATGCTCGAACCCCTCCCAACCGTTCGGACCGCGCAACTTGGCGAACTCGGCTGAGCTCACCCGCCCGGTGTCACGCGCGCGCTCCAACACATACCGGTGTGCAAACCGGGCATAGCAGTAGGTGCAGCCGAACTCGCAGCCCACATATGGATTGAAGGACCAGCAGCCAATGCCGGTGGACTCCGGTGTGTTGAGCACCGACCGCACCAGGTGGGAATAGAACCGCGCTCCGCGGGCGCGCTGATCCAGCAGGGGAAGCGGGTTCCCCCGGGTCCGGGATCCGGAACCGGAGCTGGCGGCCGAACTGCTCTTAGGAGCAGGCCGACCAGCCGCAAGCGGGACAGAAGCAGCAGCCTGACGCATACGTGACTCTATAACAGCATTCTGGACAAGTGATTACGGGATCCTGGGCATACGATTGCCGGTGGGGTATCGGATCTTTGGAAGCAATATCTTTCGGCATCTGTTCGGCCATCGTCAACCGAATATATACCGAAGTCGCTTGATCACAAGCTCGGGAGCCTTGTAACAAGTGCGTCACGCAGACACCTTCTGTCGCCCCGTGGAAGGGAACCATCGTGCGGCTGCTGCCGAGAGA
>DASWGV010000002.1:0-1544 GCA_036393515.1 Gemmatimonadales bacterium | reverse complement strand
GGCCGGTGGCTGCCCGTCGAGGTGCGCCTGCACCCGGGCCGATGCGAGCGCCAACCGCTCGATTTCGGTCTCCGAGGTGTCGGGCGCCACGAGCAGCCGGTCGCGCAGCTTGCCGTCGACTTGGACCGGCAGCTCGATCAGGTCCGCGGCCGCCAGGCCCTCGTCGGCCATCGGCCAGGGCTGCTGGTGGATCGAGTACGGCCGCCCGCGCCGTTCCCACAGCTCCTCCGTCAGGTGCGGCGCCGCCGGCGCCAGCAACAGGAGCAGCGTGTCCACCGCCTGTTGGTAGGCATCGGTCCCTGCCAGCCCGTCATCTCGAGCCCGGGCAATGGCGGTGGTCAATTCCATGAGTTTGGCGATCGCGGTGTTGAAATGGAGGGCAGCGTAGTCTTCGCTGACCGCGGCGATCGTCTGGTGGGTCACACGCTGCAGCGCCCGGCTTCCGCCCTCGATCGCGGCCAGCAGGAGATCCGCGGACGTGCCCCCGCTGCCGGGGATCTCCCCGGTCATCGGGTTGAAGGGCGGCAGGCCCGGCATGGTCTGCGCTGGCCCACGGCGCTCTGACTCGTTCACCGGGGCATGTGCCAGGTTCCATACACGCGTCAGGAAGCGCGACACGCCTTCGATGCCGGTCGGTGACCATGGCCCACCCTGGTCCCAGGGCCCGACGAAGAGCAGGAACAGGCGGACGGTATCGGCTCCGTATCGGGCCACCAGCTCGTCGGGGTTGACGACGTTGCCGCGGCTCTTGCTCATCCGGTGGTGGTCGGCGCCCAGGATCTGGCCCTGGTTGCGGAGGGCCACGAACGGTTCGTCGAACTCCAGATGGCCCATGTCGCGCAGGGCCTTCACGAAGAAGCGGCTGTACAGCAGGTGCAGGACCGCGTGCTCCGCGCCGCCGGTATACAGGTCGACCGGCATCCAGTGGCGCATGGCTTCCGGATCCCACGGGCCGGCTTCGAACCGCGGGGAGCAGTAGCGGAGGAAATACCACGACGAGTCCACGAAGGTGTCCATGGTGTCGGTCTCGCGCCGCGCCGGCTCGCCGCCCACCGGGCACGTGGCCGCCAGGAACTCCGGGTGCGACTGAAGCGGGGAGACGCCCGTGGGGGCGAAGTCCACGTCACGGGGCAGGAGCACCGGTAGCTCGGCCTCGGGCACTGGCTGCGGCCCATGGACGTCGCAATACACGATCGGGATGGGCGCGCCCCAGTACCGCTGACGGCTCACCAGCCAGTCACGGAGCTTGTATGACACGGCCGGCCCGCCCATTCCTCGGTCGGCGACGTGGGCGGTAATGGCCCGGATGCCTTCCGTTGCGCTCATGCCGGTGAACGCGCCCGAGTTGATGAGCACCTCGTCATCGGTGTGCGCCACGAACGCGGCGTCTTGGGCCGGTTCGGTGCCCCGGGGTGCCACCACGTAGCGGATGGGGAGCTCATAGCGGCGCGCAAAGGCGAAGTCGCGTTCGTCGTGCGCGGGCACCCCCATGATCGCGCCGGTGCCATAGCCGGGCAGCACGTAGTCGGCGATCCAGATTGGGA
>DASWGV010000001.1:0-2556 GCA_036393515.1 Gemmatimonadales bacterium | reverse complement strand
CGCGCTGCTCAACCCTGACTCCTCTCCTCCATCAGGCACATGAGGTTGCCCTCACTGTCCTTCCAGTCGCACAACCATACCTCACGTCCCGGCAGTTTGGCGATGACGTGGGGCTTCCCCACGTCCTGGGCGCCGCGCTGTATCAGTGTGTCCCGTCCGGCCTGGATGTCGTCGGTGCCGAAGTAGACAATGGAGCTTGGGTGATCCAGCTCCGGCCGCTCCGGGCGGCTGAGCATCAGCCGCGTCGCCCCGCACTGAAAGAACGCCAGGCCGTTGCTCTCGAACACGAACGGCAACCCCAGCACGTCGCGGTAGAACGCGATGGCGCGGGGCAGCTCGGTGGCGCGGATGTGCAGCTGGAGGATGCCGGTGGTCACGGGGGTCATGGGCGTGCTCCCAACGGCGCGGCAGGGACGGGCCGTGAGCGGCATGGCGCCGGCTTCCGCTCAGGCCACTGATTAGCTATGCTAAGTAAAGCCCCGGCGGCCTGTCAAGCCGGGGCACCGCTCTTATACTTGGGCCATGTCGCGATCTGCTCCCCCGTCCTCCGCCCTGTACCGCGAGTTCCATGACGTGGCCGACCGGCTGCATTCGCTGGCCATTCACCTCCTCCGGCGGTTGCGGCGGGTGGACGTGGAGAGCCGGCTGACCGGACCGCGACTGTCCGCTCTCTCCGTCGTGGTCTTTGGCGGGCCCCTGACCCTGAGTGAGCTGGCCGCGGCCGAGCAGGTGAAGCCGCCGACCATGACGCGGCTGGTCCAGGCCCTGGAGCGGGGAGGCTTTCTGCGGCGCATCCCGGACCCCATTGACGGTCGCGTGACGCGGGTGGCGGCCACCCGGAAGGGTATCCGGGTGATGCAGGAGGGACGCGAACGGAGGGTCCGGATGTTGACCGATTTGTTGCGCGAGTTGCCGGCCGATGAGCTGAAGGCGGTCCGCCGCGCCGTCGTATCCCTCGAGAGCATCGTGGCGGGGCGGCACGGCCCATCGCGGTGAGGAGGTGACAGACATGAAGATCGGCGTGCTGGGGACCGGCATTCAAGATGCTGAGAAAGTAGGTCCGGTCCTATCGGAGTCCTGCCCCCTGAAGCAGCGCGTGGAAACGCGGGTGCTCCCGAATACGGTCATAGAGGGGCTCCACCCCGATGTGCTTGATGGCCGGGTCCCGTTCCTCGAACCCCCGTTCGAAAAGATCCAACGCCGCCGCGTCGTCACCGAGGTACAGAAAGGCGGAGGCGAGCTCGCAGTAGGGGACGTAGCCACCGGGCGGTACGTCCTTCAGGTCACGCGCCAGCGCGCTTCCCTCATCGCGTCGTCCGGCGGCGGCCAGGGCAGCCGCGTACACCGCCCGGTAGCTCGGGTCACCGTCCGATAGATTCACCGCGTGTTTGAGGGCGCTGAGGGCCGTGTCGACGCGGCCTTCAACCAGGAATACCCTGCCCATCAAGGCCCACGCCAGGGCAAAGTCCGGGGCCTGATCCAGCACGGCCCGGTACTCGGCCACCGATCCGGGGTAGTCCCGCGCGAAGTACCGCACGGCACCCACCGCCGTGTTGATGATGCGGGACAGCGGATCCAACCGGCGAGCGCGCTCAATCTCGGCGATCGCTTCGTCAAAGCGCCCGTCGTCGGCCAGGTGGATCGCCAACCACTGGCGGGCGGTGGCGTACCCGGGATTCAGCAAGATGGCCTGGCGATACTCGTGCTCAGCGCCGGCGCGGTCACGGTCGTAGTCGTCCAATAGGGCGGCGAGCGACGCGTGCGCCTCGGCCAGCGAGCTGTCCAAGGCGATGGCGCGGAGCGCGGCCGTCTTGGCCTGTGCCAGGCCCTGCCGCGCGGGGACGTCGCCGTAGTCCGGCAGGAGCTGCCAGGTGTCGGAGAGCCCGGCGTAGGCGGCGGCGTACCCCGGATCAATAGCGATCGCCCGCTCGAACGCCCGCAGCGCCCGCCACATCCCCTCGGTCGTCCGGCTGTTCCAGTCGTGCCGTCCCCGCAGATAGAGGTCGTACGCTTCCGTGCTCTCCGTGGCGCGCGCCACCAGAATGTCCGGCAGCCCGCTCACCAGCTCGGCGCTCAGCGCCGACGCGACCGTGCGGGCAATCTCCTCCTGGACGGCGAAGATGTCCTCCAGATCGCGGTCGTATTGCTCCGACCAGAGATGGTAACCGCGCCGGGTCTCGATGAGCTGCGCCGTCACCCGCAGTCGGGTGCCCTCGAGCCGCACGCTCCCCTCGACCACGGCGGCCACGCCGAGGCGCTGGCCGACCATCCGAACGTCGGTTCCGGGGTCGCGGAACTGGAACGACGAGGAACGCGCCGCCACGCGGAGCCCGGGGATCTTCGCCAGAGCATTCAGCAACTCCTCGGTCAGTCCGTCGCTAAGGTACGCCCGATCGCCCGCGGGACTCAGGTCGAGGAAGGGGAGCACCGCCACCGAGGCTCGGTCCGTGGTTCGCCATGGTCCCACCGCGACGCCGATGAGCAAGGACGCGGCGATCGCGGCACCCAGGAGGGCCCAGCGAAGCTCGCGACGCCGAAGCGGTGCCGCCCCAGCGG